>CAZDIZ010000071.1:26950-29879 GCA_964505625.1 uncultured Solibacteraceae bacterium | reverse complement strand
TTTATCAGGCCGGCTACCAGATCCAGTTCATCCCGAATTCGATCACTTGGGAGCAAGAGCCCGAGCGTTTCGTTCACTGGTTCCGCCAGAGGCGCCGTTGGGTGCGCGGGTCCAACTACGTGTTCCGCAAGTTCGCCAAGTCGCTGCTGAAGACGCGGCCCCGGCGTATCGGCTTCGAGCTGCTCTATTCGCTGTCGCTCTACTACATCTTCTTCCTGGCCGTGCTGATTTCCGACATTCTGCTGGTGCTGCTGGCGACGGGTGTGGTCGAGTTGAGCATCGCCGGGCCTTACAGCATCATTTGGGTGGTGGCCTTCACGACGTTCGTGCTGCAACTGATCATCGCGCTCGGTTGCGAGCCGGGCGAGGACACGCCGAAGAACATCCTGCTGGCGTGTCTGATGTACTTCACCTACGCGCAGATGTGGATTCCACTGGTGGCCGCGGGTTTCTACGACGACTTCGTCATCGGCCGCGAACGCAAGTGGGACAAAACCAAACGCTACGAAATGGCCACGCCGAAGTAGCGGCCGAGTCGAGGCGCTAGGATCGCTTGATCGCCGCGGTCAGGAAACCTAGCTTGTTTGCCGCTTCCAGTAGCGTGAGCCACGGGTAGTCCAGGAGAAAGAGTGTCAATCGGCTATTGCACTTGCTGTGCACCAGCGCGGCGGCAAGAGCGAACAGCTTTTCCGCTACGGCTCCGCTGTACGATCGATGCTTCCGGTGGTACCGGTATCGGTTCATGCCGGTACGGAAGCTCCTGGCCAGGGCTTCGCTGAAGTACGGTTCGTAGTGGCGGCGGATGCAATGATCCGGGTAGTAGAGGATCGGAATGTCGTGCTGCCGCAACCGGGCCGCCAGATCACTGTCCTCAGAGCGCAGAAGCGACTCGTCGAACGTTCCGGCGATGTCGAACACCTCCCGGCGGTACGCCGCTCCCCCGGCCGCTTCCAGGTTATGTTTGGTGGTGGCATGCTCGCGATAGCGCGCCACGCTGCGCAGGCGTTCGAGAGAACTGGGAGTATTTCCGTCGACAGGAACCAGCCGTTGCAGCGTGCTGAGGGTGTAATACATGTGGCCAACGCGGTCGCTGAAGCCTCGGCCAGCCGCCACCATCTTGAATCGCACGACCTTCAGTTCCGGCTGTTCGGCGAACAGGCGCCGGACGGTCGGCACGTAATCCGGCGCGAGCTCGTAATCGTCCGCGACGTAAGCGATAAGACCGCCGCGCGCTTCGGCGAGCCCCCGGTTGCGCGCCGCCGGTATTCCCCGGTGCGGCTGACAAATATAGCGGAGATTCGCGTGCCGCGGCACGAGTGCACCCACTACGTCACGGGTATCGTCCTCGGAACCGTCGTCCACCACGACAACTTCGTATTCTGACGGCGCGCAGTCCTGCGCCAACAGCGTCGCCAGGCACTTTGCGAGCAGTTCTCCGCGATTCCAGGTGAGGACGACCACCGAGAGCTGAGGGCTCATCGGACCTCTACATTTAGCAATTTTAATGATGACACAGGATGAGCGAGCGGCGGTTAGCGTGAACAGCGTGACATCAACTCGGCTACTTCGTTGGCGATGACCTCTTCGACGGCCCAGCCGAACGGCGCAGGAATTCCGTACTCCCACACGCCGTCGGTACCTTCGTAGCCGCCTTCTTTCAGCACGCGCAACGATGGGATGTAGGCGGTGAGGTCGGTGTTGTAGCCCGACACCCAGGTGTTCTCCCAGCCGTACTCACGCTTAAAACGTAGCGCGTAGTCCACCACGGGCTCGCCAGTGAGCGCCACTAGGTTGAGCGACGCGCCCAGGCGCCACACTTGAACCGGATACGGCCACTTCATTGGCAGCTTGCCGTCGCGGTCGAGCACGGTGAGCAGATGCTTGGCGTGGCGGCTGCGCAGGACGTCGCCGCCACGCGCGGCGGCATCGAGCGTCTCGCGCGAAGGCGGTTGCTGCAGCGGCAATTCGGCCACTCCGTACGCGCATCGGACGGTGCCGGTCACCGGCCGCATCTTGCCGTGCAAGACCAGATCCACAGCGGCGCCCAGGATGCGGCCGTAGGATTCAGCGAGCGTCACCGAATAGGGGACAAGCTCGGGATCCGTGCCGTGATAGCGCGGCAGGGGGTTGGAGTCCGCGCCGCTTCCGTTCAGAAACAGGGCCACTGTGGACGGATGCCTGCTTTCGATGGCGGCTTGCGCAAAGCCCGCCCAATCGCCGCTGATCTGATATCCGGCCAGCGTGGTCGTGTGGCAGGAATAGCCGAACAGCACAGCCTTCAGTACATTGGTGGATGCATCACGCACAGCCAGCACCGGCACGTCCTGATCCACAGGTCCCGGCAAGTGGCGCGTGTTGGGACGCGAACGCCGCCGGTTGACGGCGAACCCTGCGAGACCTTGTTCGAACGACAGCGTGGCCGGACGCAGGTTCGAGATCGCCGTGCCAACGGCATCGAGCACTTTGCCCGGCAGTTCGCGCGTGTAGCGGCCCACCACGGCCTGTTGATCGGGCTTGAGGTCGTAGTAGAGCGGCAGCACATCGCTGGTCGCCGGCGCGCTGTGGTTGTGTGACGCGTTGAGCAGAAGGCGCTCGCGCGGCAGTTTGTAGCGTTCGGCCGCAGCGGCGGCGATCTGATCGCTCATGGCGCGGCTGAAACCCTGCAGGTCGCTAGTAACAATCACGGCGACGGCGCCGGATTCATCTTCGAGCGCCAGCGCCTTCACCCAGATCGGCTGCAACACACCTTCACTTGGACGGTTGCGATTGGCGAAGCCGGAGAGCCATATGGGACCATCGGGAGTGACGTTCACTTTCGCGGCCCCCGCGCGCCAGCCGCCGTCGGCGAGCAACGTAGCGGCCATCAAGACTACAACGAGGATGATTCGCATCGGCTACTCCGCTAGCGTCAGATTCGCTCGCGCGCGCA
>CAZDIZ010000071.1:0-26850 GCA_964505625.1 uncultured Solibacteraceae bacterium | reverse complement strand
ACGAGGATGATTCGCATCGGCTACTCCGCTAGCGTCAGATTCGCTCGCGCGCGCAGAGTGAAATCCGCCGTCTCACCGCGCGCGAGTTTTGGGAACGCCGCCGCCGCGATCATGGCGGCGTTATCGGTGGACAAGCCCGGCGCCGGGAAATACACCGGGTACGGCAGCCTGGCCGAACGTGCGGCCGCGCGCAGACCCTGGTTGCAGCTCACACCACCGGAAACGATCAGCGAGCGGGCGCCGGTCTCGTCGGCGGCAGCCTGTGCGCGCCGCAGCAGTTCTTCGATGACCGTGCGCTGGAAACTCGCCACCAGATCGAGCGTGGCCTGCGGCGTCGCCTCGCGCCACTGGTCGACGTTGGGATGCGGCGTCGCGCGCAACAACGCGCGCCGCGCTTCAATTTCCGCGCTCATATCGCGCGCCTTCACCCAGCGCAGCACAGCCGTCTTCAAGCCGCTGAAGCTGAAGTCGAGCGCATTACCTTTCATGCGCGCCAGCGTGAAGCGCACAGCCTCGGCGTCGCCGTATGGTGCGAGTTGGTCGATCACCGGACCGCCGGGATAGCCGAAGCCGAGCAGCTTACCCACTTTGTCGAAGGCTTCGCCGGCCGCGTCGTCGCGCGTTTTACCGAGCAGGCGATAGTGGAACTGCTCGTCGACTTCGAACAGGTGCGTGTGTCCACCGCTCACTACCAGCGCGATGGCGGGAAACGGAATCGGCTCGCCGCGCGCAGCGGCTTCGAGCACCACCGCGTAAATGTGCCCTTCGATGTGGTTGACAGCGACCAGCGGAAAGCCGCACGCGAACGAGAGCGCCTTGGCGTAGGTCAGACCAACCAGCAGCGAGCCGACCAGACCGGGTCCAGCCGTGGCAGCCACTGCGGACAAGTCGCTCCACGCGCTCGCGGAGCGTTCCATGGCTTCGCGCACTACGGGCACGATGGCGCGCAGGTGTTCGCGCGAAGCGAGTTCCGGCACCACGCCGCCGTAACGGCCGTGCGTATCGAGTTGCGACGCGACCACGGAGGCGAGAACGCGCGTGCCGTCTTCCACTACGGCCGCGGCCGTTTCATCGCAGGACGATTCAATAGCTAGAATGCGCAAACGAGCGTGCTCCGCTGATATTCTGGAACTGGAAATCCGGGAACTTGGACATCATCCCTACCTTCGATTATCACCTGCCGGAGGACCGCATCGCGGTGCGGCCTCTGGAAGACCGCGCGGCGTCGCGCATGCTGGTGCTTCATCGCGCCGAACAGCGCTGGGAGGATCGCATGTTTCGCGACCTTCCCGAATACCTCGCGCCGGGCGATTGTTTGGTGTTGAACGATTCGAAAGTGTTTCCGTCGCGGCTTTACGGGCAGCGCGCGGGCGTGCATTCGCTCGCGGTGGGCAAGAACAATCCCAAGCGATGGGAGAATCTAAGCGGACGCGTGGAAGCGCTGTTGGTACGTCCGGTTGGAAGCGACTTGCGCGTGTGGGAAGCGTTGGTGCGCCCGGGACGCAAGATGCGCACGGGTGAGCGCGTGATGTTCGCCGAAGGATTCGAGGCGGAAATCGTGGGCCGAGGCGCATACGGCGAACGTACGCTGCGATTCGACTACGACGGAGACGTCTTCGCCAAGCTCGATGAAATCGGGCACGTGCCGCTGCCGCCGTACTTGCACCGGCCTGATGAACCGGCCGATCGCGTGCGCTATCAGACTGTATTTGCGCGCGAGCCGGGTTCGTCGGCCGCACCCACGGCCGGGTTGCACTTTACCACGGAGGCGCTCGAACGCTGTCGCGCGGCGGGCGCCGATCTGGCGTACGTGACGCTGCACGTCGGCTTGGGCACGTTCCAACCGTTACACGAAGAGATGCTGCGCGAAGGGCGTCTGCACCCGGAGTTGTTCCGCGTGACGGAAGACAATGCGGCGAAGATGCGCGCTGCTCGCCGAATCGTGGCCGTGGGCACAACCAGTGTGCGAACGATGGAAAGCGTCATGCGCCGCCGAGGAGAACTGGCCGCCACTGTGGGCGAGACCGACCTCTTCATCCAGCCGGGCTTCGGGTTTCAAACCACCGGCGCTATGCTCACGAATTTCCACCTACCGCAGAGCAGCCTCTTAATGTTGGTGGCCGCGTTCGCCGGCCGCGAGTTCGTGCTGGATGCCTATAGGCACGCCGTGGAAGCCAATTACCGTTTCTACTCCTACGGCGATTGCATGCTGGTTGTCTAGGAAAAACCCGGGACAGGCTGCTCTGCCCCAACAGCGGGCAGAGTGGTCTGTCCCGGGTTCTTCAGCAACTCCGCTACCGCGTTTCGTGCTCGGTGCTGACCGTGGCTCCTCGCGTGTCGGTGGCGGTGAGGAAGAACACGATGGGGCGCGCAGCCGGCAGCTTGGCGCGGATGCGGTTGCCTTTCACTTCCGCCGGTGACGACTGCCAGAAGCGATCCTTCCACGCACCCGAGTCGTGCGTGTAGCACAGCGCGGCTTCGCGAATTTTCGTACGGCCGCTTGCGCGCACTTCGATCATATCGCCCTTTCCGCGATGCGCGCTCAATCGCGCGAGCGGCACTCCGCCGCGCAGGTGTTGGTCGGCGAACAGACCGATCTCCTCGGGCTTCCAGCCATCCGGGTGGCTGTGCTTCATGCGTATGGTCACGGTGAGCGTGCGCGGCCCCTTCGGCAAACGGTAACTGAGTTGATGATTGTCCATGCCGTAAGCGAAATCGTTGGTGCCGTTCACCCACAACATGGGCATGCGTCCCTGTCCGAGGTAGCGCGACGGATCGAAATTCTCGACCCACTGCGCACGCGCGGGTAGGCGGTCGATCGCCGCGGCCCACGGGCTGTTCTGATAGATGAAGCCGCAGCCGTAAACGGGGATGGCGACTTTGAGACGGTCGTCCAATCCTGAAACCATACTGGTGAGATAGCCACCCCAGGAAATGCCTGTGACGCCGATGCGCGACGGATCCACTTCCGGTCGCGCGGACAGAAGCGACACCGCGCGGATCACCGCGGCCACGGCGTGATAGGACCACGTTTCGCGCACACCGTCCTTGATGTTGTCGAAGATCTCTCGATTGCCTTGTTCGGGACCCGCGTCGGCGTGGCGCTTGCCGTCGGGACCGTTTCCGCGCAGGTCCATCGAGATGGCCACATAGCCGCGCTTGGCCCACAGCGTAGCCCACTCGGCGAACGCTCTGCCGCCGCCACCATGGATCAGCACCATGGCGGGCGCTTTGCCGGAGAGCTTTTCGGGAACGGCGTAGTAGGCGAACACGCGCGTGGGTTTGCCGCGATACGGTTCGTTTGCGTAATAGAGCGGACGCAGCGTCCCGTGCTGTTCAACCCAAGTTATCTCGGGTGCTTGCTTCAACCGTGCGAGATCCCAAGGGCCGCTGGCCGCCGAAGCGACGGCGGCAATCATGAGGAGTGCGATGCGTGTGAAGTTCATGGGTGCGGGTTTCTCCAGCCGAGGCGTTGCCGCTCGGCCGCAATGTGCGAGGTTACGTGCAGGAAAGTATCGGTCCAGACGGACTTGCGGTTCCGGTCGAGCCAGTCGAGTAGCGTCTGGTGTGCCTGGCGATCCACGTTGATGCGGTGCCCGCCGCCGATGCCGTGAAACATGATGACCGCGAGTCCACCAGCGTCCACCGCCTCTTTGATGAAAGCGATCAGATCGTCGCCGGTTACGTCGGCCACCATCCAACTGGTCACGTGGTGCAGATCGAGCGCGCGCAGATCACGGACGATCACCCGATCCTCGCCACCGCGCGCGGCGGGGAACAATGGACGCAGGACGCCAGTGTACGGCACGCTGCCGGCGGTTGTGTCGCTGCACGTGTAGGCGTAAGTGCGAAGGGACCTGCCGTCGACGGCCTGGAGTAATGTGTTGTTGACGGCAAGCTCGTCGGCCATGCGGCGAAGCGTATAGTTGTCGAGGTCGCGCTCTGGAGTGACGAAGGTTCGTTCGCGCCCCTTCGTGTTCACGCGCAAACACGGATGGAAGACGGAATGGTTACCCAACTCGTGTCCGCGTTCAGCGGCTGCGCGCCATTTCTCCATACGCTTGGCAAGTGAAGGGGAGTTGCCGGGCACATAGAAGGTGCCGCGCAGATCACGGCCTTCCAGATCCGGCATGGCGTGATCGAGATGCGCATCGATGCCATCGTCGTAAGTCAGCGCCACCGCCGCGCGAGCGCCGTTGGGCCAAACGAAACCTTGTTGAGCGCAGAGCCGCCCTGCGGTGACCGCAACGAGTGTGGCGGCAAGAAGTGCTGAATAGCGCACGAGCCCCTCCCTTATGAATCGCTATCTTACCAAGCCTCACGCAAAGTGCTAATCCTATCGGATATGACCTGGCACGAGATCCGCGACCCGGCGGACGCCGAGTTGGACCGTTTGGCCGAACGATACCGATTGCATCCGTTGCACGTCGAGGATTGCCGCCATCGTAACCAAAGCGCGAAGGTTGAAGAGAACGACAACTACCTGTTCACCGTGCTCAAGTCCGTGGAGCGCGGCGACAATGGCGACCTTGAAATCGGCGATCTGGACATCTTCGTTGGACGCGATTTTGTCATCACCGTGGAAGAACATCCCGGGCCGGCCCTGAGCAAGACGCTCGAACAGGTTCGCGCGGCGGCGCGCGAGGAACGGCCGGACCAGTTGCTGTATCGAATCATGGACGGTGTGGTCGATTCTTATCTGCCGATTCTGGATCGTTTCGACGACGCCATCGATACGCTCGAAGACGAAGTTCTCGAAAACCCGCGTCCCGAATTGTTGCAGCGGATCTTCTCGACCAAGCGCGGGTTAATCGAGATGCGGCGGGTGCTGGCCAACACGCGGGACGTGGCGGGGCATTTGCAGCGCATCACGGGCGGATGGGTGGCCGCCGATATGTGGCCGTTCCTGCGCGACGTCTATGATCATCTTTCGCGCAGCCTCGACATGGTGGAGACGCAGCGCGATTTGCTCAACGGGTCGCTCGATATCTACCTGTCGAGCGTGGCCAACCGCACCAACCGCGTGATGAAGGTGCTGACGGTACTCGGAACGGTGGCGTTGCCGGCGTTGGTGGTTACGAGCTTTTACGGCATGAATCTCAAGGGACTGCCGGGTATGGACTCTCCGCACGGTTTGGTGCTTGCGTTAGGAGCCATCGTTCTGTCGACGATCGTGCTGCTGGCGGTGTTGAAGAAGTTCGACTGGCTGTAACGGGCTCAACGCTCGATGGCTTTGCCAAGGGCACGGTCGAGTTCGATCTCCAGACGGCGATACTCGGCGAGTTTGCTCAGTACGGCCTGACGGCGGCCGATCAAGCGAGCTTCCGCCGTGAGGTGCACCAATTGATCGCCTTCTCCGGCGGCAACGATGCGGCCGGCAAGTTCGACGCCCCGGCTGGCCAGCGAATCGGCACTCGCGCGCAGCAACTGCAGCTCGCTGTATGTTTCGCGCAGTCGCGCGCTGAACTCATCGATCTCCAGACCGATGCGGCTTTTGGCGGCTTCAGCTTCCAATTGCCGCTGTTCGATCTCGGCTTGCGGCGCGCGCAGCCTGGCGCCGGCCCATTTGAAGATGGGCAGATCCACGCCTAAGCGAAAGCCCCAGGTGTCCGGAGCGCCGCCGCGCGAGAACTCCCGGCTGAACTGCAAGAAGGAGAACCAAGGATAGCGCTCCTTCTTCCTGAGACGGAGCAGTGCAGTGGCTCCGGCAGTACGCGCGGCGGCGACAGAAAGCTCCGGACGCTGGGCTAGTGCCGCGTCAAGGATCGGCGCAGCGGTTGGGGGATGCGAGGGTGCCGTGAGTGGGGCGTCCTCCACCTGAATTCGCAACTGTTCGGATCGCGGAAGATCCAGCATCGACGCCATGCGCATGACGGCCAGGCGGCGATCCAGACGGTACGTGCTGGGCTGCGACCGCGCATCGGACAGGGCGAGTTCGGCAACGTTTTGATCGAGCGCGTTCTTCACGCCGGCACTCACCTGCGAGGCGACGAAATCGACAATCTGTTCGCGCAGCTTGAGCGACGCATCGGCGAGTCTGATTTGCTCGTCCAGAAACACAATGCTCATGTGGAGCAGGCGCACCTCGGTGGCGAGTTGCTGTTCGGCGGAAGCAATTTCGCCGGCCACTTCGGACACCCGACCGAGAGCTTGATTGCTTTTCAGTCCCCGCTCCCACGGGCGCGGCGGCGACCATCGCAACGCCAGGCTGTAGTCCTGGCTCCACACGCTGGTGCGGTCGTTTTCGAAGTCGAAGCGCCCGGTGCGCAGTTCGGGATCGGGCAGCACCTTGGCTTCGGCCACCGCACCTTCGGCGACGGCGCGACTCTTCCGCAACGCCAGAAGCTGGCGGTTCCGCGCGAGCGCGAGCGTGACAGCTTCGCGCGCCGAAATCCCGTCGGCGAGATTCGCGTCCGCCGCATCGAGCTCCGGCACAAGGAAAGCCAGCGCGACCGCACACAGCCGGGCGAACTTCATCGTCTCGCCTCCAAATGCACAGGCGCGGGAGTTTTCGTTTTGAAGACGATGTCCACGGCCTGGCCAGGGTCGAGCTTGCCGTCGGAGTGTATGAAGACTTCGCGTCCCCATCGCGGACGCGTGGGCGACGGCCAGAAGCGCGCCGGAATCTGCGAGACCGTGCTCGCAACCGAGATCACCGTACCATCGACACGGCGATTTCCGGCGGCGCGTGTTTTGATGGCCGCCGCGTCGCCCACCGAGATGTGCGGAGCACGTTCTTCCTCGACATAGCCGACAACCTGCACCGCATCGGCCACCAGCATCAGCACGGGATCTCCCGGCCGCACCACCGCGCCTTCGCGGGCCAGTACGGTGGTGACACGTCCGGCGGCCGGCGCGCGCAGCACCATGTTCGTCAGGCGCGTGCGCAGCAATTCCAGGTATTCGCGCTGCCGGGGAATGCGCAGTTCGAGCGGGCGCAGTTGCTCGCGGCGGGCGCTGCCTCCGGCCGCTCCGCCATGATCCGCGCGCCAGGCCAGCAGCCGCTCGCGCGCACCGCGAATACGCTTGTCGAGCGCCTGAAAGCGGCGCGGCCACGCTTCCATGTCCGCCATGAGCGCGGTCCGGCGGGCTTCGAGTTCCTTCAGCAGGCGTGAGTCGGTCAGATGGCGCGCCACAAGGCCTCGCTCGCGCGCCAGTGCTTCGTTCACGCTCGCCAGTTCCGCGTGCGCGCGTTCACTGGCGGCCTGGTTCGATTGATACTCGACTTCGGCCGCTTCCAGTTCCGCCTGAAACGATCGTTCAATTCTGAGGTCGCTCTGCTCGATGGCGCGGTCCTCGGCCGGCACCTTTGCCACGAGTTCGCGAAGTTCGGCTTCGGCCACAGCCAGCTCCTGCCGTAGCGCGGCGGTGTCCAGCCTCGCCAGTACCTGCCCTGCGGCGACACTCTGCCCGCGAGCGATTTCGAGCGAAACCAGGCGTCCAATCTCGGTTGGCGACACGGTGAACTCGCGGACCTCGGCGACGCCGACGGCTTGTCCGCCGCCCGCCGACTGCCGGAAAAGAAAGTAGGCCGCGGCCACGGCGGCCAGCCAGACCAGTAGCGGCAGCACCGCGCGCGCCGTTGAACGAATTGGAAGAGGATGGTTCACATTACCTCCAGGCGTCAGCTACATGTCCACCTGCGATTCCTGCAACAGCAGCGACAAATTGGCCAATCCCGGCACGCGTTCCAGGTCCTCGACCAACGCTTCGCGCGAGTTATCGCGGCGGAAGCGTATCTGGTAGGCGTACTCGGTGAGATCATCCAGCGCGACTTGCTGCAGCGACGCTAGTACGGTTTTGGAGCAATGCGCTTTGAGCAGCGGCGCGATGCCGCCTGCCGCGTCGCCGCTAATGGGAAGTGTGAATCGCAGCAGGCCGTCGAAGCTGTTGCGGGCGCCGAACCCGATGCTGTTGAGGTAAAGCGCTGCGGCGCAGAAGATCAGCGTGCCCACCGTGCCCGCGGCGTACGCTCGAACGCCGGCGGCAATACCGGCGGCCAATGCCGCGAACACAAACACCATGTCGCGCGGGTCGCGAAGATTCGTCCGGAAGCGGATGATGGCCAGCGTTCCGACAATGCCGATGCCCCAAACCAAGTTGCTGCCGATCGCCAGCATCAGCATGGACGCCACCACGCCGCCGAGAATGAGCGCGTGGACGAACGAGCGCGAATACGACAGGCCGCGATGCGTCCAGGCATACACCGCCGCCACCAGGTGCGAGAGGATGAATCCTGCCAACACACTCAGCAGCGCCGCGCGAACGTCCGGCACGCTGGTTCCCACCATGCTATCGAGCAGATCCATTATCGTGCCCTCGCCGCCGTGGGCGAACTCAGTGCCAGAAAGAGTTGGCGGCCCACCACGCCGGTTTCGAGCGAGCCCGACACGGCCGTGCAGTACTTGGAAAACCCGCGCCGCAGCAACCCGAATGTGCGCACAAGATCCTGCAACCAGACCGGCGCTGAGGTCATGAACTTCAATTCCAGAACCAGATTCGAGCCGGCTTCCTGATTCGATTGCCAGGCGTCGGCGCGGCCGCGCAGATTGTAATCGCGCATGGGCTGATAACGGAGATGCCGGTCGAAGGAAATGCGCACGTAGCGGTCGACGCGGCTCACATATGCCTGCCGGTCATACACCACCAGCATTTTTGGTGCGGCGCGAGTGCCGCGCACCAGTTGCACGAAATCGTTCAGCGCCATCCGCGAGGATGAATTGAATCCCACGGCCAGCCGGCTCGCCGGAGAAGTCAGCAAGTCCGGCCAGGAGTGCCGCGGCACTTCCACCCAACTCTTTCTGGAGATCTCATTGAACCGGCGCTTGATCTCGAACTTCACTGGTCCGTCGGCGCGCTCGCCGTAGGTCCTGATGCGGATTTTGTAGCGCACCGGCACTTCCTGTTCTTTGTCCCAGAAGGTCTTGAAACTGTCGGTGTCCAGATAGAGTGACGAGATGGTGTAGAACTTCTCCGGTTCACACGCGGCATGCTGGTCCATGTCGCAGTACGGACGAATGAAGGAACAGATCGGTTCGCGGAGCGATGCCGGGATCACGTACTTGTACTCGTAGCGTTGAAAGGCGACCGCGTCCACAACCGGTGTTGCAGCGGCAGCGCCGGCGATTGTCAGAGGTTGCGCGCTCATTTTATGTTCACCGTGACCGTGTTAGTCCGCTTACCGTCCATCTTGATTACGACGGCCACATCGCCCTTGCCCGCCAGCTTGGCCGGCAGCGGTCCGATGTTGACCTGGTCGAGACCGACGTACTCGCTCTGCGCCGCCGCGTACAGAACCGGAACGTCCTTGCCTCCGACGTCGGCGCTCGCCGCGGAGATACCCGATCCGTTGCGAATACCGGTTCCATAAATCACCAGGTAGACGCTGTCGGTGCTCGCGCCCAAATCGATGGGAGTGGCGACGATCGTCTGCGTCGTCGAGTCGTAGCTGTAAACCGGGACGGCCGTTTGCTTGCCCGAGGCGTCCACACGCACGGCCGCCACCAGGCCGACACCTTCACCGGTCGCGTTGGCCGAGAACGTGCCGGGCGCGACCGTTTCGACCAACACTTCACCGCTCACGCTGGTGCCGTCCTGGCGCACAATGCTTACCGTGGCGCGGCCCGCCGCCGTGCCAGCCGGCACCTGAAAGTTCACCTGCGTGGGCGAGACGAAGAACAACCCGGCTGCGCGCGTGACCTTGGCGCTATCGGTGACGTTCACCACTGTCCCTGACAGCGTGGTTGGCAACGGCGCGGCCTGCGCGCTTGCCAGCGTGGTGGCCAGGTTGGTACCGAAGGCGCTCGCAATCGCCAACGGAGCCAGCGGCCCCGGTTGGAAGCTCGCGGCGTTCACCACCCAATCGCAGAACGGTGAGGCATTCTTCGCGCCCGGCGTGGCGGGTTTGAAAATGGACCACTTGCTGCTGTCGGATGGGTTGCGGCCGTAGGAAATGTCCGGTTGCTGCGTCTTAAAAGAAACCGAGTCGATCAACGTCGTGCCGTCCGACTTGAACAGTTGGAGAACTTCGCCGTCGGCGTCAAGGTTGAAATTCGTGTGCAGCGATCCCTGCGTGGTGTCGTTATCGGCCCAGAACACGAGGTAGCCGCCGGCGGGAATGGTCACTCCTTGCGGCACCTGCCACTTGGTCGGGTTCAACGGATTCTCGCTGATATACATGCCGCTCATGTCGACGGCCGTCGTCCCCGGATTGTAGATTTCGAACCAGTCCTCGTACGCGCCGGCTTCATCGGGATCGGTCAGCGTGGATTTGTTGTCGGCCATCACCTCCGTGATCAGTAACTGGCCCGTCCCGGCGGTGGAGGTGGTGATGGTTGTAGGATTGTCGGCGCCCGCGGTGGTGTTGGTGGTGGTGACCCATTGCGTGTTGAGCGACCCCATGCGGGCCAGCGACTGTCCGGCGGTGAGTTTGCCGTAAGTGACGCTGTCGATCAACTGCCGCGACGTGCCGGAACCGTAGTAGAGATACAGCGTGCCGCCCGCGGAGTTGGGAGTGAAGCTGGCGTGGTTGGTACCTTCGCCGGTCTCTCCGTCCAGCCACACCACCACGAATCCGCCATCGGCCACGCTTTGCGACGGCAGCGCCCACTTCGTGGGATTGTCCGTGTCGTCAGTCAGGTAGTAGCCGGACAGATTCAGAGTGCCCGGTCCCAGGTTGTGCAGTTCGAGCCACGGGTCGTAGTCACCGGCTTCGTCCTTGATCGTCGAGGTGTTCACAGTCATCAGCTCGTTGATGCGCATGTCGGCGGGTTGCGCGTAGGCGTCCAGCGCCGTTCGCAGGTAAGCGTAACGGTCCTTGACGAACTGAAGAACCCCCAGTACGCCGGTTTGCCCCGCGTTCACAGAAGAGTTGAGGCCGGATTCGAACTGCGCGTTGGTGTACAGCTTGTTGTTGTCCGCGTAGACGTCCGACCGGATCAGGTTGGCCAGTTCGGTGGCCCGGGTGGTCATAGCGGTCGTGTTGAATCCATCGCGCAGCATGCGGGCCAACATTCGCAGGTAGGTGCGCTTATAGGAATCCACCGCCCACAGTTTCGACATCAGCGGGCGCCCGGTACTGCCACCCATGCTTCCGCCGGTCGACGAACTCGTGGGCAGATAGAACGGGTCGAGCTTGGCGGGCGTGGTGATCTTCGGCGAACCGTCGCCGGTGGTGCCAAAGGACTCGTTGAGGTCCCAGTGAATGTGGATGAACTGTCCGGTGTCGCTGCGATCGTAGAGATAGAATTCCGATGCAGAACCGGCGTACGAGTCCAAATTCACGAAGAGGATGTTGAGCGCGATGCCGTAGAGCATATTCTCGACATCGCAGATCGGCTCCAATTTCGCGGGCAGGCTTGATGACGCGGTGTTGTTGAGTACATCCAGAAACTCGATCAGACCGGAGTAATCGTTGATGTCCTCGTTAGTTTTAAGTTCGTATAGCTTCTGATACGACGCCGCGCTGGTGCCGAGGTAACTCAAGGTGGCGTTGGATTCGCCGGCTTCGTAGAGATTGCCGTCCTCGGTGCCGCCGAAGCGGTTTTCCATCATGGTTTTGTCGGGCTGCTCGACGGCGATGTAGAGGCCGTAATAAACGTCATTGACGTACAGTCGGCAGTACACGGCGCGCATGGCGGCAATGTACTTTGAGGCAAAGTCCAGAAACATCTTTTCGGGCAGGAATGTCGGCTGCAGGTCGCCGTTGTTCAAGTTCAGTTTCTTCAGGCCAAGAAAGGTCGTGTCTTCGTTGTAGACGTTGAAGTCGAACTTGAACGATTTCTTTACGCTCTGCGAACGCCGGAACGACGCATTGCCCTTGAAACGGACGCCGACATTGTCCAGCACCGTGTCGCCGTACTTGAACGTCACCGGGAAGTACGGATCCGAGGCGTCGTTGGCATGCGCCTGATAGAGAGTGTTGTACCAATTCGAGTCGGTGAAGTAGAGGCGGATTTCCTGAACCTTCGTGTCGTCGAAGAACTGATCGGACTTGTCGGCGGCGGCCAACCCCGCGCCGGCAAAGGCGAGACAACACATAATAACTAGACGTCGAACCATGCGGAATACCTCCTTGCCACATTCGCTATCCGGCTCCAGTTGTCGCCTGGCGAGTGGGACGAATGTTACAGCCATTAACAGATCTTTGGACGCCAGCCTACAGAATCGAGGTACGCCTGCCAAGGTGGAGACGTGTTAATGTTTCGTTAATTCCGTCTGGGTCTTGTGTTTACAGAGGAAGCCCCGCCAGTTGTGACCAAAGTCATAGTGCCGGAACGCACAGTCGACCAACCTGTAGTAGTACAGGAGAACCGCATAAATGAAAAGACTCTGGCTGGGCTTTGCGGCGGTCATGGTGACCGGGTTCGCGGTGCTAGGTTGGATCGGCACGCGTATCTACCAGGAGATGCCTCCGTTGCCGCAACGCGTGGTCACCACCGATGGCGCGGAGCTATTCGATGCTGGCGCAATCGGCCGGGGGCAGAACGTCTGGCAATCGATGGGCGGCATGGAGGTGGGCTCGATCTGGGGACACGGCAGTTATGTGGCGCCGGATTGGACGGCGGACTGGTTACATCGGGAAGCAACGTTCGTTTTGGACGGCTGGGCGCGGGCGGAATTCGCCACAGCGTATGACGCGCTGAGCGCCGAAGAGCAGGCCCGGTTGCGTGGGCGTCTGGTTCGCGTCTATCGCACTAATACCTACGATGCGGCGACGAACACACTGACGATCGATCCCGCGCGCGCACGCGCCTTCGCGATGTGTTTGGAACACTACGCCGGCGTGTTCATGCGCGGTAACACAAGTTACGCGATTCCAGCCGGGACCGTACGCGACGCGGCGCGCATGCGCGATCTTGCAGCCTTCATCTTCTGGACCGCGTGGACCGCCTCCACCAATCGCCCCGGCGATAACGTCAGCTACACGCACAATTGGCCGCATGAACCGCTGGTTGAGAATCGTCCCACCGGCGAAAGCGTCATGTGGACGGGCGTGAGCATCATCATGCTACTGGCCGGCATCTGCGCCATGGTGTGGTGGTACGCCAGCGAAAAGCAGAAGGAGGAACTGGGGCCGCTGCCGGTTGCCGATCCACTGGGTGCATGGAACGCGACGCCCTCACAACGCGCGACGCTGAAGTACTTCTGGGTGGTGGCCGCGCTGATTCTGGTGCAGATCGCAATGGGTGTGGTCACGGCGCACTATGGCGTCGAAGGCGACGGCTTCTACGGCATCAAGCTGTCCGAAGTGTTGCCCTACACGGTGACGCGCACCTGGCACGTGCAGTTGGGCATCTTCTGGATCGCAACCAGTTGGCTGGCGGCGGGTTTGTTCATTGGCCCGCTGGTGAGCAATTACGAGCCGAAGTGGCAGCGGCTCGGAGTGAACGTACTATTCGTGGCGCTGTTGGTGATCGTTGCCGGTTCACTTACAGGCGAATGGATGAGCGTGCAGAACAAGCTCTCCGACGCGACCTCGTTTCTTTGGGGGCATCAGGGCTACGAGTACGTCGACCTTGGACGCGGGTGGCAGATCCTGCTGTTCGTGGGGTTACTGATCTGGCTTGCGTTGGTGGTGCGCTCAATTCGCCCGGCGCTCGCGAACGCGGGAGAAAGCCGCCATCTGTTGTGGCTGTTCCTGATGTCGTCGGCCGCCATCGGATTGTTCTATGGCGCGGGGCTTACCTGGGGACAACACACGCATCTATCGATGGTTGAGTACTGGCGCTGGTGGGTAGTGCACCTGTGGGTGGAAGGCTTCTTTGAAGTCTTCGCCACCACGGTGATCGCGTTCTTCTTCACGCGTCTGAACCTGATCCGTCCAGCGCTGGCCGCCAAAGCCGCGCTGCTTTCGGCCACCATCTATCTGGCCGGTGGCATCATTGGAACCTGTCACCATTTGTACTTCTCCGGCACGCCGACGGTGGCGCTGGCGTGGGGCTCGGTGTTCAGCGCGCTCGAAGTGGTGCCGCTGGTGCTGGTGGCGTATTCAGCGCTCGACGATCTGCGCCGCGGCAAGCTCACCGAGTGGGCGGGTCGTTACAAATGGCCCATCTACTTCTTCGTCGCGGTGGCGTTCTGGAATATGGTGGGCGCGGGATTGTTCGGCTTTATGATCAACCCGCCGATCGCGCTCTACTTCATGCAAGGACTGAATACCACGCCGGTGCACGGACACGCCGCGTTGTTCGGAGTGTACGGCATGCTGGGTATCGGGCTGATGCTGGTCTGCCTGCGGGCGCTGGTACCCAACGCCGTGTGGAACGAGCGGCGATTGAAGTTCGCTTTCTGGACGATGAACATCGGCCTGTTCGCCATGTGCGTGGGTAGCCTGCTGCCGGTGGGGTTGCTGCAAACCTGGGCTTCGGTGGACCGTGGCTACTGGTACGCGCGAAGCACGGAGTTCCTGGGCACGCCGCTGATGCAAACGTTGCGCTGGCTGCGCGGGCCGGGCGACGCGATCTTCGCGCTAGGCGCGCTGTGGCTGGTGTGGTTTGTGGCGAGCGTGCGGAATGGAAAAGGCGCGGCGTGAGAACGTTCAGGACCGTAGCTTGAGATGAACCAGGTCCTCGCCCTCCGATCCGCGATGATACTCCATCCGGACCGGAACGAAGCCGAGTGCCAGCAGCAACCGCAACATGCGCGCGTTGGTAGCGAAGACCTGGGCATCCACGGCGGCAAAGCCGGCGTCGCGCGCAACGGCGATCCCGTGCGTCAGTAGTTGTCTGCCGATGCCAGCGCATTGGCGGTCCGCGGCGACACCGATGGACATCAGTTCAAATCCCAGTAGCGGATCGATCCGGATGGCCAGGATGCCGTCGATGTGGCCATCGGGCCGCGAAGCGCAGAAATAGCGCACTCCGGCCGATACTTGGCGGCTGAACCAATCGCGGACTTGCGCGGGTTGAAACGGCAATCCGGTGAAGCTCAGGAAACGCAGGTTCTCTCTCGCATTCCAGATCGCCAGGAACGCCGGGACCATACGTTCCATGTCGGCCGGGTTCTGTTCCGGGAACAGTTCTTCGATTGCGATATCCGGCATCCCGCTGCTCTCCCTATTCCGCTTGGGCGGTTCGCTGAGGCGCAAGACCGATGCTGTCGATCACCTCGAAGGCGAAGCGCGCCGAGACGGTCGCGGGACCTCCGCCCATTTCGATAGCCACTTCGATCGACTCGACGATTTCCTCGAAGGTGGCGCCGGCCTTGGCCGCTTGCTCGATGTGCCACTGCATGCAGGATTCGCAGTTGTTCGCCACCGAGATGCCGGTCGCGATCAATTCCTTGTGCTTCTTTGCCAGTGCGCCATCGGAATACGCGGCCTTCTCCATTTCCAGAAAGCCGGCATAGACGCGCGAACCGAGCGATAACATCCGTGCGTGTGCTTTCTTGCGCTTTTCGGCGATCTCTTCGAGTTTGTTCATATGCGTTTGACTCACTTGATGACGGGCAGCAGCAAATGCGACGCGTGCGTGCGTCCGTGAAAGACGGACTGTTGCGCGATGCGCGCGTGGCGCTCCTCGGCGATCGCGCCACCGGTGTTGAGGTTGCGCGAGAAGCGTGGGAAGTTGCTCGACGAAATCTCCAGGCGCACCGCGTGTCCCTTGGCGAACACGGCGCTGGTGGGGCCGGCGTCAATCGCAATGCGGTAGACTTCGCCCGGTTTCGCTGCTACCGGATGCTCGATAGATTCGCGGTAGCGCAGCCGCAGAATTCCATCGGTCAGGTTGATGGCGCGGCCGTCGGGCCAGACGTCCACCAGTTTGGCGGTGAAGTCCGTGTCGGGCGCCGACGTCGCCACATCGAGCACCACGCGCACCGGGCCCGCGATTTCCATGGGGTGATTCAACGGGCGGCTGGTGTAGACCAGCACATCGCGGCGGCGCTCGACGTTCCTCTGATCCAGCGGGCCCCAAGGGAAAATCTTCGGGTTGCAGCAAACGGCGCCGCCGGCAGTGGGCACGGGCTTCATGGGGTCGTAGACGAACGTATCGGTGACGCGCGGTAACGGTCGGTGCATTTGCAGCACACCATCGCCCGAGGCCGTGTTGGCGTGTCCGCGGCTGGCGAGATACATCGGAACGTAGCGGACTTTCTCGGGCGGCCATTCAGCGGTCTCGCGCCATTGATTCAAACCCATGACGAAGTAACGCAGCGGCGGCGACGAAGGCGGCGCCGAGGAATCGCGCAGCCAGTAATCGAACCAGTCGAATTGAAGCTTGCGCAGCGGAATCTGCGAATCCGCGCCGTAGTCTATGCCTTCGAACTTGTAGTTCATGTTGTGCGCCCACGGCCCTACGATGAGGCGATTCGCACGGCCGAGCTTGCGCAGCAGCATGAAGGCGTCCAGGTCGCCGTCAACGTAGTTGTCGTACCAGCCTCCCACCGCGAAGACCGGGACCCGGATCTTCGTCATCTGGCTGCGCACGCTTACGGATTCCCAAAAAGCGTCGAACGACGGGTGGTCGAGCGCCCGCTGCCACATGGGGGAGTGCTGGCCGGTTGCAGCGAGGTCGGCCATACGCAGCGGCAATCGCCAGATGAAGCGATTGAAGTCGGGTTTGGCGAACCCTGCCGCGCGGAAGTTCTCCGACATCCACAACAGGCGGTGGCCTAGTTTGATGACGCCGCCGGGTGAGTAGTAGCGGTCGCGGTATTCGTCGTCGCCGGAGACCACCGGAAAGATGGCCTTGAGATGCGGATTTCCCGAAAGCGCCGCTCTCCACTGCGCGATGCCCAGGTAGGAGCCGCCGAGCATGCCAACCTTTCCGTTGGACCACGGCTGCCGGGCGATCCAGTTAATCGTGTCGCTGCCGTCAGGAGTCTCCTGGAAATACGACTCAAAGACGCCTTCGGAGTGGTAGCGCCCGCGGACATCCTGCACCACGTAGGCGTATCCATGATCGACGAAGGCCTGCTGGCTCGGCATCATGTCGCTGCCTTTGTTGTAAGGCGTGCGCACCAGGATGGCGGGATACCTCCCCTCTCCGGCCGGCCGGTAAATATTGGTGCACAGGTGCACGCCGTCACGCATGGGTACACGCACGTGCGTTTGTTTTTCGATCGGGGCCGCTGCGGCAGCCGCGACGGCCGACAAGGTCAGGATGATCGACAGGATTCGCATAGCAATTTCCAGTAGCTCTCCGCCACAGCGTCGAGCGCATGGCGCTTGCGGATCCAGGCGGCAGCCCGGCGCCCGATGCGGCCGGCATCCTGGGGGAATCGCGTGAACCATGTAATATACTCCGACAGCGCGTCCGGTTCGGCAACTCCGGTTGGCACGCGCGGACACGCATCGAGCGGATACGCCGCATTCTCGTCGCCTTCGCTTACCAGCACCGGCTTGCCGATGCCCATCAAACGCACCGTAATGCCACTGGTTTCGCCACCCGCCGGATGGCGCAGATTGATGCACGCGTCCACGGCGTGTGCCGCGAGCCAGAACTCTGCGTCGCTCATGAATCCGACGCGCAGGATGCCGGGCCCATCGAGTGCCGGTGAGATGGCGCGCTCCAGATCCGCCGACACGAATTCGCCCGCCACCACCAGCACGGTGTTGCAGCCGGCCGCGCGTACGCGTTCGAAGGCTTTTAACACGCTCCACAAGCGCTTGGATTCGCGTAGGTAGCCGAATACTCCAAACACGAACATGCCGGGCTCGACGCGCCAGGTTTTCCGCAGTCGCTCGATTTCGATCGCGGGCGGCGTCGCCGGCGGCACGAATAGATGTGGGATCTCGACCACGCGCGCTCGCGGCGCATGCCGCAGCACGGCCGCCGCGGCCGCACGGTTGTGAACCACCACCGCGCGCGCGGTCTCGGAAGGGCGCCGCAGCATGGGGTAGTCGAAGTAACGCGAATCCTGCACCGAGCGAGCGCGCGAGCGCCACAGGTCGCCTGCGAGGTCCCGCGCCCATTCGCCGTAATTGTAAACGAACTCTTCGATGTAAGCCTGCTCGCTCAGCGTGCCGAGATAGAAATGTTGTAGGACGGCGTCGTGTAGCACCACCACGCCAGGGCGTTCAATCGCTCGCTCATAGATCGCCGTGTGCAGCTTGTTGTTGCCTAAGTGATAGAGCGAGATGCTAGCGTCGGGCGCGTCCACTTCCACTTCGCCGAAACGGCGCAGCGCGGAAAGCAGCGCGGCCGAATAATCCGCCACGCCGGTGCGGAATGGCGGAAGCGGAGAATGGAATCCAACCTTCACTTGTATTGGCGTGGTCCGAATAGCGCCGTTCCGACGCGGATGTGGGTAGCGCCTTCCTCGATGGCCACTTCGAGATCGTGCGACATGCCCATGGAGAGTTGCGCCAGGTGGTGCTGCTCGGCCAGCGCGCGAAGACGTCGGAAGAACGGGCGCGAAAGCTCGGCGTCGTCCGACCACGGCGGCATGGTCATCAGCCCGGCCAGCCGCAGGTTCGAATGTTCGCGGATCGAATCGATCAACGCCGGCAGTTCCTCGGGCGCGGCGCCGCTTTTCGATTCTTCCTCCGACAGTTTCACTTCGATCATCACGTCGAGTTGGCGTCCGGATTCAGCCAGCCGCCGCGCGAGCTTGGCCGAATCCACGGTCTGAACTACGTGGAACAGATCGGCCGCGATTTTAGTCTTGTTCGATTGCAGGTGGCCGATCAGGTGGTAGGTCGCTTCGTTCAGGTCGTCAAGCTCGCCGCGCTTGCCCGCGAATTCCTGCACGTAGTTTTCGCCGAAGTGCCGCAACCCCACCGCATACGCGTCGCGAATGGCCGACGCGGGAAAGATCTTGGTAACAGCAATCAGCGTGATTTCCTCGCGGCGCCGCCCGGCGCGGAGTGCCGCCGCCTGGATCCGTTCTTCGACTTGTTGTAGCCTTTCGGCAAGCATCTCGTTTCTATAATAGAAGGGAATGCCACTGCCCGCCGGGCCCGTCGAGGCCCATGCCGCGATCGAGCGCTTTCTCGAACGCGCGCGTAAGCCCGCTCTGCTTGAGCCGGGCGAAGATCCTATCCTGCTTGAATCCGGACAATATGACATCGCCTGGCGCGGTGAGCGCTTGAGCATCCAGGCTTGGGACAAGACGCGTAATCTCACGCGGCGCGTTGTGGGTGTGGCCGGCGAGTGCGCCGGCAAACTCGAACTGCGCGTCGAAAAGTTCGCCAAACAGACCGGGCTGATCACCTTGGTCGATCTGGCGCGGCCCGAACGGCGCGGCGTTGAACGCCGCGGCGCGCGCACGGTGCTGCGCGAGCAATTCCGCCGTTTTCTGAAGCGGCAGTTTCCCGGATGGTCGCTCGACGAACTGAGCACCGAACCGGATCTTACGCACAGTCTGTCACCGTCCTATCCGCGCGCCCTGGTGAGGCAGGGAAGCCGCGCGTGGGCCGCGCTGGGAGCGGGCGCCGACGCACGCGATGCGGCGGGCGCGCTCACCTTCGGCCTGATCTGGCTCGACTACTTGCGCCGGCGTGAGCAGCGGTTGACCGTGGAAGGTCTCGCGTTGCTTGCTCCGGCGGGCGCCGAGCGGCTCACCTTGCAGCGTTTGCGCTATCTGAATCCGCGCGTGGCGCAATGGGCGGCCTGGGCGTATGACGAAAGCGGTCTGGAGCATCGCCTGGACCCGTCGGATTTCGGGAACCTCGATACCAGCCTGGAGCATCAACGCGATGGCGCGGCGTCGAATCCTCGCACGTCCGCTGAAGCGCCGGAGCGCATTCTGGAGGCGCAGGTTCGCGCGAACATCGAAACCATCGACGCAACACTGCTGCCCGCACCGTTGTATTCGCAAGTGCCGGCACTGGCCGGCGGCCAGCGCGGCATTATGGATCTGGTGGCCGTGGATCGCGCGGGGCGGCTGGCGGTCATCGAATTGAAGGCCAGCGAAGACATACACCTTCCGTTGCAGGCGCTGGATTACTGGATGCGCGTGGTGTGGCATTTGGAACGCGGCGAATTCGCCGCGCGCGGCTACTTCCCTGGAATTGAACTGCGCAGCGACGCTCCGCGATTAGTGCTGGTGGCTCCCGCGCTCGATTTTCATCCGCAGACTGAGACGATTCTGCGCTACTTTTCACCCTCGATCGAAGTGGAGCGCATTGGGCTGGCAGTAGAATGGAAGAGGGCGATCAAGGTGATGTTCCGTTTGCGGCAAGCGGAACGTCCAGCTTGATGGTGATTTCATGGCTGGAAAGTTTCTCCAACAAATACGCACGGCGGTGGCGAAGCTAAACCCTAACGACATTCGCCAGACCGCCGAGCGTCCCGTCGCGGTCGGGTTGGTGGCGTCGTCGAGCGCCGGCTACAACGCCATGGAGGACTACTTCGCGCCGGCGGCGATTTCGCGCGGCAAGCGTTGGGAGACGGCGTCGCTGCTCTATCGTGTGGGCGACGCAGGCGCTCCGGAAACGTTCGACATAGAGATCTATGAAGAGGGCCTGCCCGGTCCGCCCGACGCCTTCAGCTTTTCGCCGCGCAATCCCGAGCGCACTGTCCGGCAGATTATCCATCAGCGCGAGGAGTTGGGCCTGCCGTTGGCGCGTCTCCTGTTCCCTTTCCGCCAGCCGGTGGTGGATCAGGTGATCTTCACCATCGCCAAGGAAAACGCTTTGTTCGCGTTGGCCACGGCGCTTCCCGATCTGGTGCCCAGCCTTCTCACGGTGCCGTGGTTGGTCGGGGAGTTCGCTTCCGACACGGGATTCCTCACGGTGAATCAGGTTCGCATGGCGTTTCTGGTTGCCGCGGCGAGCGACCGTCCAGTGGGCTATCGCGAGCAACGCGGGCAAATCGGTTCGATCATCGCGGCCGCGTTCGGCTGGCGCACGTTAGCGCGTGAACTGGTGGCGAAGATTCCTTTCGGCGGCGGATTGATTCCGAAAGCCGCCATCGCCTTCGCAGGAACCTACGTCGTGGGGCTGAGCCTGGACCGCTACAACCGCCTGGGCTATGGCTACAGTCGCGCGGAACGCCAGTTGGCCTACGAACGGGCGCTTGTGGATGGCACGCAACTAGCGGGCCGCCTGCTCAAGCGCTTGCGGCGGCGGGAAGAAGGCTGATCCGCGGCGCTCGCGCCGCGCCGAAACTTGCGATACTCCTCATGATGGCGTCTGCGATGCACGCTGTAGCCACGCTCGATGACGCGAGCTATCAGTGTGGTTGAGAGAGAGATGACGAACATGGATAAACCGACTGCAATTGTGACGGGAGCGAGCCGAGGCATCGGGCGCGGTATCGCCACGGAACTGGCCAAGACGCACCGCGTGTTGGCGACCTACCGGGGCCGTTTGGACGCCGCCGAGTCGTTGCGCGCGGCGACCGGCTGCGAGATTTTCCAGTGCGACATAGGAAACGCGGCGGACCGGCACGCGCTGATGGATTTCGCGCGCGAGAAGTTCGGACGTCTGGACTTGTTGGTCAACAACGCCGGCATGGCGCCGCGCGAGCGCCGCGACATTCTGGAGGCCACCGAAGAGAGCTTCGACGAACTGATCTCAACCAACCTGAAGGGGCCGTACTTCCTGACGCAGCAGGCCGCCCGTTGGATGGTGGAGCAGTCCGCCGGCCGCATAGTTTTCGTAACTTCGATTTCGTCCTACACGGCGTCGGTGAACCGTGGCGAGTACTGCATCTCGAAGGCCGGTCTGAGTATGGCCGTGGCGTTGTGGGCGGCGCGGCTCGCCGCGCAAGGGATCAAAGTGTTCGAAATCCGTCCAGGCGTGATCCGCACCGACATGATCGCCGCGGTCGAGAAAGTCTACGAAGAGAAGATCGCGGGCGGTCTTCTGCCGCAGCGGCGCATGGGCGAAGCGAGCGACATCGCCCTGGCGGTGCGCGCCGTGGCCGACGGCCTGCTCGACTACTCGACCGGGCAGGTGTTGAACGTCGACGGCGGCTTCCACCTTCGCACGCTCTGACCGCCTCACCGGCCCGGTGTGTCGCGATCAGCCACAACCGAAGTGGCAAAGCGACCCATTTCGCGACAAAAACACAACACGGCAAAAATGTTTTAGCGGTATAATTTCCTCGGGTGTAACAACAACTTAGCGCGGCCCGTGTGTTTCACCCCGGCTGGTGAAATCCGCGTTGGTCCGCTAATTGCTTACAAGATGCGTAGCTCGCGTCCTGCTCGTCAACCTCACTTTGGGAGGATTTCCATGTTCTCACGCAACCACTCCGTCTATTCGTACGCACTGTTCGTTGCCGCGCTTCTCGTGATAGGAAGCATTTCGGCTAACGCCCAGACGCTGCCATCGTTGTCGGTCAGTCCGTCGTCGTTGACGTTCTACTACCAAATCGGAAGCACAGCGCCGGCGGCGCAAACAATAGACGTTTCCAGCAGCGGCGCCGCGATCACTTTCAACGCGTCGGCGACCACGGCCAACGGAGTTGCCTGGCTCAGTGTGACCCCTCCCACCTGGACGACTCGCGGTCAGTTAGGAGTCAGCGTGAATCCCACGGGGTTGACAACGGGAACGTACACGGGCACGGTCATTGTGTCCTCAGCGGGAGCGTCCAACACGCCGGTCAATGTGCCGGTAACGTTGTACATCAGCACGAGCCCGCTGTTGATCGTTTCGCAGTCCTCGCTATCTTTCAGCTATCAGCGAGGCGACCCGGTGCCGGCGGCGCAGACATTTGCCGTGTCGTCCAGCGGCGCGCAATTGGACATTACCATCTCCACCTCTACCGACAGCGGGGTTCCGTGGCTCAATGTTGCTACGACTTCAAACAAGACCGACGCGACGGTAACTGTTTCTGTCAATCCAGCGTTCGCTCCCACGGGAAGCCAGGTGGGCACCGTCCGTATCAGTTCGGCGGGTGCGTCCAATAGTCCGGTGACAGTGACCGTGAATATGGTGGTGAGCGAAGCGCCGTTGTTCAACGTCAGCCCCGGGGTGCTGACATTCAACTATCAAGTTGGCGCGTCCACTCCAGCCGAGCAGACACTCGATGTTTTTGCGACCAAGACGGACCTGCCGTTCACCGTCACCAAAAGTACCGACAGCGGAGGCGATTGGCTGATCGTGTCGCCGACTTCCTGGCCCACGACGCCCAGCAAGCTGAGCGTGCGGGCCAATCCGGGTTCACTCGCGCCAGGCACTTACACCGGCACGATTACGGTTACCATGCCGGGTGCTTCCAACAGTCCCCAGAGCGTGGCGGTGACGCTTGTGATCGCTGCTTCTCCAGTGTTGTCCGCCTCTCCGGGGGCGTTGAGTTTCTACTATCAGTTGGGCAGTTCCATCACTCCCGATCCGCAGACGTTCTCGGTGTCGTCGAGTGGGACGCCGTTGAGCTACACCGTTACCGCGCAAGCCGGTACAGGTGACAACTGGCTGAGCGCGACACCAAGCGCCGGTTCCACGCCGGGCGTGGTGACAGTGGCGGTGAATCCCGGATCGTTGGCGGTGGGAACCTACACCGGCACAATCCGTCTAGAATCGGCCGGCGCATCCAACAGCCCACAGACGGTCGCGGTGACGTTAGTCGTCAGCGCAACGCCGATGTTGCTGGTGGCGCCAAGCACGCTGACCTTCAACTATCAAGTGAATGCCCTGATTCCGCCGGCTCAGGTGCTCACGCTGAAGTCCAGCGGCACGCAACTGGCATCCATCGCGACAGTGACGACTGCGTCCGGCCAAAATTGGCTGGCGGTGAGTCCGGCGGTCTCGACCACGCCGGGCACGCTAAGCGTGAGCGTGAATCCGGTTGGATTACCGGTGGGCACTTACACCGGCACGATTACCGTCTCGGCTCCGAATGCTTCCAACACGCCGCAGAACGTTGCTGTGACGTTGGTGGTGAGCACCAGCCCATTCCTGTCCGTCTCCCAGTCCTCACTAACCTTCAATTATCAAGTGGGGTCGGCTGCGCCTAGCGCGCAGCCGCTGGCGATTTCCGGCACCAGCAATGGCATGAACTACACGGTGACGCCGGCTACGGCCTCCGGCGTTAACTGGCTCGCGGTGAGTCCGTCGACCGGCGCCACGGCGAGCACGGTCAACGTGTCGGTGAATGCCACGGGGTTGACGGCCGGAACTTACGCCGGCAGTCTGTCTATTGTGTCATCCGGTGCCGTTAACTCACCGCTGACGGTTCCGGTGACTTTGATCGTCACCGACACGCCGGTATTGAACATCTCTCCCGCGTCGCTTTCGTTCACGTATCAAAGCGGTGCCGCCACGCCAGCGGCACAGACTTTGACGGTGGCCAGCAGCGCGGGGTCACTCAACTACGTTGCATCGGCTACGACGTCGAGCGGCGATAACTGGCTCGCCGTTACACCTACCAGCGGTGCCACGCCGGGTACGATCAGCGTGAGCGTGAATCCGGTTGGACTGCTGCCGGGAACCTATGACGGCAACGTCGTTGTCATGGGCGCGGGTCAGTCTTCACCGCAAACGGTGCCGGTGACCTTGACCGTTCTGGCCGGACTGAGTATGTCCGCGTCTCCGACGGCACTCACGTTCCATCACCAAATCAGCACGGCGCCGCCCGACGCACAGACTCTCAAGATCACCAGCAACGGGACTGCATTCAATTTCAACGCGGCGGCGGCCACTTCATCCGGTAATTGGCTGGCTGTTACACCCGCCAGTTCAAGTACGCCCGGCACGCTATCGGTGAGCATTAATCCGGCGGGGCTGGCGTTGGGCACTTACAGTGGCACCATCACGCTGACCAGTTCGGCGGCGCTCAATAGCCCACTGATTGTTCCCGTTACGCTGATCGTGAGCGCAAACCCGTTCCTAAAGTCGAGCGCCTCCACTTTGAGTTTTGCCGCAGTGACCGGTGGTACTGTGCCCGCGTCGCAGAGCGTGCAGATCAGTTCGACCGGTGCGGCGCTGAATATCACGACGGGTGTCACCACCACGGGCACCGGTGGCTGGCTTTCGGTTACCCCAGGTGCTGGTCAGACACCGGTCACAGTGAACGTCTCCGTGAATCCCGCCGGCCTGCCTGTCGGCACATACTCCGGACAGGTCCAGATCGCGTCGACCGGTGTGGCCAACAGTCCGTTGACCATTCCTGTCACTTTGACCGTGAGCACGAGCGTGAACCTGGCATCCACGCCCACGGGTCTCAACTTCAGTTATCAGGTCGGCTCGGCGGCGCCGGCCGCGCAGAATCTGGCGATTTCGGCGGGTGGCTCGTCGTTGAGTTTCTCGGCGACCACGGCCACTGTGACCGGCGGCGGCTGGCTCTCGGTGAGTCCTTCGGGCGCGGTTACGCCGGGGACCATCGCGGTCAGCGTTAATCCCGCCAGCTTGGCGCCTGGTACGTACAACGGAAGCGTCATCATCTCGTCGGCGGGCGCCACCAACAGCCCGTTCAGCATTCCGGTGACGCTAGTGGTGACCTCGGCCGTGAACCTGTCGCTGTCGCCGGGTTCGATGGTGTTTGCTTACCAGATCGGCTCGACCGCGCCGGCCGCGCAGAATCTCGCGGTCAGTTCCGGTGGCACGCCGCTGAGCTTTACTACCGTGGTCGCCACCGCGAGCGGCGGATCGTGGCTTGCGGTGAGTCCATCGGGCGGCGGAACCACTCCGGCGACGTTGGCGGTTTCGATTGTGACGGCAGGTCTCGCGGCGGGCACCTATAACGGGACAATCACAGTGGCGGCGCCGCAGGCCGCCAACACGCCGCAGGTGCTCAATGTGACGCTCACGGTAAGCGCGGCCACCGCACCGGTGGTTTCTGCGGTTGTAAATGGCGCCAGTTGGTTGCCGGGCCCGATCGCGCCGGGTGAAGTACTCACCGTCGGCGGCACTCTGGTGGGGCCGGACACGCTGACCAAATACCAACTTGACGTGAACAATAAGTTCCCGACCAAGCTGGCGGACACTGCGTTCTACTTCGACAACATCGCCGCGCCCATCATCTATGTTTCCAAGACGCAGAGCAGCGTAATTGTTCCTTACGGGATCTATGGACGCACGGAAGTGCAACTCGAAGTGGAGTATAAGGGCGTGCGTTCGTCGCCCATCAAGATCCGGGTGGCCGACGCGGCGCCGGGTCTGTTCGCGGCCAACGCGAGTGGAAGCGGACAAGGTGCGATCCTGAACCAGGACTACTCGATCAACAACGCAACCAATGCCGCCGCGCGCGAGTCGGTGGTCATGATTTACGCCACCGGCGAAGGCCAGACCAACCCGGCGGGTGCTGACGGAACGCTGGTGGGGACCACCTTGCCGCGTCCCTTGCAGGCCGTGACGGTAACCATCGGCGGTAAGTCGGCCGAAGTTCTGTACGTCGGCGGTTCGCCCGGTAGCGTTGCGGGACTGCTGCAAATCAACGCCAAAATCCCCGCCGATGTTGCCGTGGGCAACGCGGTGCCGGTCGTCATCACCATTGGCGGCGTGTCGAGCCAGACCACTGTTACCATGGCCGTGAAGTAGTGTTGCTTCTCCTTGCGCCGGGCGGTTGATCACGGCAACCGCCCGGTCCTTGCCCCGTTTTCATCGAGTTTTAATCGCGTATAGCACACCGGGGAAATCGGTGTGCTATACTCGTGGGTTCGGGTACTGGCCGAGCGTAAGTTCAGTGTGCCGCCACGCGTGCTGAACGGGTGAGTGCGCGATATGGACGGGTGGCCGAGTGGTTAATGGCAGCAGACTGTAAATCTGCCGCCCCTAGCGGGCTACGGAGGTTCGAATCCTCCCCCGTCCACCAGTGAATCCCGAAAGAGTTAGCAAGGGCCGACGTAGCTCAGTTGGTAGAGCGCGTCCTTGGTAAGGACGAGGTCACCAGTTCAATCCTGGTCGTCGGCTCCAGATTTCATCTCCAGCAGACAATCAGGTCAGGTGACGAACTGAGGTTTCGACGATATGGCGAAAGAGAAATTCGACCGTAGCAAACCGCACATCAACATCGGGACGAT
>CAZDIZ010000070.1:23338-30070 GCA_964505625.1 uncultured Solibacteraceae bacterium | reverse complement strand
CGGAACGTGTACAGCTTCGTGCCAGGTTCATCGTAGACCGACATGCGCGCGCCGCTTTTGCGCGCCAGGGCCTGGAAGAACTCGTCGGCGCCCCACCCAAATTCAGGCGCCACCTGCGGCAGCAGCAACCCACGGCGGAAACCGGATTCCAGCATGGCGCCGTGTTCGTTCACGCGGAAGTCCGCGCGAGATTGGACCGGCTTGAGGGGACTCAGTACCGACACTTCGATCTCAATATCAGCTTCATCGCGGCCAAGCGGCGGGAAGCGGCTGTCGTCGAGCGCCGCGGCCAACGCCATGTCCGGCACCGCGCGCGCGAGCGGTTCCGTGGCGGCCGACAGCCCGACGCATCCGCGCAATTCGCCGTGTTTGTGCAACGAGACAAACGCCGCGCACGGCCGCGCCAGCGCGGGACTGGAGCGTTCGGGCATCACCGGCACGCGCCGCCCAGTGGCGCGATACTCATCGAGCGTCCGCCGGGCGCTGTCAATCAATGCCGTCTGATCGGCGTCGTCCAGTTGCATTGCGCTGTAGGGAAAATACCCCAGCGCCGTGTAGCTCACCGAATGATGATAGTCACCTGTGATTTCGCCCGAGGTCTGATAGTCCAGCTTCCACTGGTAATGCTCTTCGCGCTGTTCTAGTTGTTTGACAACGGCAAGCAATAGCGAGATGGGCTCGTAGCCGCACACCGTGGCGCGTGTCCGGCGGATGCTGTCGAGGAACATCTCCTCGTTCACTCCGGCAGCCGCGTCGATCACCGCGTGGTCAAGATCGTGTAATCGATCGGCGACGCGATGGTCCACCGGAAAGGGTTCGAAGCCGAATGCGCGCCCGTAGTGCGTGAAATCGGAACTGGCAATGAACACTGTGCGTCCGTCGGCTAGCCTCGCCAGCGACTCGGCTGCCGCCCGGCGCGCCGGCGCATCCAGTTGGCAGACATACACTGGAACAAGCTTTGCTTGCGGAGCCGCGTGCCGCAACAAGGGCAGTTGAATTTCCACCGAGTGATCGCACAGGTGTTCTTCATCGGTGAGAGTGAGGTCTCCGCCGCTGGCCAAAGCCGCCACCGCGTCCCGATCCACTAGCGTGTCGCCGAGCGGCGTTCGATAGCGCGCCGTATCCGGCAGCCACACGCCGGGCGCCGATCCGCGATGTGAAAAACCGATCAGCACGACGCGCTCCGGCGGCCGTTCACGCAGGTGCCGATAGGCTGCCGCCGCCACTGTACCCGAATACATCAGCCCGGCGTGCGGCACAACGAATCCGACACCGCCGGCAAGCAACGGACCAGGCGTGCGAGTCCCGGAATCGGCGAACAGACGGTCCACCAAATTCGACAGTTCCTTTGGGTTGTCCGGGTACCAGGACCCACTGAATGGCGAAGCGTGAACCGCGGCCGAACTCATCGCCGGCGCTCCTTTGCTTGGTCCGGCTGCTAGCTAACTGGCCGGGCCGTCCTGCTTACATGGAAACACACTCGCGGACGCGGCGCCAGCGCGAGAGTCCGGCTGCGGCGCGTCCAATGCGTCCAACATGCTTCGCACTCGGAGTATGGTCCCGTTGAAACCATATGCTTCCAGCGCGGCCCGCACATCCGGCACGCGCTGCGCGTAAGCGGGAAACTCCACTACGCCGCTTTGATGGTAGATCTGCGGGTTGATCGGAAACGGAACGTGCGCCAGCGCGTCGAGTAGCTCTTCAAGGTCGTGTGGATCGACGGTAATGCTGGCGATGACCAGTTCGCCTTCCAGTCCCAGTAACGATGGTACAGCCGCCACCGGATTGTGCCAAACGCTCATACAAACCTCCCGTGCCCTTGCCGGGCACTGCATTCAGCGCAATCGGCCCCCAAAAAGCAAAAACCCTGGGGCCAAAGGCTCCAGGGCAATCCCTTGCGACCGATCCGCCTTTAGCACTTTTTTTTACGTGGTTGCAAGTAGCTGGCCTCCAAACAACTGGGCCTAAATCACTCCACGTCAACCGCAGGATAACACTGGTAACGGAAAAGATCAATCAGGAATAGCGGCCTTTCACTCGCCGGAGAAGAAGTTCTCGGGCAGCCGCAGCGACCACACCTCGTTGCTGAGCGGGCGGGCATGACCACCGGCAACCCACAACTTGTCGCGAAAGACAAGTGCTGAATGCTCGTGACGCGATTTCCAGGTGACTCGCGACTTGAGCTCGGTCCATTGCCTTCCGTCCAGCGAGTACCAGACGTCGCCGAGATTCATATCGGGTTCCTTGCTCCAGCCTCCCAGCACCCACATGCGTCCGCGATAGACGGCGGCGGAAAACCACAAACGCGCGAGCCACGGCGCGGCTTTCGTCACTTCGGTCCAATGCACACCGTCTTCCGAGCACCACACGTCGTGATAAGCCTGATAAACGGGCACGTAGTTGCCTCCACCAAACACCCAGATCTTACCGGCGTGGACCACAGCCTGATGGTAGGCGCGCGGAGCCCAACCCGCGTTCGCCGTCGCGAGCCGCCAGGTCTTGCCGTCGGCGCTGGACCACACGTCGTTCTTCAAGCTCCGCTCATCGCCGAAGTAGTAATTTTCGATTCCGCCGAGAATCCACATGCGTCCCTTGAATTCGACGATGGCGGAGGCAAGGCGGGGCGACCAACCCGCGTTTGCGGTCACCTGCTTCCACTTCACTCCATCCTTGGTGGACCACACCTGATTGCTCGCCGAATGCCCCGGCAAGCGTCCGTTGTGCCAACCGCCCATCATCCACATCCGCTTCCCGAACGTGATGCTCATGGGCAGGTCGCTGTGAATCCACGGAGCTTGTTGAGTGACCACACGCCAGGTCTTCCCGTCCGTCGAATTCCAGACGTCGCGTGGCGGCGCTTGAAGCGAATTGAACCATCCTCCGAAGATCCAGAGCCGGTCCTTGTAGACGACTTCGCCTTGCGAGTCGCGCGCCTGCCACTCGGCGGCGGGCGCTTCGCGTACCCAGTCCGGCCCTTGACGTTCGGCGCCGGCAAGCAGCGTCAGACTGGCGAGACAAACTGTGAGGATTCTCATTGCGCCACGCAGAACTTAGCACAGCGCGGCTCTCCAGATCAATGCACCAACACGCACGTAGAGCGGCCGCCGTCCCCGCCCTACGTGCCTGATGTGCGAAATGCGTTATCGCCGTCCGCGCCGCTGTCCCGCGCCCGTGCCACCGCCCGTACCTGGCGTGTGCAGAGGACCGGTGCCATCCTGCGGCCCGGTCTTCTTGCCCATGCGCTGGCCGGACTGCTGGCCGGTCTGTTGGCCGGTGTTGCCATTCGGGCAACTACCGCCGTTCTGTCCATTGCGAGGACCGTTATAGGCGAGCAGCGTGCCCGCCATCAGTGTCAGAGTCGCGATTGCCGTCAATGTCGTTTTCATCTGCGTGGCCTCCTTGTGGCCTCGCACGATGTATGTGCATGGGGCTCGCCAAAAGGCCAAGCACGTACAATCAACGACTTCGCGTGAACGCACGCCACCTTTGTGCGCGGAATCCGCACGACGAAGCGCACGCGGTGCGTGTTACAGATGCGGTGGATAGCGGTCGAAGAGTTTGTCGCGCTGCTTGATCGGTACTTTGTTGACCGTCAGGTTCTCGAACCAGTACTGGCCGGTCTTTCCGGCGCAGACGATGTCCAGGTCACCATCGCCGTCCATGTCGATGACCACGAACTGCGTGCCGGCGCCGGCGATCGAGTTGTACGCGATCGGGTGACGATCGAACACCGGTTTCTTTCCTGGTGTCACCTTGTAGTAGTAGATAGCCAGTGGATCGAATGAGCCGGGATCGGAATCGTTGTGGCCGCGATAGCGCTTTCCGGCCAGGATCTCGAGTTTGCCGTCGCCATCCAGATCCACCATCTTCACGTTGTGCACCTGGGAAAACGAAAGATCGATGTTGTGTTTTGTCCAGACGCGCTTGCCTTGGGAAACCTTGCCCTGCTCCAGCCAGTACAGCCCGTAGGAGTGGCCAGACGAATAGAGGATGTCGGGTCTTCGATCGCCATTGAAATCGAATGCGTAAATGGCAATGCCGGTTTCACTCAGATGAAATTCTGGGCGCCACTCCCACTGATCTTTGGACAAATCCACCTGCCGGTAGTAGCCATGCGGCGTGATGATGTCGGGCTTGCCGTCGCCATCGACGTCGCCGAACCCCACTCCGTGACCGCTGCCTTCTTCGCCCACCGGACGTTTGGTGATCTTGCCGTTGGCGATGTGCAGCCAGAACACCGGTTGCTTGGTCCAATGCGTCGGGATGACGTCGGGTGTGCCGTCGCCGTCGACATCCACCGAAATAAGCCCTTCGGTCTGCTTCGACGGCGTGATGCGCGTCTTGGGCCACATGACGCCCAACTTCTTCGGATTCTCAAAGTAGAAGATGCCGTCGTCCATCCAGCCCGAGGCCACAATGTCAGTAGCACCGTCGCGATTGACGTCGATGGCGAACTCGCCGCAGTTGGAGACGAACTCGCCGGAGATCTTGGCTTCGCGGAATTCGGTGCGCTGCCAGTCCGGCGCCTTGTACCAATAGGCGCCGCTGGTGACATCGAGTTTGCCGTCGCGGTCGACGTCGATCACGGCGACGCCCTCACTGCGGTCGGTGCCGATCTGATGCAGCAAGAAGGCCGGTGGTTCAGCCGCGGTGGCCGCGGCCGCGAATGCAAATAGAAACGCGGATTTCAGGGTCACCGTTCAATTATGCACGACGGCGGGCGCGCGTGCGGCCGGCAAAGCGCGTGAGGTAGAAAACCCAGTTTCGCTCTTTCAGCGGAGAATCGAATGTTCTTTTCCAATGGAGACGAAACGCGCGCATGCGTTGTTGATTCAGTGCCTCGATCCGGCGCGAAGCCAGCGCGGCTGTGCGCGCCAACGGCTTCGACGCATCACGAAGCAATTCACACGCCGTGGCGCAGTCGCTCACCTCGCCCAGATGCCGTTGCACGGAGCGCAGTGCCGCCAGACGCGCCGACAAGCCGGGGCCGTACACGGGGCGGAACAACTCAACCACATAGCGGAACCGTTTGGCTGCAAGACGGAATTGATGCAGCGCCGCGGGCGGCACATCGATCGCCGCCGCCCGCCGCCCGCGCTTGAAGAACTTACGCGCCAGCAAGGGCAGTTCGCCGGCGGCATATCGCGCCGCCTCACTCGTGGCAGTGTCGGCGTCCTTTACCGAATCACCAACATCCAGTTCCAAGGCTTCGCGCCAGCGTCGGGAGAAATCGCGCCGGTGAAGGCGGCGAAGCTCCTCGACCAAGGATTCAATCGCCTTGGCCCGCGCCTGTGCCAACCAGACAGACAACGCGGACCGCGGTCCGGCTCCGGTTTGTGCCACCAAATCGAGAGCGATATCGCGGTTGCGCACTTCAGCAGCCAGATCCATTGCGCACTTCAGACGGCTGCGGCACTTCTTGGCCGCGCGCGTGGGGAAGTACTCGCGGAACTCGGAGAGACAAGCGAGGAAGCGCCGTATGGAGACCCTTAAATCGTGTATATCGTCCGGACGGCGGTTGCGCGCGGCTCGGCGCACCTCAAATGCCAACCGCGCAAGGCGGCTCGACAACTGCGCATTGGCGTAGTTGCGCATCCCCGTGTCCTTAGTCTAGCAGCGTGCCTTGACCAGTGTGACAGGAACTCCGTACACTTCCCGAAACACTTCCCCCGCGCGTTCGCCCGCCCACACTTCCAGGTCCGTGTCAGCCTCCGATCGCAGGTTGATGCTAACTTCGCTGTCGCGAACCCGGCACGTCACGCCGTCCACGCGCTGTTCATGGCTACGGTCCAGGCTGTCAGCCAAACGCAACAGCGGAACCAACATCAATACCGCGCGTTTCTCGTCGGCCGAGAGCGCTTGAAACGCTTCGTGGCGCACCGAGGGCATGGACTTACGGTGGTAGCGGCAGAGCATGGCGATCAACAGCCGCTCGCGAGCCGTAAAACCGGGCAAGTCCGAATTCGCCACCACGTAAGCCGAGTGCTTGTGGTGGCCGGTATCGCTGATCAGGTGCCCGGTGTCGTGCAGATAAGCGGCCGCTTCCAGGATTCGTCCGGAAACGAGCGCCAAATTGTGTATCGGATGCAACGCTTCGAATAGTGTCTGCGCCAGCGCGGCCACCTTGCGGGCGTGCCGCACTTCCACGCCATAGCGGCGCGCCATCTGTTCGACAACGTCCCTTTGTTCCCGAGTCAGGCGGAAGAGCTCCTTGCCTACACCGCGCGCAGCCAGGTCGGCGATGATCCCGTCCCGCACGCCCGCGGCGGAGTAGTAGAGCGAAGGCAGACGAAAACGTTCGACGGCGGCGCGCAGAACAGCAGCACCCGGAATGATGATTTCAGCGCGGCGCGGTCCCACGCCGGCAATCTTCCTTCGCGCCGGCAAGTCGCAGGCCGCCACCCGGCGGTAGAAGCCTCGCAATTGCGCCGGTGTTACGCGTAGACGGTCCGCCGACTCGCGCCGTGCGCGCGCCACGCGGTTCACGGCGCACACCACTGCCGCTGCCGTGGCGCTGGTAGCAATGGCACGGTCCCACGGCCCCGCACCGAAGCGCCGAGCCGCGCCCGCGAGTTTTTCCGCGATGAACTGGTCGAGACGGTGCAGTTCCTGTGCGGTGGGCGGATCGTTTCTGGTGAACACCTGCATCAGCCGCACCGCCCCGAGCGGTTTCGAGTAAGCCGCGGTCATACGTCCGGCTTCGCCCAGGATAAACTCGGCGCTCCCGCCGCC
>CAZDIZ010000070.1:14522-23238 GCA_964505625.1 uncultured Solibacteraceae bacterium | reverse complement strand
AAGCCGCGGTCATACGTCCGGCTTCGCCCAGGATAAACTCGGCGCTCCCGCCGCCAATATCAACGATCAGAATTCGCTGCTTCGGATGAGGCCACCGCAATTGGACGCCCAAGTGAATCAAACGGGCTTCTTCCTGCCCAGAGATGATCTCGACGGTGGTACCCAGCGCCTGTGAAGCGGCGTCGAGAAAATGCCTCTGGTTGCGGGCGTCGCGCACGGCGCTGGTCGCCACCGCGCGCACTCCAGCCACGCCCAGTTTTCCGTAAGCGCTGGCGAATCGCCGCAGGACATCGCACGTAAGCTCCAGAGCCGGTGCGCCGATTTCACCGTTGGCGAACACGCCTTCTCCCAAACGTGTGACTTGCCGCTCAGCCTCCAGCACGCGCGGCAGCGCTCCCGGCAGCACCTCCGCCGCCAGCATTCGTACTGAGTTGCTTCCAATATCGACGGCGGCGTAGCGAGGCATCAAGCTACATTCTACGTGGATCGCGGCGAGCGTGAATTCTTAGAAGCGTGAATGCTTGCGGGAGCGGCGAGCAAGGACCGCCGCGGCGAGGATTCCCAGTACCGTCGTGCACACGGTGGCAGGTTCCGGGACTGAAGACACATCGTAAGCGACTTGCGCGTTGGAGTAGACAGTGGAACCTCCAATCGACGGCGAGCTGCGCGGAGCTTCAATCCCGTTGAAAGACACCGAAGCGGACACAACATAGCCGCTGAAGCCTGCCATACTGGCATCGACCCAAACGCTGGTCCACGCCTCGATCGGCAAGACCACGGGAACACCGAAGGTGAATGGTAGCGAGCACTCTTCAGACAAGACCGTACAACTGTACTGCGGAGAGTCTCCCAAAGTCGGCGCGCGCCAAACCGCCGAACCGATGGCGATATTGGCATATGCTCGCAGAGCTCCGTATGAGCTTTCGTCGGTTGGAGCAACCAGGGTAAATTGTGGAGTAAACCAGCCGGAACCGCTGCCGCCGGTGATTAGGACGGTCAATACGCCCTCGAACCGGTCGCGGTCATCGTAATACGAAGCACCCGGTGTGATCGTCACCTCGGAGGAAACGAGCTTACCGCAAAAGGCGACGGAACACACGACACCCATCAAGAATGTCACTCTCCGCCACATACCCGGATGTTAACATGGCCGCCGGGCTCCGTCCACACAAAATAGATGCGAAAGGACTAGATTCTCCGTTTCCTAGTTGGCCCACTCCCTGCTATCACTGGAGGGGTAGAAGTATAATCGCTTGTGACCGGCGGCACGGAGCTCCCCGAAACATGCACCAGACGAAAGAACGGGCGTAGCCGGGCGTGTGGAGTGAATCTTACGGAGGATGGTATGGCAGATCAAGTGGACCAGCGTTGGACGGTATCCCGCTATCTTTTGCATCGACTGCATGAGGCCGGCATTCGGCACCTGTTCGGAGTCCCCGGCGACTACGTTTTGGACTTTCTGGACGAAGTGGTGGTGAGCCCCATCGAATGGGTCGGAACCTGCAACGAGTTGAACGCCGGTTACGCCGCGGACGGATATGCCCGATTGAATGGCATCGGCGGCGCGGTGGTGACTTACTGCGTCGGCGGGTTCAGCATTCTGAATGCCGTGGCCGGTGCGTACGCCGAGCGCGTTCCGCTGGTGGTCATCAGTGGCGCTCCAGCCACCCGGCGCCGGGAAGCCGGTGCGCTGGTTCACCACCTGGTAGCGGATTACTACATGCAGCTCGAGATCTTCAAGAAGGTGACCACGGATGCCGCGCTGCTGTCGAATCCCGAAACCGCGCCCGACGAAATCGACCGTGTGATTCGCAGCGCGGTCGCGCGCAAGCTGCCGGTCTACCTGGAAATCCCCGCGGATATCGCGGTCGCGCCGTGCCGTCCGCCGGAAACGCTGCCAGTGGCGGCGCCCATCTCTTCCGACAATGAGAGCCTGAAGGACTGCGTCGAGGAAGCCGCCGCGCTGATCGACAAGTCCACCAATCCGTTGGTACTGGCGGGCGTGGAGGTGTTGCGCTTCGGCCTGGGAGGCGACGTACTCAAGCTGGTGGAAACGGTGGAGCTTCCTTTCGCCACCATGCTCAGCAGTAAGTGCGCGCTGCCGGAGTTACATCCACAGTTCGCCGGTATTTACCAGGGCGGATGGAGCAAAGAGGTTGTGCGGCAACAGGTGGAGTCGTCCGACTGTCTGCTGTCTTTGGGCGCGTGGATGACCGACCTGGACACGGGCCTGTTCAGCATCAATCTGGATCATCGCCGCATGATCGTGGCCGGCGACGGCAATGTTCGCATCCGCAATCATTACTACCACAACGTGCAGCTTGGCGATTTCATACGCGGCCTGGCGGGCGCCGTTCAGCCCCGCAGTTACCTGACCTCGCACCCCGCGCAGCCATGCTACCCGAAGCGGACATTCGTCGCCGATCCAGCGCGCCCGTTAACAGCTTCGCGCCTCTACGAACGCATCAACGCGTTTCTGGATGACCGGATCATTCTTCTGGCCGAACCGGGAGACGCTTTCTGCGCAGCGCCCGAATTCTACATCGACGAGGCCGAGAATTTTATCGTGCAGGCTTATTACTCATCCATCGGATATTGCACGCCGGCGGCGCTGGGCGTGGCTCTGGCGCGGCCGGGTAAGCGGCCACTGGTGCTCACCGGCGACGGTGCATTCCAGATGACCGCGCAAGAGGTCTCCACGCTGATCCGGGAACAGTGTCCAGGGATCTATGTGCTGATCAACAACGACGGGTACCTGATCGAGCGGGTCCTGCATACGGACGGGCCATACAACGACCTGCAGATGTGGAACTACGCGGGGCTGCCCGCCGCATTCGGAGGAAACGACAAGGCCAAGGGCATCCGAGCGGCCACGGAAGGGGAACTGGATGCCGCATTGACGCTGGCGGCGGCCGAGCCGGACAAGATGATCTTCATCGAAGCCGTGCTCGCCGGCCGCGATTGCTCGGCGGGACTTACCCGGCTGGGCGACTCGTTCCAGAAGAAGTAACCGGTTGTACACGGATAAATGAATCGTCAACTCTCGTTCGCCGAAGAGCTGATCCTGGTGATGATGGACGAAGACGGGCGTCTTCGTCCCGTTCCCGAAAAGGCGCTGGGAAGCGCCATGGGCGGCGCCTTCCTTCTGGAGTTGGCGTTCGCGCGCCGTCTGGACAACGACGCGGAGAACGTCTTTCTGATCGACACGTCGCCCGCGGGTGACGCGCTGTTGGACAAAGTGATGGAGGACCTGGCGGCGGAAGGTTCTTCCCTGCCCTTGGCGCGCGCACTGGCGCTGGCATCCACCGCGGCACCCGGCGGCGTGAAGCGCGTGCTGGATCATCTGACTGCGGAACGCCGCCAAGGCACAGCCGATCCGCAAGTTACGCACGGCCTGCTCCAGCGAATCCGCCAGCTTGTACTTTCGGCCGATGAGCTGCCCGATCCGCGCGACGTGGTTTTGCTCGGGCTGGTGGAGGCATGCCAGTTGGCGCCTCGGATTTTCAGCCCGGAAGAGTTGGCGCGCTCCGGCGAGCGCCTCGGGCGTTTGGCCGGTCTGGAGTTTTTCAATCAGGCGATGTTTGCCGCGGTACGGAATTTCCAGGCGGCACCGTACGAGCAAATCGCCGAGTGGCTGGTGGGCGCGCGCTATGAAGCGCCCCGCATGTGGGCCGGAGGACGCGACGCGGTGCTGGCCGCCATCGCGCGGATCTACCAGCAGGCGGGCTGGATGCGCGGGTCGGTCTTGCTCACTAAGATCAATCAGAAAAACGGATTCGACTGTCCCGGATGCGCCTGGCCACATCTTGGAGAGAAGCGCAGCCGCTTCGAATTCTGCGAAAACGGAGCCAAGGTATTGGCTTCGGAAGCGACGCTCGGGCGAGTGGGCGCCGAGTTCTTCCAGCGGTGGACGCTCGCTGGCCTCGCGAACCAATCCGACGAATGGCTGGAAAGGCAGGGGCGATTGACGCAGCCGATGGTGCGGCGGCGGGGCTCGGCGCACTATGAAGCCATCGGCTGGGAAGGGGCCTTCGAACTCATCGCCGCGGAGTTGCGCGGCCTGAGCGCGCCGGATGAGGCCGTGTTCTACACCTCGGGCCGCACCAGCAACGAGGCGTCTTTCCTGCTGCAATTGTTCGCGCGGCAGTTCGGCACGAACAACTTGGCCGGTAGCGCCAACCTGTGTCACGAGGCGTCCGGGATGGCGTTACAGCAAGTGCTGGGCTCCAGTAAAGGAACCGTGCAACTGGAAGACCTGGAGCACTCGGACCTGGTGCTGTTGTTCGGCCACAATCCAGGATCGAACCACGCGCGCATGTTGGAGACGCTGCAGCAGACGGTTCGAAACGGAGGCCGGATCGTCGCCATCAATCCCCTGCCCGAAGCCGGTTTGATGGGCTTCGCCAGTCCGCACGAGGTGCTGGGGATGCTGGGCCGAAGCACGCCGCTCGCCGCGCGGCGGCTGCCTGTGCGCGTCAACGGAGATCTGGCGCTCGTGCAAGGCCTGATCAAAGCCGTGCTGGAGGAAGAAGCTCGCGCGCCGGGCACCGTGCTCGACCATGACTTCATACGCCGCTACACGACGGGATTCGAATTGATGCAAGAAGCGCTGGCCGGCGTCGGCCGCGAGAGCATCGAAGCACGGAGCGGCATTGCGTGGGCCCAGATCCAGGAGTTGGCGCGATGGTACATCGAAGCCCGCTCGGTAGTGGCTGGGTGGGGCCTCGGCATCACGCAGCATACCAACGGCGTGGCCACCATCCGCGAGATTGTAAATCTGCTGCTCGTGCGCGGTAACGTCGGCAAGCCCGGTGCGGGTGTCTGTCCGGCGCGCGGGCACAGCAACGTCCAAGGGAACCGCACCATGGGAATCGGCTCGCGCATGTCCACGGCGTTTCTCGATGCCCTGGGCGCGGCATATGAATTTGAACCGCCGCGTGCGCCTGGCTTGGGCGCGATCGACGCCTTGCGCGGCATGCATTCGGGAGCAGTGAAGGTCTTCATTTCCATGGGGGGTAACCTGGTGGCGGCCGCGCCGGACGCCGCGTATGCCATGGAAGCGATGCAACGTTGCCGGCTGACCGTCATGATTTCCACTACGTTGAACCGGAATCATGCCGTTGCCGGCGAACAGGCGCTCATCCTGCCGTGCTTGAGCCGCAGCGAGTCGGATCAATGCGACGGCGCCGAGCAGTGGTTAACGATGGAAGATACCACCGGACACTTGCACCGCTCGTCCGGCTGCCTGGAGCCAGCGGGGCCCGAACTCCGCAGCGAACCGTGGATCGTGGCCGCGATGGCTCGGACAGTGCTAGGCGGTGGTTCCCGCGTGCCGTGGAGCCAGCTTGGCGCCGACTATGGGGCGGTGCGTGACGCCATTGCGCGCGTCGTTCCCGGCTTTGCGGATTTCAATCGCCGGGTTTGCGAAGCGGGAGGTATGTCGCTGTCCAATCCGGCGTGCGAGCGTCAGTTCAACCTGCCCGACGGCCGGGCGCGCTTCACGGTGCAGCGTTTCGATGAAGAGCGCCTCGCCACGGGGCAGTTTCTTCTGACCACCGTGCGGAGTCACGACCAGTTCAATACGGCGATCTTCAGTTCGAACGACCGTTACCGCGGGATTCGCGGTGAGCGCCGTGTGGTGTTAATGAATCCGCAGGACATGCTGCGGTTCGGGATCGTACCGGAACAGTTAGTCGATTTAGTAAGCACAGAAACCGACCGGCCGCGGTCAGCGCGGGGCTTTCACGCCATTCCATACGACATTCCTTGCGGCTGCGCGGTTACTTACTTCCCGGAAGCCAACGCCGTCGTGCCCATCGGACGCACCGATCGCGAAAGCGGCACACCCGCAAGCAAGGCCGTACCTGTGACAATCCGGCCGGCCGAAGCTACAGACTGAGATACGGCCTCGGATCGGGGAAGTCGTGCTCCAACTGCGCACGTTTATCGGGATGTCCGTAGCCATCCAATTCCTGGAAGCGCTCCAGCAGGATTTCGTGGAACAGCCCCGTGCGGATGGCCTGGACGTGGAGGTGCGGATGCCAGTTGCCGTTCTCCGGAGGGCCGCCCACCTCGGCGATGACCGCGCCCGGTTCCAGTTCCTGGCCGGGTTTCACAGTCGCGTTCTGCAAGTGAGCGTAAACGAACACCGGTCCTTGGGAAGCCAGGAAGACACGCGTTCCCCAGCCACCGTCGCGGTCCGGATCGTGGTCGACCAGAATAACCTTGGCCGGAAAGTCCACCGCCACTCGGGTTGCTCGCGGCGCGTTGCAGTCGACGCCCAGGTGCAGGAAATTCCCGGTGGCTTCGAGATAGCTTCCGCGCCACAGACAGCTACGATTCTCCAGATATCCACCGTGGGACCAAGCCACGCCTTCGCGCCGGTGAATCTCGTCCAACATACACTGGCAGGCCCGAGGATCGAGGAGCGGATTGGCACGCCCGTTGAACAACTCGGGATGCTCCCCGCTCCATCGAACGGCCTCGGCCTCCAGATTCACGTAGCAGTACTTACTGCAATGTAATTCAGGAAACATCAGATCGAACTAACCGGATCGAGCGCCTGAATGTAAGCCAAGAGTTCCTTGGCCGCGTCCGAATATGCCGCGATCTTACTGTAGTCGAGATCGACGTTATTGAGATATTGGAGGATCAGCGTGTCGCCCACACGTGCGCGGGGCAGAATGCCGGCGAAAAAGAAACCCAGCTTTTCGAATTCCTCGGTCAGCCGATAGGTGGCGGGGTCCTCCAGATTCAGAAACAGGTTGATGGCGGCTACCTGTTGGAGGCAGAAGCCGCGCAGCAGTTTACGAACCTCACGGACCACGCCGTCTCCGTAGCGTGCGATGAAGATCTCGGCGCAGCCTTCGGCCGGATTGACGCTACTCAGAATTTCCGGCGGCTCGGCGGCCAGCGGCGCAAGCGAAGGCGTTGCGTAGTCGTGTTCCACGCCCAAGTTGCGATACAGCTTGCCCACCATGTCGCGATGGTGGGCCGGCGGGTACAGCGTCAGCCGCCGCGGCGTTTCCATGTACTTGAACGTCAGCACCACGCTGATGCGCTGCGCGGCGTCGCCGGGGATGCCTTTGAATTTCCAACTCATCGGGCTGGTGGCAAGCAGGATGCCGCAGTCGGTGAACCCGGCCCGCACCATGGCCTTCTGCGTGAAAACGTGGTTGGCCACACCGTAGGCGTACATGCCGGCGAATTCGCGGGACTTCGGTGTGGTTATCAGAAACTCGTTGAGCCGATTGAGAGCGCCCTGCCCGCGGTACTCAACATTCACGAACACGAACGTCAGCTCCGCGATGCGATCCTCCGGGTATTGATAGAGGAGGGCGGCATGGCCCATAAAGACGTTGTCCTCGGTGACCGCCACCGCGGAGATCAAATCTCCGTCCCGGTTCAACTCCACCAAGCGCGACGGATAGTAGATGTGGTCGTCGAAGAAGCTATATCCATGGGACTTGTAAGCGCAGCGTGAAATCTCGATGGCTTCCTCTTCGCGCATAAGCCGCACGTCGTAGTTGATCTTCTGCGTGATGACGGTGGGTTCGACGGCAGGACGCGCATCGGCAACGTTCGCTTCGCCCTCGGCTTCGGGTAAGTACTTGATAAGGTGTGTTTGCTTGCCCGACGGGCCGAGGTTGTGGAAGGAGCAGTCGTCCATCAGAGTCTTCATCAGGAAGACGCCCATGCCGGCGGACTCGCCAGGACGGTATTCGGGGATGTGCTTCGGATCGAAGGGCATGCCCATCTCATGGATGATGACGCGGATACCGCCGGGAAGGCGATCGCAAATGATGTCGAAGCAATGACATTCCTCAACGTCGTAGCCATGCTTCATGACGTTGGTGACGGCTTCTTCGACGGCAAGGTCGATCTGGCTCAAGCTGACGCCCTGGAATCCGAATTGCGCAGCCGCTTGCCGGACAAACGACTGCGCCATCGGCAAGTACGGCATTTCGTTTGGAAGAGTGAGTTTCAGCGTCGCGGTGGCCGGCGGCGCGACGGGAGCGCCATCAGTGTGACTCAAGGGAGGCCTCCACGGAATCGTAGACCGGGAACAAGGCACTGAAACCGGCCATTTCAAGCACGTCCTTCACGGTACCGCGTAAACCGCAGAAGCCCAACACGCCGCCGCCGGCCTGGACCGTCTTGCCAATCAAGAGGATCGCCCGCAGCCCGGCGCTGCTTATGTACTCCACATTTTCGAAATCCACCACCACTTTCCGGGAGTCCGTCTTGATGCACTCCTGGCATGTCTTTTCAAATTCCGGCGAGGTGATGGCATCCAGGCGCCCGGCGACACTCAGAACCAGAACACCGCTCGCGTGAGTTGATGTGATCGTCATCGTACTCCTTCGCAATATAGGATTTACGCAACCGATTAGACCGGGATTCCCGTTCTGGGTCCCAAGCTCTGTCAAGTTTACACTAACAGGCTCCTGAAAACCGGGACAGACTGCTCTGCCCTGGTTTTCAGCAAGCCGCAGAACCGCGCGGATGCCGGTGCTCCGATTGTGATGTGATAGGGCAAAGTGTATGAAGACCACAGGAATGGACCCGCGACGTAAGGCGCACCGAACTTCCCTGGCGCTCGCGCTCTTAGTACTTGCCTCGATAGCCGCTTTTGCGGAACAGCCGCCACTGAAGGGCTTTGAACGCCGCGGGTTCTATCTGCACGGAAGTTGGGTCATGAACTATCCCTTCTCCG
>CAZDIZ010000070.1:0-14422 GCA_964505625.1 uncultured Solibacteraceae bacterium | reverse complement strand
GAACGCCGCGGGTTCTATCTGCACGGAAGTTGGGTCATGAACTATCCCTTCTCCGTGCGCACCTGGCAAAGGACGGACTTCGCGCACATGTTCCGTCTGCTGCGCGGGCTGGGATTCAACACGGTCATGATTTGGCCCGCGCAGGAATCCGCGCCGATGCCTTTGTCGAACGAAGACAAACAGTCGCTGCGCGGCTATCGCGCGGTGATCGACGACGCGCATCGCGCGGGTCTGAAGTGCTGGATTGCATCGTGTCCAAACATCGTCGCCAAACCGGGAATCCGCAGCACGCCCTGGCCCCAACGCAGCTTGTATGCGTGGATGGACACAGTGCGATTGGACGATGCCGCGGTGGGGCCGGCATACTTGCGGCACCGGCGGGCGGTGTTGAGTCAGTTCGATAACGCCGACGCCGTGGTGGTGATCGACGGTGACCCCGGCGGATATCCTGGAGCTCCTATCGCGGAGTATTTACGGATTCTCAAAGCTGACCGGGAAACCATGCGAGGCAAGTTAGTGATCCCGTGGCTATGGAGCGGCTGGGGCCGCGATCACACCAAGGGCGGGTTCTGGAATGAACCTGTGGCGCCCTACACCGCCGCTGTGCTGGAAGCGCTGAAGGCCGAACGCGGCAAACCGTGGGAGATCATGCCGGGGCGCAGCCACCGCGAGGGATGGGCGAATGGCCGCACCAATATCGAACTAGCGGAAAAGGCGGGTGTGATCGGACAATCCACGTTCATGTGCTACGAGGCGATCGAGTTCGAACCCACGCCTCCGGCGGCGGTTCTCCAATTCGATTTGATTCGCAAGAGTCTCGCCGAGGAGGGACGATTCGCGGCCGTCGCACGCGGCGTTTTCGGCAATGCCCAACAACCGGTGATGGTGTTGCCGAACCTGTACTACTTCGCCAGAAGCAGCGCCGATTTGAGTTACCTGAACAAACCGGAAGCGGAAGTGCTGGCGGACTTCGCTCGCGAGTTGGGCGGCGATCCGGCGGTGCTGGTGCCGGCGTGGTCCTGCCTGAAACTACCTCTCCATCAACTACCCGCCGATCTGGCCGACAAGGTACGGGTGCTGAAGCTCGACGGAGCGTTGACTCGCGAAATCCCCGGTGGTCCGGCGCGTTACGTGGAGATTCTGGCGGCGCAGGTCGAATCGCAGCGCGAGTTACTGAAAGCCGTCGCGGTGAAACCACGCAGTGCGGACGAAGCGGCCGACAGCCTCGCCACCGGTGCGGCGGCGCTCATCAAGTGGTGGCAGGTCCATCGTTATGTGGCTGCGGGCGTGAGCGGCGATCCGTTCGAATGGCGCTTCCTGCACCGGATTCAAACTACTCCGCTGAAGCAACACGCGAGGCTTTGCGCCGCATTCGGTCCGCAAGTCGTGGCGTTAGCCGCTGAGAAGTTGCATGAGCGAGGACTGCTGTCCAAAGAGGACGCGCGCAAGCGGTTGGCGGAGTTGGCCGGCGTCAAGAAGGGAACGTAGGCAGTATCAGGTCCGGCAGCTCGTCGAGAAAGAAAAGAGATGGCTGCCGCGTAGCTCGAATTCAAGCTGCAACCGTTGGTTCGCCAGGCGCCGCAAGTCCGCCACGTTGTTCCACTCAACTCGCGCGTCGATCGCATTCGAGTGGATTGGTTTAGAACGGGCGACACGCCGTCCGCCGGTGTCAAGGACGTTCACAACGAGTGATCCAGCGCGGCAATCGGCCGTAACTTTGAGTTCCGTCGAGTCCATGACAGCCTCCCTGGTCTTGATTCTGCCGGGCGTGCTGCAACTGTCGTGTTTGTAGCCCGCGAAGTGATCGATGTCCAGACGCGCCAGATTGAGACTGCCCTCCCGCCAACTGGTATGAAATCCATTGGCTCCGAGATAGTAAATCTGAAGCTTACCGTCTTTCAGCACGGGTGATGCAGCACCGTAGATGCAGCCGCAATCGTAGGTTCCGGGCTTGCCTCTGGGAATGAACGGCGTTCCTCCGCAGACGCGTTCCCATCGCACGGTATCGGGACTCCATGCCAGCTCGCAGTCCACCACGTCGGCCTCGGTATTGAACATCGCGACCAGCCCGAAGTAGATGCCCGCGTACGCAAACACCGGCATCGCGTATGTCTGACGTGTGGCCTCTAACCCGCGAAACACTTCGGTGACCTTGGTCCAGTGAACAAAGTCGGCGCTCTCGGACCGCCCCACGGTGCGAATGGAATGCGCCAAGCGATTGGCAACGTCTTCCGGCAAATTGTCCGGCACGGCAACTCCGGCGCGTGACTTCGACCTAAGTCTGGTGAACAGAACGTAGCGTTCCAGTTCCGGAACCCAGAGCGCGTTGCTGTGCGTGTCTCCCGGCGATTCGATTTCCGGGCACGCCACCGCCTCCGACCAGGCGATACCGTCCGGCGAGAAACGGACCGCCATGGAGCCGGGAATGTGCGTCACCATTTTGTACCGGCGCGCGGGATCGGGATCGCGCGGATCTTTGAAAACGCCCGCCTCGGATTGTCTACGCGCCACCAGGTTGTTCGCGGTCGAACCATTGAATTCCACGCGGCCGAGCGAAGGCTTGGTCCACCGGATTCCGTCCTTCGATTCGGCATAGCAGACACCCATCTCGCGGCGGGCAGGCCGGACGGCCATGTAGTTTTGACTGGCTCGCTTTTCCCGCGGCGTCGACGTGGTCCGCTGGTCGATGATGAAGGGACTGTACCAGCAGCGGTACATCTGCGTGTCCTGATCCCAGATCACATTGGGGCTCAGGTTGTCGAAGCGCGCCTCCCACTCGTGCTGCTCTCCGAACAGAGGATTGGCGGGATGCTTTTCAACCACGCCCAGCGCCAGGTGAGCGTTTTCGACGCTGTCGACTACGCGCGAGTCAACCAGAAGCGACTTCTTCAGCGCGAGTGAATTCTGGTGCCCCGGCAGCAGCCCCATCGAAGTAGCCGCACTCAGGAGAAAACCGCGACGATTAGTATTCATCGGAACCGGATCCTCGCTTGGGAGATTCGCCGCTCGGCACACAAGCCCCATGCCCACCGTATGCCGCGAACGTGCTCAGCCATTCTACAACGGCGAGTTCGTGACCGAGCGCGCGTCCTCCATATCGCGGCTACTCAGGCAACGCTATGATAGTGTTCCACAGGTAAGGAGGCCACCTTCGGAAACGCTATGCGATGGATTGCACTGCTGATCGTCATGGCTGCAAGCGCGGCGCCGCGCTCGCCGATGCAGGTGGTGACGCAGGACTCGGCGTATCACTCGTGGCTGAACAAGAAGGTCCACGCGTCGCGGTTGATCGACGACAAAGAGAGGCGCGATGCCTGGGCGCTCTTGGGCAACGGCAAGATGTCGTTCCAGGATGGCGCGCGGAAAGCGCTGCGCGTCGAGGTCGCGCTCCAAGGCCGCAAGACGCTACCTTCGGCTACGGCGCGGCGCGTGATTGCGAATGAGGACTGGCGCGGCTTCAACCGCGTTTCGTTCTGGGCGCGCACGGAGGTTTCGGGCTTCCCGGTCATCACGCTCATGGTGACCGTGCATAATGCGGGTAAGCCTCCAGTCGCCGAAGTGCACGAGCGCGAGGCCACCGAGCACGTGACGCTTCCGAACGGTCGCTGGACCCACGTGGTGTGGGAGATTCCTCACATCGAGCGGGACCGCGTCACATACATCGAGTTCCGCCCTTGGGTGAACAAACGCCTCGCCGATCCTTGGGACAGCGTGGCATTTGAGATCGGCCCCGTAGAATTGCAGCGCGTCGACGCCGATCACTACGAAGGTTGGAAGGTCGCTCCGGGCGAGATCGCTTTCAGTCACTCGGGCTATCCGACCTACGGGGTTAAGAGTGCACTTGCGACTGGGCTCAAGACGAGCGAGTTTCAGGTTTTGCGTGCGGCGGGTGGCGCACCGGTATTGCGTAAGAAAATCGCGCTGCGGAACACGCGCCTCGGTGCGTTCCAGGAACTCGACTTCTCGGAGCTGCGCACACCTGGAACCTACATTCTGCGCGCCGGCGATGTTCGCACACGGCCGTTTCGCATCGGCGAAGATGTCTGGGCAGCGTCGCTCGCCAAGACGGTGAACTTCTTCTTCGGAGAACGCTGCGGTGTGGACGTTGCCGGGTTGCATGAAGCATGTCATCGCGACTGGCTCGCGGTGTGTGGCGATAAATCCGTGGTCATGAACGGCGGCTGGCACGATGCGGGTGACCTATCGCAAGGGTTGGTACATACCGGCGAAGCGACATACTCGATGTTCAAGCTGGCTGCGGCGATGCGCGAATCTGGACGTCACAAAGAGCTACTGCCCGAACTGCTCGAAGAAGCGCGGTGGGGGCTCGATTGGGTTCATAAGGTGAGGTTAGAAGGTGGCCACCGCGTGGGCTTCGCCAACATGAATATTTGGACCAACGGGATTATCGGAGACGCTGACGATCGTACGGTAACGGCGCTGAATAACCCCAACGTGAACTACATCGCCGCGGCGGCCGGTGCGGCGGCGTACAGTTACTTGAAGGACAGCAACGCCGAGTTGGCAAACAAGAGCCTCGCGATCGCGGAAGACGATTGGCGACACGCCATCACGGGTGTTGAGTCGCCCGCCACGCTACACACACCTGCATACGCCGCCACGGAAATGGAACTGGCCAGCGTGGGTGTCATTGCATCCGTGGAACTCTACAAAGCCACCCGGCGCGATGAATATGCGCGCAAGGCACTGGAATTGAGCCGCGTTGTCGTCGCATCGCAACACCGCGAATACGCCGGCAGCACGTTCCGGCTCGCGGGCTTCTTTTACACAGGTCCGGACCGCCAGCGCATCTTTCACCAATTCCATCGCGCCAACGACCAGGCACCCGTGGTGGCACTCAGCATGTTGTGCGACGCATTTCCGGACCACGACGACTGGATGAAGTGGTACACCGCCGCAACGTTGTACGCCGAGTATCAGAAACGCGCCGCGCAAGCAACGGCGCCTTACGGCGTGTTACCAGCATATGTGTACCGCGACGATGAGTGGCAGTCGATCGCTGAAGGCGACCGCTACGGATCGAGCCGCGCATCCTATAAAGAACAGGTGCTCGCCGGCATGCCGATGGGTGGCGGCTATTATCTGCGCGCTTTCCCGGTCTGGTTCACGCGCCGAGGTAATTACGGCGTGCTGCTTTCCGAGACCAAGGCGCTATCCGCGGCGGCGCGTTTGCGTGGAGACCGCCAGGCCGCGGCGCTCGTGCAAACGCAATTGCAGTGGGTGGTGGGACGGAATCCGTTTTGCCAGAGCACCATGTGGGGCGAGGGCTACGATTTTGTTCCGCAGTACACGGTCTCGGTGGGAGACATCGTAGGATCGCTGCCGGTCGGCGTGATGACGCTGGGCGCGAAGGATGCTCCCTACTGGCCCGCGACGAACTCCTACGTGTACAAGGAAGTCTGGGTGCACTCGTCGGCGCGTTGGCTGTCGATTCTTGAGGACGTTGTCGCGCGGCGGCCGCGCGAGCCGTTCGATTTCAAGGTTTCGCACAAAGTCGGTGCGAGTGGCGAGATCACGATTACCGTCGAGGCCACGGGCAATGGCAAGCATAAGTTCCGGTTGCGAGGAGACAATCTGCTGGTTCAAAACGCCGAGCGCGAACTCGTGCTGCCGGGCAAGTTCACCTGGACCGCGCGGGCCGCGTCGGCGGATGCACCGTGGGTTGCCGTGATTGACGCGGATGGCCACAGCAGCCATCGCCGGGACCTTGTGGGTTACTAGAATCCCCTAAACACAAATACCCATTCACGTTTCGGCGATTCTTTCGCCTCCGAACGCCGCTGCTTTTTCTCCATTCAGGACTCCACAACAGCCAGTAATTGGGAATCGGTCGGCTTATGGCCGGAAGTGTGTTTCAATCGGGCAAGTAACAGAGGGGGAACACCATGGCTGACACACTTGTTGCGGTCGAAGAACTTGTCGCGAACCGAATGGCCGGAGAGCGCTCGCGGTTGGAGCGTGAAGCGGGCATCGCGGGGAACGCGGTCCATCACTTCAAACGTCCCGTGGAGAAGCCTTTCACCAAGGCGCAGCGGGCGCAAACGACCCTGTTGTTCGGCGGCCTGACCTGGAAACACGAACGTCTGATACAGGGCGTGCTGGAAGGCCTCGGGTACAAAGCCGCGCCGCTGCCCACGCCCAACGTCGCGGCTTTCCAAACCGGGAAGGAGTTCGGCAACAACGGGCAATGTAACCCCACCTATTTCACGGTCGGCAACCTGGTTCAATTCTTGCAGGACCTGGAAGCCAAGGGGCTCGGCAAACGCCAGATCATCGACGACTATGTGTACTTCACCGCCGGTGCGTGCGGACCGTGCCGCTTCGGCATGTACGAATCCGAATATCGTCTGGCGTTGCGCAATTCGGGCTTCGATGGCTTCCGCGTACTGATTTTCCAGCAGTCCGGTGGCTTGAGCCAGTCGGATGCCGAGGCCGGGCTGGAGATGAACCCCGACTTCTTCCTGGGCATTCTGAATGCCATGAATTGCGGCGACGTGCTGAACGAAGTGGCTTACGCCATCCGTCCGTACGAAACCGAAGCCGGCGCGACGGACCGGGTGTTGGACGAATCCGTCGAACGGATGCGCTCAGTGTATCGAACGCGGCAGCCGTGGAAGCTCGGCTCGTCGATCGGCAGCTATTTGGGTGGTGCGCGCGACACGGTGGAGTATCTGGGAAAATTCGTCCACCAGTTGCGCAGCGACGAATACACCAAGGTACTCAACCAAAACCGCGACGCGTTCAATGCGATTGAAGTGGACCGGCTGCGGGTGAAGCCCATCGTCAAAATCACCGGTGAATTCTGGGCGCAGACCACCGAAGGCGACGGTAACTTCAACATGTTCCGCTTCCTGGAACGCGAAGGCGCGCAGGTGCTGGTGGAACCCATCGGCACCTGGATCACTTACATGATCCACCAAGTGGTGCAGAAATACCGCGATCGCAAGGGACTGAACGACGGCGCCGCGCTACCACCCATTTGGCAAGTCGGCAAACGCGCGCGCATCGAAATCGACCACCGCCGCAAGGTGGCCAAATTGAAGCTCGCCGAGGCGATCTTCAAACGCGAGTATCATCGCGTGGTGGATGCGCTGGGTGGATTGGCGCATCATCTTGTGAATCAGTATGAGTTGCAGCGGCTGGGCCATCCCTATTACAACTCGCGCTCGGGCGGCGGCGAGGGACATTTGGAAGTCGCCAAGAATATCTACTATTCGAATCGCGACCTGGCGCACATGGTGCTCTCGTTGAAGCCATTCGGCTGCATGCCGTCCACGCAGTCCGACGGCGCGCAGGCGGCCGTGGTCTCGCATTTCCGCGACATGATCTACCTGCCTATCGAAACCAGCGGCGAGGGTGAAATCAACGCGCACAGCCGCGTGCAGATGGCTCTCGGCGAGGCCAAGGCCAAAGCCAAGCGCGAGTTCCAGGAGTGCCTGGACAAAGCAGGACTTACGCTCTCCCAGTGCCAGGCTTACGTCGCTGAGCATCCCGAGATGAAGCGGCCCATGTATCGCGTGCCGCACACCAAAGGAGTGGTGGGAGAAGCCGCGAACTTCGTGCTCCACATCGCCAACCGCATGGGACGGGCCGCATGAGAGACCGCAGCTTCCTGATCGGACTGGATGTTGGTTCCACGACCGTGAAGGCTGTCGTCGTGGATGCGCATACCGATGAGGTTCTATGGCGCGACTACGAACGCCATAACACGAAGCAACCGGAAAAGGTATTGGAGTTCCTGCAACGGTTCGAAGTGGAAATCCCCGGCTTCGCCGCCGACCGCACGCGTATCTTCATCACCGGTTCGGGCGGCAACGGGATGACCAAGTTCCTGGGCGCCAAGTTTGTTCAAGAGGTGAACGCGGTATCGCTGGCGGTGGAGAAACTCCATCCTGAATGTGGCTCGGTAATCGAACTGGGTGGACAGGACGCCAAGATCATCATCTTTAAGGAAGACGCGGAGACGGGCCGCAAGAAGAAACTGCCGTCGATGAACGACAAGTGCGCCGGCGGCACCGGAGCGGTGATTGACAAGATCAACGCCAAGCTGCGCCTTCCACCCGAGCAGCTCAGCGAGATGGGCTACACGGACATACGTCTGCATCCCGTAGCCGGCAAGTGCGGTGTCTTCGCCGAGACCGACATCAACGGCTTGCAGAAGGCCGGCGTACCACCGGATGAGTTGATGGCCTCGCTGTTTGAAGCCATCGTGATGCAGAACCTGTCGGTACTTACACGTGGCAACACGCTTCGCCCCGTCGTGCTGTTACTGGGTGGCCCCAACACTTACATTCGTGGCATGCGGGATTGTTGGAAGCATAACATCCCCAAGATCTGGAAGGAGCGCAACTTCCCGCTTCCGGAAGGCGTTCCGCCGGAGGATCTGGTCCGCACGCCGGACAACGCGCAGTACTTCGCCGCAATCGGCGCCATCGAGTTCGGAAAGACCGAAGAAGACTGCGTGGGATGCTACCGCGGCCGCGACCAACTCACCTGGTACATCGATCATGGGCGCGATGAAGAGAAGGCTGAAAAGATAGCCAGCGGCGGCCTGGCGAAAGACGCCGACGAGCTGACGTCGTTCCGCGAGCGCTACAAGCGGAGGCCGTTTGCGCCGGCGCAGTTCGCGCCTGGCACGGTCGTCGAAGGCTTCATCGGCTTGGACGGCGGATCCACGTCCACCAAGGCCGTGCTTGTCGCCAAAGACAGTTCCCGCATGGTCCTGCTGAAGACTTACCAGCTTTCCAAGGGCAACCCAATCGAGGACACCATCGAGGTACTGGGGAAGCTGGAAGATCAAGTCACTTCGCAGGGCGCTACGTTGAACGTGTTAGGCGTGGGTACAACAGGCTACGCGAAGGACATTCTGCGGGATGTAATCGGCGCCGATGCGGCGCTGGTTGAAACCGTGGCTCACACCGAAGCCGGTTTGCACTTCTACAAAGACGTCGACGTGATCTGCGACGTGGGCGGCCAGGACATCAAGATCATCATCTTGAAGAACGGTCGCGTGAAGGACTTCAAACTGAACACGCAGTGTTCGGCGGGCAATGGATACTTCCTGCAATCCACGGCACAGTCGTTCGGCGTGGAAGTGGAGCGCTTCGCGGATGTGGCGTTCGGCGCGAACTCCTTCCCCAGTTTTGGTTACGGCTGCGCGGTCTTCATGCAGTCCGACATTGTCGACTTCCAGAGACAAGGCTGGCGGGCCGAAGAAATCATGGCGGGTTTGTGCAACGTGCTGCCCAAGAACATCTGGCTGTACGTGTCGCAGATCCCGAACATCTCCGCGATAGGCACGCGCTTCCTGCTGCAAGGCGGCACGCAGTACAATCTGGCCGCGGTGAAAGCGCAGGTGGACTTCATCGAGTCGCGCTTCAAGGGCGAGACACGCCCCGATGTCATCGTGCACGAGTTCTGTGGCGAGGCGGGCGCCATCGGCGCGGCGCTAGAAGCCGGACGGTTGTTCGATCGCGGCCACCAGAGCAGCTTCATCGGGCTGGACGCGGTCCGTAAAATCAGTTACAAGACCACTCGCAACGAAGATACCCGCTGTTACTTCTGCAAGAATAACTGTCTGCGAACGTTTATCGATGTCAAGACACCGCTGATCTCAGCCATACAACCCGCCACTTCGAAGGTACCGCTAGACGACGGCGCGCAACGGCTGATCATCGCTACCTGTGAGAAGGGTACGGTGGAAGACGTCGACCACATGCGCGCGATCAAGGGCGGCATCGATAAGATCAAGCAGGCCAACCCGGATTTTTCGGAGATTTCCTCGCGCATGGTGTTCCGCGTGCCGGAAGTACCGAATGTTTCCGAGCCACTGGGACGCCTGCGCTTGACTCCGTCGCGGAAAAAGCGTGCGGACCTGGTTGCGCGCCGCCCCAAGCTACGGTTTGGCATGCCGCGCGTGCTGAACATGTATTCGACGGCGCCGTTATTTACCGGGTATCTCGCGTCGCTGGGCGTCGATGCGCGGAACATTGTGTTTTCGGACTTCACTACCGAGGAGATGTACAAGGAAGGCGCTAAGCGCGGAGCCATCGATCCGTGCTTCCCGTCGAAGTTGGGCATCCCGCACATACACAACCTGCTGCAACACCACCACGCGAAGAAGCCGCTCGATTACATTTTCTTCCCGGTGATAGACGACCTCACCAGCGATTTGGCCTGCGCCGCCTCGCACCGCACCTGCCCGACCGTGGCGTCGACGCCGGAATCGGTGAAGGCGGCCTTCACCAAAGAGGGCGACGTGTTCGCGGAGAAGGGTGTAGTGTTCCTGGATACGTTCGTGAACCTGGGCGATCCGAAGCTGCTGGAGCGCCAGTTGTACGAGCAGTTCCGCGACATCCTGGGACTTACACCGGAAGAGAATGCGCGCGCCGTCGCGCAAGGCTACGCTTGCCTGGACGAATACAACAACAAGCTGCGCCGGCAAGCCCGGGAGATCCTGGATCAACTCGAACGCGAAGACCGCATCGGAGTGGTGTTGCTCGGACGGCCGTACCACAACGACCCTGGCATCAACCACGGCATTCTGGAGGAGTTCCAAAAGCTCGGCTACCCGGTATTCACGCAGGATTCGCTGCCCATCGACGACGACATGCTGGAGCGTCTGTTTGGCGATGAGGTTCGCTCCGGAGAAATTCCGCATCCGATGGCGATCACGGACGTCTGGAAGAACTCCTACAGCGAAAACACCAGCCGCAAGATCTGGGCCGCAAAGTACGTGGCGCGGCATCCGAACCTGGTGGCGCTGGAGTTATCGAACTTCAAGTGCGGCCACGACGCGCCCATTTACACGGTGGTCGAGGAAATCGTCGAGCATTCCGGAACGCCGTATTTCTGCTTCAAGGACATCGACGAGAACAAGCCCGCCGGATCCATCAAGATCCGCATCGAGACCATCGCCTACTTCCTCACGCGCTACCGTGAGGACATCATCGATGCTCGAAAGAAGCGCACCGACATCGACCGGCAAATGGCAGAATTCGAAGCCAAGCTGCGCCGCGACTTCCTGCGCGAGCGCATGGAAAAGCTCAACAACGACCTGCGCGTCCAGGAGGCTTTCGCGGGCGGGCACCTGCCGACGATCGATGTAAAAGTCGAAGCGCTGGTGGCCGCAAGCTCAGATTAAGCGAGTCCTTCAGCCTTCTTCGCGCAGCACTCTGAGCAGCGCCTGCATATAGCCGAACGCGAAGGCGAAGGCCTGTCGGCCGCCCGTGTCGCCGTCGATGTGGGGCACGTGGTCCGGCATCAGCATGCCGTCGTAGCCGACGTCCCGGTAGGTGCGAAGGCAGCGCAGCATGTTCACGTCGCCGTCGTCGGGGAACGTTTCCTGAAAGTCCAGGAAGCGGCCCTTGATGTTGCGGAAGTGTACGTTGAAAATCTTCTTGCGTTCTCCGAAGTAGCGGATCACGTCGTGGATTTCGCGGTCGGGCTCCTGGAGCATTTCACTAACCGTGCCCTGGCAGAAATTGAGGCCGTGGTATGCGGAGGGATGGATCGCGACGAACTTCTTCAGTCCCGCGACGCTTCCCAGCACGCAGCTTACGCCACGAAAACCTTGCGGCTCCGGCATGCCGGGGTCGTGCGGATGGCAGGCCATACGGACTTTGTACTCTTCGGCCACGGGCACCACGCGGCGCAGGAAGTACTCGATGCGTTCCCAAGCCATGTCGGCGGTAACCCGTCCAGCGGCAGTAAGTGGCGGCTCCTGCTTGGCCTTCTCATAAACGAACGTACTCAGACTCGCGCCGCCACGTCCGCGCGTGCGTTCGGTGCGCACTACGCCGAGGAAGCTCAGGTTGTATTTGACCGCTGGAATGCCAGCGCGCGCGACGTTACGCATCATCTCGCAAAGCTGGTCGATTTCGCGGTCGCGCTCAGGACTCTTGCCCAGCATGATATTGGGCATCTCGACACGTTCGATGGGAAGCGAACTGAGCGGCAGCGGCAGCATGTCCAGCTTGAGCCCGTACGATTCGACACGCTCGCGCAAGCGCGCGAGCGACGCGACACTCCACGCTTCGTCCAGCGCGCGTGACGGCAGAGTTCCGCAGACATGCGTGACACCGAAGGCGGCCATCACCTTCAAATCAGCATCAGCGACGCTGTGCTGCGAACCCAACTTCATCGCGACCGGTCGCGCGGCCCTTCCCTGTCCGGCATGCACCACCGGAACGACCGCGGCCATCTCGAAAAGCTCTCGGCGCCTCATGACATCCCGAGGATGTCACGGCGTACGAGGAAAGGTCAACCGGAAGGACTCCCAAAACCAAACGGCGCCTCCCGCGGTTCGCGGGAGGCGCCGTTGTTTACTAAATTCGAGTAAGTCGAGTAACTACCGGCTTACAGGCCCTTGCTGGCCATGAACTGGATCAGGTCGACCACGCGGCAGGAGTAACCCCACTCGTTGTCGTACCAGCTAACAACCTTCGCCAGGTTGCCGTCCAGAACCTTCGTCAACTGGCCGTCGACGATGGAGCTATTGGAGTTGCGCAGCATGTCGCTCGACACAACCGGATCCATGGTGAACTGCAGGATGCCCTTCAGCTTACCTTCGGCGGCTGTCTTCAGTGCGTTGTTGATTTCCTCGGCCGTGGCCGGCTTGGCCAACACAGCCACCAGGTCCACCACCGACACGTTCGGCGTGGGCACGCGCATGGCGTAACCGTCCAACTTGCCCTTCAGTTCCGGCATTACCAGGCCGATCGCCTTGGCGGCGCCGGTCGAGGTCGGAATCATGTTGATAGCGGCGGCGCGAGCGCGGCGCAGATCCTTGTGCGGAAAGTCCAGAACGTTCTGATCGTTCGTATAGCTGTGGATGGTGGTCATCGAGCCCTTCAGAACGCCAAAGGTCTCATGCAGCACTTTTACGAACGGCCCCAGGCAATTGGTGGTGCAGCTCGCGTTGGAAACCACGTTGTGCTTGGCGGCGTCGTACAGCTCGTTGTTGACGCCCATCACGATGGTGATGTCTTCGTTCTTGGCCGGAGCCGAGATGATGACCTTCTTCACCGAGCCCTGCAGATGCTTCTTGGCATCGTTGGCGTCGGTGAATCTGCCGGTCGATTCGATTACGACCTGCGCGCCGAGCGAGCTGAACGGAATCTCAGCCGGGTCCTTGGTCGCGAACACCTTGATCTGCTTGCCGTCCACGGAAATGAAATCCTGACCGGCCTTCACGTCGTTGGCCAGAGGGCCCAACACGGAGTCGTACTTGAGCAGGTGCGCCAGTGTTTTAGTGTCGGTCAGATCGTTGGTTGCCACGATCTCGACATTGGGGTTGCCGATCGCGGCGCGGAACACGTTGCGGCCAATGCGGCCGAAGCCGTTGATCGCGACTTTAATAGCCATCGTCCAGAATTCTCCTTTGGTTACGGTATGTGGTTGGAAGTTTACCCGTGTATACCATAACCATGATAACAAAGCGCCCGATTTACCGGGAGTTGAGCGCGCCCAGGTGCTTGTTCACAAACGACAGCGCTTCCGGCACGTACACAGGCGTCAACTTGTGGCCCTTGTCGAACCAGATCAGCCTGCTTGCAGGGCTTTCGATGTAGGCGTGATAGGAAGCCTCCACTTTCGCCGCGTCATACATCTCGTCCTGGCGGCCCATCATCATGAGCAGCGGCTTACCGCGCACGCCCCAACTGTAATCGATGGGCGAAGCGTTGCCGTAACCCGGACTGGACAGGGGCGGCACGCACGCCACCGCCACGCGAATGCGCGGCTCCACGGAAAGCAGATAGAACGCGTCCATGCCACCCATGCTGTAGCCCACCAGTCCAACACGCGACATGTCAACGTCGCCACGCGCATCCATATAATCCAGCGCGCGGCGGTAGTCCTTCACGGTTTGCACACTGATTTCGGCGAAGGTGAAGTAGTTCTGGCGCGGCGGCGCGGGCGGATCGTTGAACGGGTTGACGTGCTGATAGCCGATCTCGGAATTGCGGTCGCCGTGCGTCGAGGCATCCAGCGCCATCACCGCGTAACCCGCGCCCAGCAAGGCCTTCCGCATTTCCCCGCCACTGATAATGTTGCCGTCTTCATACCAGCCTTCTTTCGATCCCGACCAGCCGTGCAACAGCAGCACCAACGGATAGGGTTTGGCGGCGGACTTTGGGAATTCCAGGTAGCCAGGCACCAGAAATCCTTGCGCGCCGCGAAAGACGATCTTCTCGCGCAGCGTGTCGGGCTTGTCCCACTGGCGCACCACACGCGCTTCGAGCGGGATCTTCTTGTCGATATCGAAAAATCCCAGACGCGCGCGAAACGCTTCCTCGCTGATGCGCGGATAGGGCGACTGCGCGTACGCCAGCGCGCACAACGAACACACCAACAGAAGACGAATCATTGCGAATTGCCTCCGGTGCCGCCGCTAGATCGG
>CAZDIZ010000069.1:23626-30395 GCA_964505625.1 uncultured Solibacteraceae bacterium | reverse complement strand
TCACTTCGTGCGAGGCGGCGCTGTCTCCGCTTTTTGCAGCACGTGGTGGAACAGGTAGGTGCTCTGCACCGGTACGCCGTGCTTGAAGGCGACCTTCAGCACCACCTGGTAGTAGCGCGGCAAGTGGCCCGTGTCGCCACTCAAGCGCTTCACCAGTTCGGAAGCGCGCCAGGGCTGCGTCAGCCACTGCGCGGCGGCGAAGGTGTCGGCCGACGCGTTGCCGGAGATTGCCAGAAACTCGCCCACTCCGCTCGGGCCCGGCATGCGGCTGATGACGGCGTGGGTCTCGCCGTCGTTCTGCTTTCCGGCCAGAAACTGATCGGTCATGTAGGTGGGCTCGCCCTTTTGCGGCTTGAGATTGCGGACACCGTCCGGTTCAATCACGATTTCCTGAGCCAGGGGCGCACCCTGCAGTTGCAGGTTGAACTTCGGCGGCCCCACGAAGACGATGTCGTTGTCGACGATCTCCTGCCAACTGAGCAGATTGCTGCGCGTCAGAAGCAGATCCCGCTTGCGCGGACTCAGCACCTTGGCCAGAAGGAACGCACCGCTGGCTTCGCCGACTCCGGTGAAGTTGTAGCTGGGCAGCCAGTTAGTGTCGCCGACGGCCTTCCGCACCGTCCCCATGCGCTCCGACCTCATGGCCTCGTCCCAGTCATTGGCCTTCGGGTCGCGGAAGAAACCAAGCGACGGAATCCGCACAAACAACGGCGTCCCCAGGCACACCAACATCGGACGGTTGCTTTCCAGATACGGCGCCCAGATCTTTTCCAGATCCGGGGTCCAACGCTCCGAAGCCGGCGCCACTTGCCTGCGCAATCGAACCAGGCTCACCGTCGCGTATCCGGCCCATGCCAGCGCCAGCACCGCCAACACGGCCAGAGCCGCGACGATTCTCCCGTGATTCGCCGTCAGCGCCAACCCGCCGTTGTGCCCCCTCGGCCCGGGCTCAAAACTCAGCCTGAAACCACCCTTGGGAAGACTGACGTGGATGGGATCTTCAGCACCCTCGGCTTCGTAGTACGCCAGCAGCTTCTGACGCAACCGCCCAACTTGCAGACGGACAATCGAGTCCTGACGCGGGTCGTAGGTGGACGGTTTTCCGAACGCCTCCAGGCCGACGGTGTACTCTTTGAGCCGTTCAGCCCGTCCGGCAAGGGTTTCCTCGGTCAGATACTGCAACAGCCGGCGGTGCGCCTCGGAAGTCTCAAAGGTCTTACTCTGAAGCAACCGGTCGACCTGTGCGCGTATCGCTTCGTGTTCAAGACCCATCGGATGATAATGTTACCACTGTTACCTACCGGGTTGCTCACCAAAATTGAGGATATTTGAAGCGGGATTCCACAGCGTCGCGGTGGCAATTTCGCGGCTTACCGGTCGCCGGTAGCCGGTCGGTTCCCCGGGGCCCAAAGGACCAGCTGGATGACCAAGCCGCCCGCGGTCGCGTGTGGAGAAGCCGGGTTACTCACCGGGTTGCTCACCAAGCGTGCCCGACTGTTATCCCCAAGCCCTATTGACACTTGGCGGAGGCACCCTTATACTCCCACGTGGTTACGACCACGTAGGTGGAAGGGTCTGTCCGCTGGTCGCGACAGGGGAAAGAATACGCCGTGATGTCCGTAGTCAAGAGACGTCGCGGAAGCAAGAAGGTTAGTCGACGGCACCTAAACAAGGTAGCCAAGTGACGGGATGGAGCAAACCATGCGAATGCGAATTGGAGTAATGCTAGTCGTAGTGTCTTTGTTCTGCGCTGGAGCGTTCAGCCTAATGGCCCAGGACGCCCGAGGCACCATCTTCGGTAAGGTCACCGACCCGACCGGAGCGGTGTTGCCGGGAGCCAAGGTCGTGGTGACCAACCAGCTCATGGGAACCAAGGTCACTCTTACGACAAACACCGAAGGCATGTACCTGGCGCCGATGTTGAGCCCGGGCACCTACAGCGTCGAGGTCACCGCGCAGGGCTTCATGAAATCGGTAAGGCCCGGCATCGAAGTACGCATCGCGGACCGCCTCGACATTAGCTGTCAGCTCGAACTGGGCAGCACCGAGCAATCGGTCACCATCACCGCCGAGGCTCCGCTACTCAACAGCGAAAACGCCTCCCTGGGCACGGTGGTTGACTCCAAGCGCGTTTCGAGCCTGCCGTTGTCCTACGGCAACCCGTTCCTGCTGATCGGGCTCACCGCCGGTGTCACCTTCAACGGCAGCGTCCGCCTGGACCGCCCATTCGAACCCACTCACATCGTCAACTATTCGATGGGCGGAACGCGCGGCAACATGAACGACCTCACCATCGACGGCGCGCCCACCACGGCCACCGCTAACGCCAACGAAGTGACTGCGTCCTACGTGCCGCCCACCGACATCGTGCAGGAATTCAAGGTCCAGACGGCCACCTTCGACGCGCAGTTCGGCCAGACGCAGGGCGGCGTCACCAACATTAGCATTAAGTCCGGCACCAACCAGTTCCACGGCAGCGGCGGCTACTCGTTCTACCGTCCGAGCATGCTGGCCAACGACTTCTTTAACAACAAGACCGGCCTTCCGGTGCCCAACTTCAAGTTCGACCGCTGGGGTGGCTCCTTCAGCGGCCCGATCCACATCCCGAAAGTGTATGACGGCCGCAACAAGACCTTTTTCCTGTGGGGATATGAGGGTATTCACGACGCGCGCCCGCGGCACGACGACACAACCAACACCGTTCCGACGCCGGCCATGCACAACGGCGACTTCTCGCAATTGCTGACCAACGGCGGATCGTCCTACCAGATCTACGATCCGGCCACGCGTGTGCAGGAAGGCAGCCGGTACCGGCAGACCCCGTTCGCCGGCAACATCGTCCCGGCGTCCCGAATCACCAAGGTGGGCGCTGGGATCATGTCCTATTACCCAACCACCGAGAAGACGCCTGGAGATCCGCTCGGCCTGAACAACTACCGCGACGCCAGCATGACGGAGAAGGTCAAGTACTACAACCACACCTGGCGCGTGGACCAGAACCTGGGCGACAAGCAGCGCTTCTTCGTCCGCTACAGCACTTACGTTCGCAACGGCAATTACAACAACTACTTCGACAACGCCTTCATGGGCATCGTGTTCGGGTTCTACTCGAAAGCGGCCATGTTCGATCACGTCTACACCATCTCGCCGACCACGGTCTTGAACACCCGTTACAGCTACAACCGCTTCATCCGCTATACCGACGGCCCCGCTTCGGCCGTGGGCTTCGACATCACAAAACTCGGCTTCTCGTCGCAGTATGCCAACCAGATCCCCAAGGAGATCGTGCGCTTCCCGCGCATCAACTACGCCAGCACCAGCTATATCAGCAACGGCATCGGCGGCGAGAACCGGCCTGTGAATAACCACACGGTGGCGGCCACGCTGTCCAAGGTAGCCAACACGCACTCCATCCGCACGGGCTTCGAATTCCGCGCCTATCAGGAGTCCAGCCAGAACTTTGCCAACCAGCAGAGCGGGTCGTTTACATTCGGTTCCACCTGGACCAAGGGACCGCTGGACAACGCGTCGGCTTCCCCCAGCGGCTACGGACAGTCGCTCGCCGCGCTGCTGCTCGGCTTGCCCGATTCGGCGCTCATTGTCCGCGCTTCCAACTACATCGAGCAATCCACTTCCTGGGGCTTCTTCGTCCAGGACGACTGGAAGGTATCGAGCAAGCTCACCGTGAATTTGGGTTTGCGCTATGAGTTCGAAACGCCGTTGAAGGAGCGCTTCAACCGCAGCACGTTGGGCTTTGACACATCCTACGTGCAGCCCATCTCGGCGGCGGCGGCGGCCAAGTACGCCACGCTGTATCCCAACTACTCGGGAGGCTTCCCCGAACTGCCCGTTAGCGCCTTCGCGCTCAAGGGCGGCATGACCTTCGCTGGCTTGAATGGCAACAACGGCGGTTTGTACAAGACCCCCAAAAACATCTTCCTACCGCGCGTTGGCCTCGCCTACCAGATCCTGCCGCGAACCGTCCTGCGTAGTGGATTCGGATTGTTCGCCGGGTTCCTCGGTCAGCGCCGGGGCGACGTCTATCAGAACGGCTTCACTCAGAACACCGCTATGGTGCTCACTACCGACACCGGATTGACCTGGGCAACCACCCTCGACAAGCCTTTCCCGAACGGCATCACTGAACCGAAGGGCAGCGCCGATGGCTATCAGACTTTCTTGGGCCAGGGCTTCTCGTTCTTCAACCAGGAACCGAAAGTGCCGATGACGCTACGCTGGGAATTCGGTCTCCAGCACGAGTATAAAGGCTTCATGTTCCAGGCTGACTACGTCGGCAGCAAGACCAATCACGTCGAAATCAGCACCGGCGGCGCCACCAGCGATACGCTCGGCCGCAACGTCAACGCCCTGCCCTATCAGTATTGGAGCAAGAGCATGGTGCGGGATGACGTCTGGAACAACTACCTCACCGCCAACATCGCCAATCCCATGCAGGGGCTGGTGGCCGGCAACACGCAGGGCACATACACCAGTTCCAACATCACGCGGCAGACGCTGCTGATGCCCTACCGCCAGTTTGGATCGAACAACCTCTACACCAGCGACAACAGCGGCTTCACCTGGTACCACGGGCTCCAACTCAGCGGGCAGAAACGCTTCAGCAAGGGCTACACCATCATGGGCAGCTACACCTTCTCGAAATGGATGCAGGCCACCAACCTGCTCAACGCGGGCGATCCGCTGCCCATCCATGAAATCTCGGACGCCGACGCGCCGCACCGCATCAACGTGAGTTACGTTTACGAGCTTCCATTTGGCAAGGGCAAAGCGCTGCTGGCCAACTCCAACGCCGTGGTGAGCCGCTTGGTGGGTGGCTGGCAGGTTTCCGGTATCTGGAGCTTGCAGAGCGGCTTCCCGCTCCGCTTCCAGAACGCCATTTTCTACGGCGACCCGAGCACCATTGTTCGCGACATCGGCGATCGCACTCCCAATAGCTGGTTCAACATCACCGGGTTCGAGACCGCCAGCGGCAAGCAGTTGCAGAGCACGCAGCTTCGCTGGTGGCCGTTCCGTTTCAGCAACTTGCGCCGCCAACGCCAGAACAACGTCGACCTCGCCGTGGTCAAGGACACCATGATCACCGAAGGCAAGATGATCCAGTTCCGCGCCGAGGCCCTCAACGCATTCAACCACCCGTACTTCCCGTCGCCGAACATGACGGTGACCACGGCGCAGAGCGCCAACGCGGCCGGCTTCGGGCAGATCAACGCTTCGACACAAGACAACTATGCACGACGGCTCCAACTGAGTATCCGGTTCATCTTCTGACAGCCACCTGAAGGCTGAAAGGCACGCGGCGGCGCGCTCTCCGATGCGCCGCCGCGTTTTTTTGTAAGATCGCTTCATGCGCGACCCATCCATGACTCGCCGCGACTGTCTGCGCTTGGGCCTTGGCGCGTTGGCTCCGTCGTTTCAATCTCCACTCTCCTCGCCTTCTCTTCCCGACGAGTTGATCGCGGAAGCCTATCGCGAAGCCGCGTCGCGCAACGTGCTGGCCGCGGTCAACCCCAAGGTATTCCCCGGATATTTTTCGGTGTGCGCCGACGGGAAGGGCTTCGGCTATGGAAACACCTATCCATCGCTCGACGGCCACCAGTTGACCGACGCGCTTCTGTGGCTCGGTCAGGTGGACACCGCGCGGCTCAACTTCGACTACGTGCGTTCATTTCAGCGCGCCGACGGTACGCTGCCCATCGCCGTGCTGCCGGAGCTGGCCGGGAAACCAATCGGGCCCAAAGGCTACCAGGCGCCCGTGGACGCGAACGGCGGCCTGTACCGGCATTGGGTTCCGGGCAACCCGCTGGCCGCGCTCGCCGCACCCACTTACATACAAAACGCCGACGTCATTTTCCGGCGCACGCTCGATCGTAATTGGCTCGCCGCGCGCATTGATTCGGTGAACCGCGCCGCTGGTCAATTGGCAACGCTCGTAACGCCCGATGGCGCTGTTCGCGGCGCTGGATATTACGTCGAACGGCCGCTGCGCTTCGAATGCGACGGCGTTTCGCAGCCGCACGCCGTGGACGCCTTCCGCCGCGCCGCCGCGCTCAACCGCATCATCGGCGACACGGCGAACGCCATACGCTTCGACAAGCTCGCCGAACGCATCCGCCATCACTTCATCACGCGCTTCTGGTGTCAGGATCGCTTCGCCGAATACCTTCACCCGGAGCGTGGGTTCATCCGCAGCCACGGTTACACCGACGCCGACTGGTGCGCGCTCGCCTTCGGCCTGGCAACACCCGCGCAACAAGCCGCGCTCTGGCCCAAGCTGAAGAACGAAACCCGTTTCTACTACGGAGGCATGCCCACCGGCATCGCCACCGAACCTGAAAAGTACGAGGCCTGGGAATTCTCGCATCCCGATCGCATGGACATGGCCGCCATGGGGCGCGTCTGGCATCTGGAATGCCTGGCACGGGCGCGTATGGGCGACGCCGAAGGGTTGGTCGACACGCTGCATCGCGTGGCGCGCGCGGGCCGCGAGGGCGGCTGGTATTGGCGCGAACGTTACGGCGCCAAAGGCGGCTACGGCGCGCAGAAGTATTGCGAGTATCCGGCTAACTTCATCCGCATTGTGCAGCGCAATCTGCTCGGTGTCGAGTTCCAACTCGACGGCTCGGTGACACTCGCGCCCACGGCTCCGCCCGAGTTCTGGAAGCACGGATTCGGGCAGACGTTGAACTGGCGCGGACGAACGCTCGAATACCGCCTGGATCGAAATGGAATTGAGGGCAGTTACACGGGC
>CAZDIZ010000069.1:19986-23526 GCA_964505625.1 uncultured Solibacteraceae bacterium | reverse complement strand
GCCTTCACACGGCAGTTCACGAGACGCACATCCTTCGCATCGGTGAACTTCACCAGCCCCGGCGCCTGCTCCGAACCGGCACCGGTGACCGATACGAAAGCAGCATCCTCGATGTCATCGCCGGCCACGAACGCGCGCGCATCAGGTGTCGCGGTCTCGATGCGGCACTGCGTCATCCGAACCTCGCGAACATGCCGCAGGTAAATCCCCGACGCCGGCAACTCACCTTTGAAGTGGATCGCTTCCGGATACAGTTTCTCTTCATCGAGCAACTCCGGAACATCCCGGCGTGCGGCTTGCTCGGGAGTACCGCCTCCCGGCATGGTCAGGTCGAAATCCGTGAGACTGATGTCTTCGATCGCATGTCCCGGCAAACCAACGAAGACCACGCAGGGCTGGTCGAAACCCTTTCCAGTGGGGTTCTTCGGAACCACGGCGCGTATGTTGCTCGCGTGCAGGTCCCGCAGCTTGCCAACGCTCGTGCGGCCCGAAGGCGCATGCTTACTCATGCTGAACGCGTTGAGCGTAACGAAGAACGGACGCAACACATTTTCCATCACGATATTCGAGAACACCATTCTCTCGATGGTCGCGCCTTCGCAGGACTGTATCTTGAAGCCGTCGCGGCAATCGCGGAACACGCAGTTGCTCACCGCAATGTTGCGCATATCGGCGAACGACTCCGGCCCTAACCGGACCGCCGCCCAACTCGAACTGATAACGCAGTTGGTGATGACGAAATCGCGATTGGGCTTGTTCGGCTGAAACGTCTTCAACCCGATGGCATCGTCGCCGGTGATCAGGTCGCAGTTCGAAATCCGCACGCGCTCGCAGCCGTCGAAGTCGAAGCCGTCGCCGTTGCCGGTTTCCCGGCTGCGCACGCGCACACGGTCAATGAGCACGTCGCGGCATCCGACAAAAAACGTGGTGAACGACGCCGGATTGACCAGCGTGACGCCAGTGACGCGCACGTTCGCGCAATCGCGAAAACGCACCAGCATGGGACGGCGGTTTTCTGGGTCGCCGGGATTGGGAAACGTGCGCGCCTTGCCCGGCTTCTGTGCGCCGTCAATGACGCCTTCGCCTTCGATGGCGATGTCCTCTACACCCTCGGCGAACACCAGCGTCCCGGTGAATTCACGTCCCCAGGAAAAGCGCGGATGCCAATCGCAGACGCCGGCATCCTTGGGATAGTCCGCCTGATTGGTGCTGCCCACCAGACGCGCCCCGGCGTCCACACGCAAGGTGACGTGACTCTTCAAACGGATGGTGCCGGTCGTGAACACGCCACGCGGCACCACCACGCGGCCGCCGCCGGAGGCGTGGCAGGCGTCGATAGCGGCCTGTATCGCCGTGGTCGCGAGCGTCTTGCCGCCGGCACGCGCCCCGTAGTCAAGCACATTGAATTCGACGCGGCCCGCGGCCAGCAACGGCACCTGCATGCAATTCAAGAACACACGGCGATTCATGGCTAGTAGAGTGGACTGCTCTTGCCCGCGCTCGCGGCGGCCTTGCCCAACGGCTCCAGGAACGCCTTGGCGCCCGCGGTCATGAAGCCCAGATCCGTCTTCGCCTGGAAGAAGCGGAACCCTTGCTCCATGCTCTTTTCGAGATCGGCGGCGGTGGCCACCGGGCGGCCCAGGTGCTTGCCGTGCGCTTTGGCGGCGGCGGCAATGCGCGCGATGGCGTCATCGAGCTTGGGCTGATCCTGCGCCCCGCGCAACCCAAGCGAAAACGACAAATCGCTGGTGCCGATGAACAGCACGTCGATGCCGGGCGTGGCCGCGATGTCTTCGATGTTCTCCACCGCGCGCGCCTCTTCGATGACCGTGATCACCATCACGTTGCGGTCGGCAAAATCGTAATAACCTTCCGGCGCCGGCCAACGCAGCGTGGCCAGGCCCGCACCCGAACCACGGCGGCCGAGCGGCGGGTACTTGCAGGCGTTGGCGGCCTGCCGCGCCAGTTCCGGCGTGCTGGTGAACGGGAAGATCACGCCCAACACGCCTGAATCGAGCACGCGCTTGGCGGTCCAAAGTTCATTCACCGGCACGCGCGCAAACGGCACGCCGGGCAAGTCGCGCGTCGCCAGCACCATATTGCGCAGCGATTCAAGAGTGATGGGCGAGTGCTCCATCTCGATCCAGAGAAAATCGAAACCGATGGTCGCCGCCTGCGCCGCCACCTCGGCGCTGGGCAACGACAACGTGATACCCACTACCGGCTCGCCTTTTTCCAGACGGACGCGAACCGGATTCCGCCACGTGTCTTTTTCGCTCATTGCGCGCTACTCCACTTTGTCGAAGCTGAAATCCTGAATCGAAAAATCGGCGCCGCGCACCATTTCCATCAGCTTGCGCTCACTGGTGCGGACGTGTTCGACGGCCGCGGCCAAACCCGGGCGCGCCGCGTCGGGGATTAGTAGCAGTCCGTTTTCGTCGCCGTGCAGCACGTCGCCGGGCTTCACCACCAGGCCGCAGATCTGCACCGGCACGCTGGGCTTCGCGATGCGGAAGTAGGCGTGACTGGCCACGGCGCCGCGCGCGAAATAGCGGAATCCCATCGCGCGCACTTCCGGAATGTCGCGCACACCGCAATCGCTCACCAGGCCCACCGCGCCCAGTCGCGTGAAAAACGTCGCCATCACTTCGCCGCAATGCGCGGCGTAATCCGGATGGCCGCCGATCTCCTGCAGCACGATCACGGCGGGCTTGGGCGACGCGTCCACCGCGCGGTAGAGTTCGGTGAACAGTCCACGGTCGAGCTTGCCCATGTCGGTCATGGTCTCCACCTGCGCTGTCACCGCGTAACCGCACATGCGGCCCAGTTCCGGAAACAGGCAGCGGATGGAAAGCGGCGTGAAGCCCTGATTGTGCGGACGCAGCTTCAACAGCTCAATGGCGTTGGCCAGCGTGGGTGTGTCGACGGTTTTCAGGTACTCGATCCACGGATCGGAAGCGATCGGGTGTGCACTCATGCATTCATCTTCCTGCACACCACGGCGGTATTCAAGCTGAGGCGCTACCAATACCAGCGCAAACGCACACCGGCGCTGCGCGGGCCAACCAGCCGCGTGCCCACGAAGATCGACTGAAAGTTGTACAGCGCCCGCTTATTGGTGAGGTTCGCCACCTCGAAGCTCAATTCCCAGACGCGACGCTCTCCGCGCTTGTATTCGTAGCCTACAGCGGCGTCCACGATTGTGCGCGGCTTGACGCGCGGCGGATCGCTAGTGAGATTCACATACGGCAGCAGCGCGGCGTAGTCCGGATCGCGCGCCACTTCGGCTGGGTCCGACGGATTCGACACCAGCCCGGAATCGTACCGCGTGACCACGTTGGCCCAGAAGCCGCGCCGCGAGCTGTACTGCGCCGTCGCCTGCACGCTCAGCTTCTGATCGTGGTCGATCACAAACGGCCCGGCGTTGAGTGCGTCGATGGCGCTGTTGCCGATGAACAGCCCGCCGGTGAACGGCGGCGTGACCACCGCGTGCGAATGCGTCAAACTCACGATGGAAGAGAAGCCGCGCACCGGAAGCGT
>CAZDIZ010000069.1:17906-19886 GCA_964505625.1 uncultured Solibacteraceae bacterium | reverse complement strand
TCCTCCGAATTCGAAATCAGCAGGTTCTCGTTCGGCGGCGTTTGGAACAGACGGTTGTAACTGGCGCGCAGTACGGTTCCGGTTTCCTTGATGTGAAACGCCATCCCCAAACGCGGCTGCAGCTGGTTGGCGTTCACCAGGAAACGGTAGTTGTCGTAGCGCAAGCCGGCCGAAAAGTGAAAGCTGCCCGCGTTTATGCTGTCCTGCGCGAACGCGCTGTAGAAGTTGCCCGCGTCCTTCTTCGAAAAATGGAACAGACGGCCGCCGCGCGAAAGATCGAACGCCGCGAGCGCCGGAATGTACCCACCCGAAGCGGGATCGTTGAACGCCGGACTGGTGACACCGAAACTGAAATTCTCGCTCACCGGAAAATGCTGAACGTCGGCGCCGATCTTGATGTTGTGCGCGCCTTGCACGGTGTTGTAGCGGTTGGCGAAATTCAACGTCGAAAGATGACGCGCCTGAGCGGCCGTGACCGGCGTGTCGCCGGGGCTCGGGAGTAGCTGGGCGACGCTGGTGCGGTAGGACAGCGTCGAATCAAACGTCGAAGCCGCGTTCATCACGTGCATCCATCCCAACGAGGCTGCGAAATCCTTCAGCGTCTGGCGCTGGTCCTGCCCGGCTGCGTGCTGACTCGCCAGGTTGGCCAGTTGAAACGACGAACGACCGGAGATCAGGTTCAGGCGCAGGGTATCGCGGTCGCCCGCCTGATAGTCCAACCGCGCGAACCCGCGCTCGGAATTACCGCCGTTGTGCAGATTATCCAGCGAAACCTGGTCCAGATACCGGTTGCTCTTCATGACGTTCACGTTTACGGTGTAGCCGAACCGTTTGGCTTCGCCCGCCACTCGCGCCACTTGCGAAAGCGTGTCGAAACCGGCGGCGCTGGTGGCAAAGCTACCCGTGGCGCGCCGTCCGGTGCCGAGTCCTGAACGCGTGCTGATGTTGGCCACCGCGGCCGTCTTGTTTCCGTACTCGGCGGCAATGTCGCCGGTGAACAACTCGACCGTCTCCACCACGTTCGGATCCACAGCGTTGGCAAACGCTCCGGTGAGCTGGTCGGAAATGGGCATGCCGTCGATCACGAACGTCATCTGGTTGTGCGACCCGCGCGGATGCACCGCGCCGTTGGCGTTCTGCGCGAACCCCGGAAAGCTCGCCAGCACCGACTCGAGCCCGCGGCGCCCGGCCACCAGCGCCATGCGGTCGATGTTGTCCTGGTTCATCTGCGCGTGCGAGCCGGTCTCTTCCGGATCGACCAGCGCGTTTTCGCGCCCGCCGTCCACCGTGACGCTCGACCGCAACTGTTCCAGCGTCAGCTTCACCGTGATCCGCACCGGCACGTTCGAACGCAGCGACAGTGATTCGGTGTGCGGAAGAAAGCCGGTCTTCTCGACCTTCAGTTCGTAAGTGTGAAAGGGAATATTCGCGAATTGGAAAGCGCCGCTTGCATCCGTGTGCGCGGAACGGCGAAAGGAAGTCACCGGATTCCACAGCGTAACTTCGGCGTCCGCGACGCGCGCACTCGAACTGTCTTCCACCGTCCCAGTCAGGCTGGACGTAGCCTGTGCCCACACGGACGCAGTCCACACCGCCAACACAACCAGTACACGCATCGCTTTCCCCCAGAAGATTGGTTAGATGCGTGGCTGGCAAGAAAGGTGCAACTGGACGCGCCGGCTACGCCGGTTGGTGGAACTTGACTTCGGTGAAAGACCCTGAGAGTCCGTGAAACTCGTTGTTCTCGGATAACCGCGGCGCGGCATGCACCAAGAACCTGCCGTGCTCTCCGTCACAAAGCCTAAGGCGCACTTCCGTGGAGAATGGCTCACGGCGAGAGAGAGCGTCCCAGAAGGCCGTCGCGTATTGGGGCTCGTCTTCCGGATGTAGCAGTCCGCGCAACTGTGTGTTGAGTAGTTGCTCCACGGCGATCCCAGTCCGGCGCTCCCAGGTCTTGTTCAGATACGTATAGCAACCGTC
>CAZDIZ010000069.1:16363-17806 GCA_964505625.1 uncultured Solibacteraceae bacterium | reverse complement strand
CCACCGCGCCGGGTGTCGGTCACCACCACACGCTGCAGCGGACCGTCACCCGCGCCGATCAACTCAGCAAACTGGCATGGCGCCAGGCCACCGTTTCCGAACAACTCGTGGCACTGCGAGGCATCGTTCAGGAAGCCCAGCATTGCCACCGGGACACGAAACACGTGCTGTGCCAGACGGGCAATGTGGTTCAGGTAAAGGCCTTGCGGCTCATTCAGAATAGAGCAAAGCCGTTCGAGATGCTCTTCCACCGCTCCGGCGCCATCGTACCCGGGACCCATTACTTCCTTCTTATCGGCCGCGCGGCGGCGGTCTTCACCTCGGGTCATTATTCCTACAACCGCCCGGCCGTGACGCCGATATGCATGGTAGTGCGGGGCTCACTATGATCCCAGAGGGCATGGACGGCTAATCACGGATGATTTCGCTTCGCAAGTACCTGATGTCGGGCAAGGAAGAGGAAGTTCTGCAAGAACTCTTCCACGTGATCCAGCTGCTGATTCAAGGAATCGGGCTACATGCGATCATGGGCGAGCCGGCCGAGTATGAACGCTTCCGCGCCGACATTCAGGCCTTGCAGGATTCCCTCACCGACGAGTGTTCCTCCTCGCAGATCGTCTTCACCGCGGGCGCCGTGGTAAAAGCCATGGCGGCGTACAGCCAACGCACCTCCGGCTACATTTCCAAACAAGGCACCGAACTCCAGAACATGGTCGCCATGCTGACGCGCACCGTGGTGGCCATCAGCGGCGGCAACGAGCGCACGTTGAACCGGCTGCAGGAGATTGAACAGCAAATCAAGCACGTCTCGGCGCTGGACGACATGCGCACGCTCAAGTTGCGCCTGGAAGACTGCCTCGAACACATCCAGGAGGAAATCGAGGAACACAAGCAGCAGTCGGCCCACACCGTCTCGGACCTCAGCGCGGAACTCGAACGCTCCCGCGAGCGGATGGAGGAATTCTCCACCGCTCCCACCATGGACGTCGCCACCGGCCTGCCGGCGCGCGCTGAAGCAGAGAAGGCCCTGGAAACACTCACCAGCCGCTCCGGCCGCGCCTTCGCCGTTGTCGCCGTCGTCAACCGCATACAGCTCATCAATGCCCGCTTTGGCTTTACCATCGGCGACCAGGTACTCAACGAGTACGGACATCACCTCCGTTCCGGTCTGACGCCGGCCGACCAGTTGTTTCGTTGGAGCGGCCCGTCTTTCCTGGCCCTGATCGAACGTCTGGACCCCATCGAACGCGTCCGGACCGAACTGAACCGCTTCCTCGGAACCACCATTGAAAAGATGGTCGACGCCGGCGGACGCTCCGTCATGCTGCCGATTTCGGCCACCTGGAGCATCCTGCCCAAGCTGCCCACCGCCAAGCTGCTCGTCCGCAGCATCGACGCTTTTGTCCGCAAACAGTCGCCGGAGACTTGAGCCGGCACGCTCCC
>CAZDIZ010000069.1:6827-16263 GCA_964505625.1 uncultured Solibacteraceae bacterium | reverse complement strand
TCGAAGGCCGGCGCCGGTTCGCGCACCGAAGCGCGTAGTTGGATTGGCGAGGGCCGTGTGCGCGTCAACGGGCGTCTGATTCAAACTCCGGACCATTGGGTGGATCTGGACCGCGACGAAGTCACGCTCGACGGCAAACCGCTCCAGGCCACGCAGCACATCTATCTGCTGCTCTACAAACCCAAGGGCTACCTCACCACTTACAAGGACCCGGAAGGACGTCCCACGGTGTACGACCTGCTGGCGGACGTGGAAGAGTACATCTTTCCGGTGGGACGCCTGGACCTGGACACCAGCGGCTTGCTGCTGATGACCAACGACACGCAGTTTGCCGAGAGGATGACGAATCCGGAGCACAAGATTCCCAAGACCTACCTGGTGAAAGCCTCCACGCTTCTCACGGACGAACAACTGGATCAACTGCGCCGCGGCGTCACGCTGAAAGACGGCCCCACGCGGCCCGCTGAGGTGCGCCGCGTGCGCGACAGCGCGACGCGAACGTTTTTTGAAATCACGATCACCGAGGGGCGCAACCGCCAGGTGCGGCGGATGGTCGAGGCCATCGAAAGCAAGGTGCTGAAGCTGGTGCGCGTCTCGATCGGACCGCTCGAAATCGCCGATCTCTCTATCGGCGCTCATCGCGCGTTGACACGCGCCGAACTGCAACAACTCATGAGGAGTTCGCAAAAGTGAAGACCACTCGCGTCCTTTTCGGTTTGATGATGGCATCGGCCGCCGCCATGGCCGCGCCGCACGTGAACATCTCCGATCCGGTTCTGGTCACCGCCGGACCGCCGGAAGTACGCCGCTGGGGCTACTACCAATTCCCCTCCATCGTGCGTTGGGCCGACGGGCGCATCGCCGTGCACTTCCATCTGGCTCCGGACGCCGCCGAAAGCTACGGCCTCGAATCCGCGCAACCGAACCGCGCGCTGTCGAGCGACCAGGGCCGCACCTGGAAACTCGACTCGACCAGTAAGGGCGTCTACGGCCTGCCGCTGCGAAACGGCGACCACCTGGATCTGCGCACGCCGCGTCCGGCGCCGCTCGCATCGCTGAAGCTGCCCGCGCCGCTCGGTAAGCAGACCGATCCGTGGAAGAACACCTACACCTATTACCGTCTGCGCGAGCTGCCGGAACAGTTGCAGGGCATTTGGTTCGCGCGTCTTTCGCAAGGGTCGCTCGATTGGAAGATGGAGCGCGCTGCGCTCGACGATCCGCAGGCGCTGCGCTACTCCGTGCGCGAAATTTTCCCCATCGTGGTCTTCGGCCAGGTGCGGCGTCTCCGCGACCGTTCGCTGCTGCTGTGCATGTATCCCGGACTCATCGAAGGCCAGAAGCGTTTCTACTCAAACGCGTTCTTCTACCGTTCGACCGATGAAGGCCGCAGTTGGCAGGTGCAGGGACGCATTCTCTATCAGCCCGACCTCGCGCTCGATCCCAACGGTCCCGAACGCGACGGCTTCACCGAACCCACGTTCGAAGTCCTCGCCGACGGGACGCTCATTTCGGTAGCGCGCAGCGAAGGACCCATGTATTTGAGTCGTTCGCGCGACCAGGGCAAGACCTGGAGCAAGCCCGAGATCATCGCGCCGAACGGCGTCTATCCGCGTCTGATGCGTCTGGCGAACGGCGTCACGGTGCTCAGCTCCGGGCGTCCCGGCGCCGAAGTGCGCTTCTCATTCGACAAGCAGGCCAGGCAGTGGAGCGCGCCGTATCGCCTGGTACCGCTCACCGCGCCGAACGTGCAAGCCGATTCCTGCGGCTACACCGACATGGTCGCGCTCGACAAAGATCGTTTCCTGATCGTCTATTCCTGGTTCAAGTACCCCGGCACGGACGGCGAAGCTCGCAAGGCCATCATGGTACGCGAAATCACTGTACGGCCGTAGCCTCGCGCTCTTCCACGTTGTAGATCAGCGCCATCGTCGCCAGGAACAGGAACAGGATTTCGCTGTCGCCCAGGTTCAACTCGAACAGTCCGCTCACCAGAACCGCGATCAACACCGCGACGCCTCCGTGCAGCAGAAAACGCGCGTCGCTTGGCCCCGGCTTGAGTCTGCGTAGGCGCACCAGGAAGTCGAACAGCATCTTGCCCAGCATCCAAACCAGCGCCAGCATTCCGATCACGCCGCGTTCGGCCGCGTAGTGCACGTACAGGTTATGCAGATGCCCATACCAGCCCTCGGGCAGCGGGCGCGGAATGTCGGCCGGGACGTATTTATCAAACTCCAACCGCACGTGCTCAGGGCCCACGCCGAACCACGGGTGCGCCTTGATCATCTCCCACCCCGTGCGCCAGCAGACAATGCGGTGCTGGTTGGAGTCGGTGTTCTTTTTCGGATGCAACATGGAAGTGACGCGCGTTTGCACCGAAGCCGGCGATGCCAGGAATCCCACCACCAGCAACACCGGCACCGCCAACACCAGCCAGCGTTTCCAGCACCACACTAGATAGAGTCCCGCCGCCACCGTGGCGATCCACATGCTTCGCGTCCACGCCGCCACCAGCGCCACGGCAATCAGCACGGCGCACGACACCCAAACCCACCACCAGCGCCGCGCACGCGGCGAAAAGAACAAAAACGCCGCCAGCAGCAACAGCACCAACATCATCTGCCCGCTGAACGTCATCCAGTGGCTCATGAAGCCGGTGATGCGTTCGGCTACGTAGTACTCGTAGAAGTGGATGCCGGCTTGCCGCGCCCCGTTCAGCTTGCGCCAGAACTGCACCAGCGCCCACACCGACGACAGCGACGCCATGCCGATCCACGCCATCACCACACCGCGGATCGCAGCCGCCTTCACGATCAGGCTCGACACCGTCAGCAGCACCAGAAACACGAAGAACTTTCGAATCTGCGGCCGGCCCGCCGACGGGTCCGCGGAAAGAAACAGCGACACCACCGTCGAACTCACGAAGATGGCCAACGGAATCTTCACCGGCGGGAAACGCAGTTTCGCTCCAGACACGAGCAACGCCACCACCGACAGCGCCAACAGAATATGACAAGCCGCGATGGAGGCGAGCCCCGCCACGGCGCTCGCACAAGTGAGATAGAAAGCAGCGCGTTCGCCCCGTTCGCGCCAGGCTGCATTGTCGGTCATGAGTGTCGAAAACCCTTTTGAGTATGCCAGAATGGCGGACAAGGCGGCCACCGGGCATGGAAATCTACTTACAACGTCACGGCATCGCGGAGTGGGAGCGCACCGGATTGCGCGACGCCGATCGCGCGTTGACCAAGGAAGGCATCGCGCGCTTGAAGGCCATTCTCAAGCTGGCGCGCCAGGCACGCGTCACCCCGTCGCTGATCCTCACCAGCCCTTACCGCCGCGCGATTGAGACCGCCGAATTGGCCGCCGAGATCCTGGGCTACCAGGGTGAACTCGTGCACTCGAACGCGCTCACGCCCATGGCCGATCCCAACGACGCCTGGGAAGAAATCCGCCTGCACCGCGACCTTGCGTGCCTCTACCTGGCCGGACATGAGCCGCTGTTCGGCCGTCTCACGGCGCACCTGCTCGGCACGCCATCCATGCAGGTGGACTTCAAGAAAGGGGCTCTAGCCCGCATCGACATGGACCGCTTCGGCGCGCAGCCGGCCGGCGTGTTGAAGTGGATGCTGGTGTCGAAGCTGGCTACGGCAGCTCTTTGATTTCGACCTTGCGGAACTCGACGTTGGTGTCGTGACCTAGAAAGCCCACGTAGCCTTTCGCGCGCGCGATGCCGGGATGCGCCGCGAGCGTTTTCGGATCTTTCACCGTGCTCAAATCGCCGTCCACCACCGTGCGGCCGTTCACGCGCACCACGACGCGCGGACCCACGGCCCGGATCTCCATCTTGTTCCACTTCCACGGCATCCTGGGAGCGCCCCCGCGCGCCGCGAACACGCCGTACACCGATCCGTTGTACTGGTAATCGTGCAGCTTCCCTTTGTAACGCGGCGACTCATCGTCCAGGATTTGTATTTCCATGCCGACCTGCGAAATCCGGCCTTCCACCGGCGCACGAATGCCCACGCCGTTGTTGCCGCCCGCCTCCATACGGAACTCCAGCCGCAGGATGAAGTTCGCATACTCGCGTTTCGTGTAGAAGACGTTCCCGCCGCCGTGCTTCGGACAGACGATCTTACCGTGCTCGGCCACATAGCCGGGACCTTTCTTGTTGACGGTGGTCCATCCCTCCAACGTCTTGCCGTCGAACAGACGCATGAACCCGCCGCCGGCCGCCAGCGGAGCAGCCATACTGAACACCAAAGCGCACGTGCGTAGCGAAATCACGGATCTACTATAACGAATCGCCTCACGACGCGATGTGCTAATTTCAAGCTATGTTCCGCACAGATCGTCGTGGTTTTCTTTCTGCCTTGGCCGCGGCTTCCGCCGCGCCCGCCGCGAGCTTCGCCGCCTCACCGGGCGAAGCAGCGCTGAAGCTCGGAGTGGCAACCTACTCGTTGCGCAACTTCCAGCGCGGCCTCGCCATCCGCATGATGCGCGAGATGAAGATCTCCTACGTGAGCATTAAGGAGTTTCATCTCCTATATAACAGTAAACCCGAGGAGATCGCCAAGGCCGTCGCCGAATTCGAAGCCGCCGGCATCACGATTCTCTCCGGAGGCGTCATCGGCATGGCCAAGGACGACGAAGCCGAACTACGCCGCATGTTCGAATACGCGCGTCTGGCCAAGATGCCCATGATGATCATCGCGCCCTCGCGCGAGAGCATGCCACGCATCGAAAAACTGGTTCGCGAATTCGACATCAAGGTCGCCATCCACAACCACGGTCCCGAGGACAAGCACTTCCCCGGCACCAAGGACGGTCTGGCGGTGATCAAGGACATGGACCCGCGCGTCGGCCTGTGCATCGACGTGGGCCACGAAGCGCGTACCGGCGTTGACGTGCCCACCTCCATCGCCACCGCCGGAAGCCGCCTGTTCGACGTGCACATCAAGGACATCGTCGAAGCATCGGGCAAGAATCGCGGCGCGGTCGTCGGCCAGGGAGTGCTCCCCATCGCGGCCATTTTCAAGCAGCTCTTGAAGATGAAGTACCAGGGCGGCGTCATGCTCGAATACGAAATCGACGGCGACGACCCGCTGCCCGGCATGCAGCGCTCGTTCTCCTACATGCGAGGCGTCCTAGCCGGTCTAGCGGCCTAGGGGACTGACCACTGCGTCCCAAGCCGCGAAGCGGCGCGTGGACGCCAGCGGTCTGTCCCCGGTTCGCTGTTCATGAGGTAACCCTATGTGCGATCCATCTGAATTCCAGGGGCAGTGCGCCCTAGTCACCGGCGCCTCCAGCGGCATCGGAGCGGAAACCGCCGTGGCCTTCGCCGCGCGCGGCGCCTACGTCTTCGCGCACTACAACGCCAATCGCGCCGGAGCCGAAGACGTACTCAAGCGCATCCGCGAAGCGGGAGGCGAAGGCGAACTGCTAGCGGCGGATCTCTCGACCACCAAAGGCATCGAAAGCCTGGTCCACCAGATCAGCTCGATCAAGCGCCCCATCGACATCCTCATCAACAACGCCGGCTCTCTGGTGGAGCGCTGCAAGTTCCTCGACTTCACGCCCGACCTCTGGAACCGCGTCATCACGCTCAACTGGACCAGCGCCATGCGCGTCTCGCAGGCCGTGCTGCCCGGCATGATCGAACGGAAGCGCGGTGTGATCGTGAATCTCTCGTCCATCGCCGCGCGCAACGGCGGAGGCATCGGAGCCATCGCCTATTCCTCATCGAAGGCCGCCGTGTCGTGCATGACCAAAGGCATGGCCAAGGAGTTCGCGCCTTACGGCATTCGCGTCAACGCCGTTTCGCCCGGTACCATCGACAACGATTTCCACCGCAAGTTCTCGACGCGCCAGATGCTCGACAACATGGTGGCCGCCACGCCGCTCGGCCGTTTGGGCGATTCCGCCGAATGCGCCAACGTGATTCTGTTCCTGTGCTCGAAGCAGGCGAGCTTCATCGAAGGGCAGATCATCGAAGTGAACGGCGGTATGTTGATGGTGTAGCCCCGTATGCCGGGATTAGAATAACTAGACATGAGAACCTGGGTGGTTGTCTGCCTATTTCTCGCCGCGCTCGTTAACGTGGCCGGCGCGGCGCCGGAGCAGTTTCCAACAACGGACGGCGTCGTAACCGTCACGCCCGTCCGCCACGCCAGCCTTACGATTTCCGGCGGCGGCATGGTGATTCACGTGGACCCGTGGGGCGCGGCGAACTACGCGAACGCTCCGGCCGCCGACCTCATTCTCATCACACACGAACACGGCGACCACCTGGACGCCGAAGCTATCGCCAAATTGCGCAAGGCTTCCACGATCGTGGCCGGGCCGGCCGCGGTGGTCGCGAAAGTCTCCGGCGCGGTGCTGCTCGCAAACGGCGACATCAAGGACTTCGGCAAATGGAAGGTCGAGGCCATCGCGGCCCACAACCTCAAGCGCATGCGCCCGGACGGCAAGCCGTTCCACCCGCGCGGTGAAGGCAACGGCTACGTGCTCGGCTTCGGCGGCAAGCGTTTCTACATTTCCGGCGACACCGAGGGCGTACCCGAAATGCGCGCGCTCAAGAGCATCGACGCCGCCTTCGTGTGCATGAATCTGCCATACACCATGACACCCGAGGAAGCCGCCGACGCCGTGCGCGCGTTCAAGCCCAAGGCTGTCTACCCTTATCATTCGCGCAACACCGATCTCGCGATCTTTGAAAAGGCGCTGGCCGGCTCGGGCGTCGAAGTACGCATCCGGAACTGGTATTGATGCGCGCGCTCGCAGCCGCAAGGCGCTATCCACTTATACTGTGCCTGTTGCTCCAGGCGTCGCTTCTTCTGCCGCGCCTGGATCTGCTGCCCATCTGGGGCGATGAGTTTCACACACTTGAAACCATCGCCAAACCGATCCACCGTTCGCTCGACGATCTCACGCGCGAATATCATCCGCCGGCCTACTACCTGCTGGCCCGTGCCTGGAACGCGCTGCCGCTGCCCGGTACCGATATCGCGCGCCTGCGCGCGCTTTCGGTTCTGATGCTGTTGGTAGCGACGGTGCTGCTCTGGAAGTTCTGGGGCTCGCAACTGGCTTCGCCGGCCCGCTGGTGGGTCCTGGCACTGTGGGTGAGTTCGCCTTTTCTGCTGCTCTACGCGCGCATGGCGCGTAGCTACATGCTGCAAATGGTGCTGGCGATGTTGACCATCCGCTGCGCCACCGCGCTCATCGCCGAACCCGCGCGCCGCCGTCATTGGATCACTTGCGCCGCGTCGCTGGCCGCGTTGTTCTACGTGCACTATCTGCCCGCCATGGGACTCGCGCTCGCGCTGGGCGGCGTCCTGGTGTATCTGGCCATTCGCCGCACGCAGCCGCGATACGCGGTGGCCCTCGCGGCGGTCGCATCGCTCGCCGTGCTGCTCTACCTGCCCTGGATTCTGCACTTGGCCGAAACCATCAACATGGTCGCGAACGACAAGCCGTATCTGGCCAGCGGCGCCCATGTCCGCGAGCACGTACTGCGTCTGGCTTACACAGCCGTGTCGTTCGCTTACGGCGAGACGCTTTCCGCTGTCGCGCTCGGCGCGGCCGTGCTGCTCGCGCCACTCGTGGGATGGTTCGCCTGGCGCGGCGCGCGCACGCTGCCGCCATGGTTGCCGCTCATCGCCATCGCCGCCGGCTGCGCGTATTACGGCGCCATGAACACCGTGGCGTTCTCTTTCATTCCGGCGCGGCTCGCGTTTGTCTATCCGTTTTTCGTGCTGCTGTTGGTCATCGGATTCGAACAGATGCGCAAGGCCGGAAGCGTCGCTCTATCCGCTCTGCTGCTGCTCGCGCCCGTCGCCTGGTGGAACTACCACGCGGCCGCAAACTTCCTCAACAAGGGATACGTCATTCCCTACCGTGTGATCGCTGAGTCAATCCTGAGTGGTTCGGACCCCGCGCGCACGCTGGTGTTGCTGGACTGCCACGGCTTGGACCCCTACGTGTTCGCCGGCCGGTTGAAGGGGCACGCGCGCCTGATGCTGCTGCGCGACGCGAAAGCCATCCAACGCGCGCAGACGGCCCTGGCAAACTCGAAAGTCGACCGCGTGTGGCTCATCCGCGCGGGTCACGACGCATCGCCCACGCACATCAACGACACAGCCGAACGCGAGCTATCACGCACGCTCGAAACACGCCCGCACTTGTTTGTGCCCTACTCGTCGCTCGACCGCCTGGCGATGTCCGTTTTCAACTGGACCACACGCCCGACGCACGTGGTCGCGGCTATCGAGATGGTCCGGCGCTGATCGCCGCGCGCACCATGGCGTCGATGTTCTCCGGCGGTGTGTCGCGGCCCAAGGCGCACCCGCTGCTGAGGATGAACCCGCCTCCGCGGCGGGCCTTTTCAATCGCGGCGCACGCCGCATCGAACACCTCTTGCGGACCGTTCTGAACCAGCGCCGTGGTGTGCAGGTTCCCCTTGATGGACATGCGGCCCGCGAAGCGCGTCTTGGCTTCAGCCAGGTCCACCTGCCAGTCGGCTTCGAAGCAATCGCAGCCGCTCCGCGCCATGCGGTCCAGAATGCCGCTCGCTTTGCCGCAAATGTGCAGCACGCTCGGTACGCCTAACTCGCGCAGGCGCGCCGCCACCGGTTGTTCATACGGCAAAACGAACTCTTCGTATTGGCGCGGTGAAATCAGGCTCGACGACGCCACGCCTTCGCCGATCCAAACACTGGGCGCGTCAAGTGCAGCCAGTTCCTCAACCCAAGCCAGCGCGAGCGGCACGCGCTTCTCGATGGCCTTCTTGAGCGCATCCGGTTCTTCGTGCATGGCCAGCAAAACGCGCTCGACGCCCATCAGAAACGTGATCTGCGAAAACGGTCCGGTGAGTCCGGCGGAGATGTCGTACCGGCGCCGCACCTGTTCGGGAATCGCCCGCAGCGTTTCCACAATGTGCGAACGCAACACGTCGGCCGCGCCGATGCGTGGATCGTCGAACGAGCCGATCGCATGACTCGTCGGCGTGCCAATGTCATTGAACGGAACCCGCCATTCGGTGCCGTCGGTTGTCGTGATGAAGTAGCCCGCTTCGTCCGCGCGCTGGCTCGCAATCACCTCGCGCGCAAGGCCGATGTTGATCGATACGCCGTCGATCTCCGGGTGGCGTTCGAGCACTCGCTCAAGCGCCCGCGCGTGCGTACACGGGTCCAGAAAACACTCCGATACCGGCACGCCGTGGCACGCCGCGGCGTAGGATGTGTCGACCAGCGGCACCACCGGCACACGATCCGTTTGCCGTCCGCGCATGGCCTGTTCGGCGCGCTCGCGCGAGGTCATGCCGGATCGCCTTCCCGCGCCGCCCGCACCATCGCTTCGATGTTTTCGGGTGGTGTATCGCGCGGTACTTCGCAGCCGGAACTCAGTATGAATCCGCCCGGCCCCGCGTCGCGAATTAGCTCGC
>CAZDIZ010000069.1:2013-6727 GCA_964505625.1 uncultured Solibacteraceae bacterium | reverse complement strand
TCGCAGCCGGAACTCAGTATGAATCCGCCCGGCCCCGCGTCGCGAATTAGCTCGCGGCTCTTGCGGTAAACCATCTCCGGTGTGCCCTGCAACAGAACGCCGCTGGGGTCCAGATTTCCTTCCAGGCACACCTGCCCGCCAACCATTCGCTTCATTGCGCCGAAATCATCCTGGAAATCCAACTCCAGCGCATCCGCTCCGGTCTCCGCCATGCAGTCCACGATGTGCGTCGTCTTTCCGCAGATATGCAGAAACACGGGAACGTCGAGCGACGCGTGCAATCTGCGGATCACTTCCTTGAGCGCCGGAAACGCGAACTTCAGGAAGTCCTCGCGGCTCATCAAACCCGCCACCGCGTCGCCGAACGTCACCGCGTGCGCACCCGCGCGGCCCACCTCGATCCCCAGATGCGCCACCATCTCGACGGTGATCTCCAGCAGATCAAAGACGAACTGCTCCTGATCCACCGTGTCCATCATGAGGGCTTCGATGCCGCGCACGGCACTGGCGAGCGAGAACGGCCCTTGATCGAAATTGGTTTTGATGAAGCACGCATCGCCGAGCATCGCGCGAGCGCGCCGGGTCGCCTCAGGCAGCAATCCCATACGCGCGGCCGTCTTGGCCTGTTCAAGCGGCGGCAGCAACCCGAGATCGCGTTGCGCCGCGAGCGGCCGTTCCAATCCCACCGGCGGCATGTCGTCATGAAAGCGCACCGGCACGCCCATCGCTTGCGGCAGAATCCAATTATCGGTGGTGATGTGTATGCCGTCGTAGCCGTACTTACGCCACGCTTCGGCTTGTACGGATGCAATCAGCTCGGGCCGTTGGTTGTATTGACTGAACGCCACGCCCGCCTGCTTCACGGCGTGACTGATAATCAGCGGCACCACTGGGACGCGGTCCGGCACTCCACGCCGGACCGCGCACAGACAGCGTTCAAGCGAGTTCATCTCACTTGTCCGGGAACATCACCGGCAACAGCTTGTCCAGTTGCTTGCCGATCTGGCTCTTCGCTGTCACGTCCCAGAGCGACGTCTTCTGCTGGCGCATGCCGAGCACGCCGGCGATCCAGGATTGTGTCCAACCGCTTTCGGTGGACCATGCACCCCAACCCGCGTCGGCGTTACTCGCCCAATATTCCCAACGCTTGAATTCGAACGCGCGATACCACCAGCCGTCCAACTCAGGATGCGCTTCGGACCGTACCTGTATGCGGCAGAAGAACTCCGCCATTTTTTTCGACGCATCGATGTAGACCGGATCGCCGGTCGCCGCGGCGGCTTCATGCAAACCGAGAAACGCGAAGCTCGACGTGTAGAGCATGTCGGCCAGCGGATCGCCGTTCTGCTGTAACAGTGTCGCTTCCTTCTTGCCGTATTCTTCGTTGGACTTCGGGGGCGGATAGTTGCCCTTGCCCGCCGGTCCAAGCTCCTCGCGGATTGCGCCGCTCGCGTCCTGGAAGCGCAGCATCTCGTTCGCCATCTTCCGCAGCCACTCGCGGTGCTCCGGTGTATCTTCCACCCGCACCAACCACGCCAGCGCCAGCAGCATACGCGCGCGCTCCTGCTGAATGCCGTTGGTCCAACGCCACCGGTCCGGATACGCCGCCATGGTCATCCGTATGGCGTTCCTGGTCAGATCCAAAAAGGGTTTGTGTCCGGTCTTGTGATACGCCCACAGGTAGCAGGCCCACAGGTGCGCCTCATAGTGCGGCGCATAGTTCACATTCTCTCGGTTCCGGTAGTATCGCCACCCGTTCTTGTCAAGCGGCTTTTGGTCGATCCGGTTTCCGCGGAAACCCAGCTTGCCCGTGGTTCGCAGGTTCGCCAGCAAACAACGTAGCAAGTCTTCGTCCCACCGGTCCGATTCGAGCAGGCCGGCCGTGCCCATCGTCCCCAACATGCTCCGCGCGTTGTCGTCGCCGTAATAAACGCCTTCCCAACCCGGATAACTCCAACTCACCAACCCGTAGGCCGGATTGTTCGGATCCGCGCGCGGTCCCTTCGCCAGCACCGAGTGTATGTAGATGTAGTCGTTCAAATTCGACGCCGTGCGTTTGAGTTCGGCGCGGCCGTCCGCGACACCCGCCAGCGCCAGCGGAAAACTCACTTCGCCGATACAATCGTTGCGCAGCATCCATCGAATGGGCTGCGAGCCGTCGGGGAAGATGCTGCTCGAAAACCCTTCCATCACGCCATCCGAGCCATCGCCTTGCGGCCAGTCCGCCTTGGGCAATGGCGCTACGCTGTCATTCGCCTTCCCCAAGCGGACCACCACATCCTTCCACGACGGATGCACGAACAGGCGCGCGTTGTGGTACGCTGCTACACCGCGCCGGAATGCCACCGCTTCCGCGTCCTTCGCCAAGGCCTCCGTCGCGGTGTAGGTGGGCCGTACCGGCGGAGTCCATTTGAGCGCCGGCGCCGGCCCGGGTGCCGCTAGCCAACCGAGAATCCGCTTCCAGATGGGAGCCCACGCTTCCTGTGGCGCATAGCGCGCCGTGACAAACTGGCTGAGCTTGGTCGTGCACACCATGACTCCGCCGCGCGCGAACAGGATCGGATACACGTCCTTCTCCGGTAGCCCATAAACCGCCGTGTCGAATCCGGCCACGCGCGCCATGACGATATCGGCGTTTGCCGCTTCCACCGGCACGAAGCTCACCTTATGCAATCCCAGGATGCGCAACTTCGCGAGCCCGGGAGCGAAGGCCTCCGACGACACCACCGCCCGTTCCCAATGCACTTCGCGCGGCGCGCCCACCGTGAGCTCCGGCAGCGACGAAGGGTACTCGACATACAGCCGCAGCTTCTTTTTCGCGGCGGCCGCGAACAACTCCGCGCTCACCGCGGTCGTCTTCGCAGGGTACTCGTCGGCCAGAATGAGCACGCCCGCGCCGCGCGGCGCCTTGGCCACCGCTTGTTCGGCGGAATCGTAGCGCGCGTAGCGCCCACCGCCCGCCGTCACCGCCTTGTACAAATCGTTCTCCGGCGCGCAGCGGAATACCAAAGGAAGCGGCCCGGCCGCCGCGAGAAGCGGCAGCCAGGCCAGGAAAATGAGTTTCGCGATTTTTCGCATGTGTCTTCCGTTCTCAGAACTGCAATCTCAAACCGAACTGAATGTTGCGCGGGTCGGTAGCCGAGCTGATACGCCCCACCGTTGACGACACACTGATATTCGATGCCGGGTTGCCGAAGTTCGCGTGATTCAGAATATTGAAGAACTCGGCCCGGAACTGCATATTCAGCCTTTCCGTCAAGTTGGTGCTCTTGACCACCGAAGCGTCCCAATACACGCCGCCCGGTCCGAACAGCATGTTGCGGGCCGAGTTCCCGTAAGTGAAAGCCTGAGGAATCTTGAACGCCGAGGTATTGAACCACTGGTCGAGAGTCTTTGTCGTAGGATACAACGCCGCGCCGGAAACCACGTCTGCTCGGCTGCTGTCCCAACCTTGGGTCGAGCTGGTGAAGCTCACCGAGAAGGGAGTGCCCGTCATCAGGTAGGAGATGCCCGCGAGTTGCCAGCCGCCGATCAGCTTCTCAGCCGCGCCCGGCAGTGAGGACAGGTATCGCTTCCCTTTTCCAAACGGCAGCCCGTAAACGTAGTTGATGGCCGTGTAATGGCGTTTAATATTCTCCAGATTCCCCCGGTCCAACCGCACGTTGTGGTAGTCCGTGGGCAGCGCGCCGGAGACGTGAGGGCCCAGCGAGCGCGTCCACATGTATTCCACGCCGAACGACAAACCGGAGCTGTAACGCCGGGTGACACCCAACTGAAGCTGGTTCGTGGATGTCGTGCGGTCCGACGTATTCATGGTGATGGCCCCCATAATCTGATTGGGGCGCCTCGCCTGGGCCGGCCCGGCGGCCATGTATGGCGGATCGTTGATCGGGAACGCCGTGGGCAGGTGGAGACCGATGTTGCCGAGGTAGGTAGCCCGAACCGCAGTGTTCTTCAGGATCTCGTGTTCCAACGTCAGGTTCCATTGCTGGGCGTAAGCCGTTTTGAAGTTCTTGATTGCGCCCGTAAAACTGGGACTTGTGGGGATGTTGCCATTGCCGGGAAATGGACTGGCCCACGTCAGCGAGGGGACCGTCGCGCTTGTCGGCTCGAAAGTCTCGGTTACCAGGAATGGCGGATTCATCTGGAGCGAATACCCCCATGTGTTAGCCGACATCGGATTGTAGAACAAGCCGTAACTGCCTCTCACAACCAGACGCGACGAGCCCGAGGGACGGTAGGCAAACCCGAACCGCGGCGCGAAGTTAGTAAAGTCCTGATCCATGTAACGTCCGTCTGGGAAACCGGCCGTCTTCGCATCCACCACCGGCAGGGCAGCCATCAGCCGCGAGTCGGGAGTGCCGCCAAACACGACAATCCGGTTGGTGATCGGATCCCAATTGGATAGATCGCCGGCCAGATTGGTGTACAAACCGGCATACTCGTAACGCAAGCCTACATTCAGCGTCAGCTTGGTGTTGACCCTCCAGTCGTCCTGGATGAAGCCTCCCCAACGTTGGTTCACCGGTTCGCGGACAGGGTTCTTGCTGCCCCGGCCGGACCCCGCCAGCGCGCCGAGCAGGAAATCCGCAAAGGCGTTGCCAGTGTAGCGCGCGTTGAATGTGAAGCTACCACGCACCGGCGAGCCATTCTGGAAGTTCGAGCCCCGCACGCGTTGCCACTCGATTCCCGCCTTCACTGTGTGGCTGCCGCG
>CAZDIZ010000069.1:0-1913 GCA_964505625.1 uncultured Solibacteraceae bacterium | reverse complement strand
TCTTCAGCGCGACTGTCGGCATCGCGGACATATTCGTGTTCGTCGTGTTGTACCTCAAGCCTTCAAAACTTCCGAAGAAGAAGGTCTTGTTCTTGATGATGGGGCCACCCAGCGTGGCACCGTACTCGTTGCGGATGAACTGCGCCTTGGGCAACGACGTCGCGAAAAAGTTCTTCGCAGCGGTGGCGCGGACCCGGTTGAACCAGAACACAGTGCCGTGCAGTTCGTTCGTTCCCGTCTTGGAAACCATCACCACTTGGGCGCCGCCCTTGCCGTATTCGGCCGGAGCGCCATTCGCGATAACTCGAAATTCGCCGATGAAATCGAGCGAGGGGGAACTGTTCATCGTGCCGCGTTCGCCCAGCACGTCGTTATTGCTCACGCCGTCGAAAGTGAAATTGGCTCCACCCGTATAATCGTTCCCGGCGATGAGCGGATTGCTCCCGCCGAGTTGGACACCAGGAGCCAATCGCATCAAGCCACCGATGCTGGACCGGCCATTCAGTGGCATGGCAGCCACCTGCGTGCCGTCCACCACGTTTCCCACCGAGGAAGTCTCCGATTGCACCACCGCGACGGCGGCCTGCACCTCCACCTGGGTGGCCAGATCGCCAACATCGAGAGTCACGTCGACGCGAACCGTCTGCGCCACGAATACCGTGATGTTCTGCACCGTGGAGGTCTTGAAACCCTGGCCGGCTACGGTCACCCGGTACCTGCCCGGCTCCACGCTCGTGAAGGTATACTCACCCTGCGCGCCCGTGACTGCGTCCGTGGAGATCCCGGTCTTTTCGTTCAGCAACGTGACTTTCGCGCCTGGCACCACGGCCGAGGATGGATCGGTTACGCGGCCAAGAACAACGCCGCGCGTCTGCTGGGCATACGTCATCGCCTGACAGAACAGAATAGCCATGGCCGCGAGCAAGGCAGCCATGGTTGGGGAAGTTCTGCAATTCATGACAATCTCCTAAGTTCGCGCTCGTACCGAGCGCACAATCGCGGAATAGGCGTCCGCGCGGTACACGGTGGCGCCGAATTCCACCGGCACCTCCGCCGCGTACGTCCTCCGCTTGATGACAAGTACCGCCGCCGGCGCCGGAGTGCCCAATAACTTCTTGTGCAACCGTTCGGGGCGCGCGGCTGAAATTTCTTCCACGCAGTGCGTAAGCGTCAATCCGTAGTTCTCTTCCAGAATCTTGTACAGCGAATGATGCGCCAAGTCGAAACGGTCCAGGTTCGGACATAACCGGCAAGGGATCTGAACGGTCTCCAGCGCCAGAGGCTCGCCGTCGCTGAATCGCAGCCTCCGGATCTCGAAGACCCGATCGTCTTCCATCTCGCCGAAGAACCGGCGCGCATCGGCATTGGCCTTCTGGATCAGCAGCGAGACCAGGTGCGAACTAGGTTCTCCACCCCGCGCCCGTATCTCTTCCGTGAAACTGCGCATCTCCTGCTGCTGCTTGGCCAGCCGCTTCAGCGCGACGAAGGTTCCCCGCCCCCGCTGCGTTTCGATCAACCCCTCCCGGTCCAGAACGTCGAACGCCTGCCGCAGCGTCATCCGGCTGACACCGTACTGCTGGCAGAGCACACGCTCGGGCGGCAAAGGCGTGCCGGCCGGCATCACCCCCCGCTTGAGCACGCCGCGGATGCCCTCGGCGATTTGCAGATAGACCGGGGTGCCGCTGGACTTATCGGGCCGGATGGCCAGCAGCGCTTCGCCTGGAATCGTGGAAATCATGAGTATGTAGTTACTCCAAATACCTGAAGCATTGGTCTAGACATCTATACCAACTTTGTGCGATCCTGTCAAGAGTTTAGTGATTCGCTAGGATCAACCCATGCTGCCAGTCGGTCTCGCTCTCGTCTTCGCCTCCGGCCTCGCCAATGGCCTTTTCACCGTTCCCATGAAGCTC
>CAZDIZ010000068.1:17581-31035 GCA_964505625.1 uncultured Solibacteraceae bacterium | reverse complement strand
GCGGATCACAGATATAGACTAATACACCGGCGAGGCACCCCGCACGGCTTGGATGGCAGAAACGTGATCCGGTGACGGACGGGACGTTTCCGAAGTGACCATATGGAGGCTTGCTGTTGTAGCATGGTCAGCGTGCGCAGGCTGTGCGACTTTCTGGAATGAAAGGTGTGCCGTGAACCGCCCGAGCGTTATCGCTACGTGGATTCTCCTGTTCCTGGTTCGTCCCGACTTTTCGGCGACGCCCAACCCGCCGGATGGCCGGAAGCTCGAGCCCGTCAGTGGTGTGGTGGAAGACACAAACGGCAAGCCCATCAACGGTGTGTGGGTGCTAAACCTGAGACTCTGGGGCGGTCGGGTCGACACCGCAAGCGACGGTTCCTTTCGGATTGAGGAATCTTCGGGGCGCTTGCTCTTCAATCATCCCTCCTACGCTCCCGAGTTTGTTCTTCTCCGGCCGGGGCAACGGCTGCCAATTAGGATCACCTTGCGTACACGAGCGTCCGTCGAATGGAAGCTGGCGAAGTGCAAAGGCGTCTCTCTTGGGGATCCAACTCACCACAGACGCCTCAAGCTTAAGATTCCCAGAGGCTTCGACGTCCTGAAGAGTAGAGACGTCGACTACAACGTCAGCACCGTTGTCGAGCGACGCTCAAAAGCGGTGCTCGATTTCTGGCAGATCGCCTCTTACTCGGCGGGTATGCCCGAGTTCAAGTGGTATGACGGGTTAGTCGAACTTCGTACACGCCCAATCGACCTTGCTGGCTGGGAGGGGTTTGACGTTCGAGGTACAACTACGGATGGCCGGGTTTCCCGGTGGATGGGGACTCTTTACACCAACGTTGTTTACTCGACGGTGTCCGCAGACGTCGCGCGGAAGTTCGATCGAATCATTGACTCCGCTTGCTACTACTGACGGCATCGCGAAGCAGTAAGCCTCAAGCACTGGCACAGTGGAGGCACGAAGCAGCGCGTTAGCGAAAACGAGAGATGGGATCCTGCCTCGACAGCAGCGCTTCCCTACCCCGCCACGCGCCGTTCGGCGGCGTTCCAGCGTAAGCGTTTTCCGCTTCTTAGCGAATCCATTGCCATGGCCAGCACGATGTTGGTCGACTGTCCGGCTTCGACCGGCGCGCTGGGGTCTTTCCGTGTCCGGACGCTGTCCAGGAAGTTGCGGATGTGCGCGCGCGTGGCTCCGTCGAAAGCTCGCGGGCGGCGGTAGGCTACGCTCGGCGTCATGTCCACCAGCATGCTCTGCGGATAGAGCGCGTAAGCTTCCCGGCTCAGATCGAAGCGTGCCTTGGTGCCGTGGAATTGCTTCATCTGGTCGTTGGTCGTGTTGTAGCGCATGGCCTTGTAGCCTAGCGTGAACACGGCCAGGTAGCGCTCCGGATACTCGACGGCCATGGTCGCCGTCTCGGTGATTTCGGCTCCGGGCAGGTTCGGCTGGGTGCCCGTGCACATCACCGTCAACGGCGCAGTCGAGTTCATCATCCACTGAATCGCGTCGATGATGTGCGCCGCCTGCCCGATGAGAAGACCGCCGGAGAAATCGTAGAAGTAATACCAACTCGAAAAGACCAGCGGATCGAATTCACGCGCCGGCGCCGGCCCGAGCCACTGTTTCCAATCCAGTTTGCCTTCGATCTTGCGCGTCGCCAGGCCCGACTGGTAGTTGACCCACCAGGAATTCACCAGGTGAACGTCGCCCAACTGGCCCGAGTCCACGATCTTCTTGGCTTCCAGGAAAATGTCGTAGCTGCGGCGCTGCGTGCCCACTTGCACGATGCGCTTGGTGCGGCGCGTCGCTTCGATCATCTGAAAGCCTTCGGCGATGGTGTGGGCCATGGGCTTTTCGACGTAGACGTCCTTGCCGGCTTCGACCGCGTCGATGGTCATGCGCGCATGCCAATGATCCGGCGTCGCGATGAGCACCACGTCGATGGACTTGTCGTCGAGCAAGCGCCGGTAATCGTCATACGCCTTCGCGCCCGTGGATGCGGCCTTCAAGCCGGCGTTCAGGTTCGCTTCATAGACGTCGCAGACCGCGCCCATTTCGACGCCGACTTCCTTGAACTCGCCGGTCACGTAACGGCCGCGGCCGCCCGACCCGATCACGCCGCCTCGGATTTTGTCATTGGCGCCGAGTATGCGGCTGGTGGCCGCCGCACTAGTGGCAAGAAACGATCTTCGCTGCATAACTCTTGCAGTTTACAATTATCTGGCGGTAGGCGCACTGCGGAGAATCGCCGATGCCGCGTCCATCTTGGAAAACAATTCACGGCGTTGTTGTTCGTCCAGAAATACGAAGCCGGCGTCCTTGTACCAGGCCGCGTGCTCTTCCCAGGCGCGCGCTAAGGCCTCGCGGTCCTCGCGGATGAACGTTGGTGCGCCATCACGTTCGAAGTAGATCGGATTCGAGTGCGCGCGAATGGCGGGTTCACCCTTCAGCGCTTCGGCTTCCACGCGCGCGGCGATCCAGGCGCTTTCGGTAAGCGTCACGTTAAACGGCAGCGTGAGTTGCGTGGCTTCACCGTCGCCCTTCCGTTCCGCGATCACGCGCCCGTTCACGACGATCTCGATCTTCACGATGGGCCGATGAAACCACGCGCGCGCCACGCCCGCGACGGTCTGCGTTTCGTCGGCCCAAGGAACGCGCGCGCCGATGCGCGCACCGCCGGCTTCGAATTCAAGCAGCGGTCCATTCGACACCACCACTTCCCCGCGGCGGATGCCCGCGGCCCAACTTTCGTAAGCCGAATCACCCGCCGTGGCGCGCACGAGCGTGCGCTCGGGACCGAGTAGCGGAATACCGCGAGGCCACGGCGCACGGTTGCTGAGACTGACTGGAAAGTCACTGCCCGCGATTCCGGTCAGGTGGAAGCCCGCATTCAAGATGCGATACCAGTCGTCGGTGCGCAGCACGCCGAACTGAAAGACTTCGGTGAAATCGAGCGCGCCCAGGGCCAGGTCCATCAGAAAAGTCGAATGCTGGTTGCCGCTGGCGCCACCGTCGAAGTGCGCGTAGCCGACGGTCGCTCCATAGAGCCGCCGCGCCTGATCGAAAAGCACCAGCGGATAGGGATACGCTTCCACCGTATTCCCGTACATGGCGCCGACGCTCAAGGGCCGCAACAGTTCGCGCGGTCCCAGTATGTTCACGTGCCCGTAATAGGAACTGCGCGACTCGTGACCGCTGCGCACCGAATAGCGTGCCGCGCGCGCTTCGCCCGCGCGTCCGAACGCGTACTGCACGGCCGAATCCATCTGACGCTGGAGTTGCAGGAAGTTCGCCACGTTGAGGTCTTCGGCCTGCGCCCAACCCAGGAACACGTCATCGTCGTTGGGTTCGCGCGTCAGGTGGACGTGATCGTCTCCGGAAAGCCACTGCTGGCGGCGATCGCCACCCACCGGCGCGAGCTTCAAGACCACCGTGCGCGATTCACCGGCGCGCAATTCGAAGTCGGCGTCGGCCGGCTCGTAGAAAGTCCCACGATAGGCCTCCAGACGATAGCGCGCGGCAGGCAGATCGAAGAACGCCCGTCCGTCCAATAGCAGCACGTGCGATTGCCCCTTGCAGGTTACTTCGAGCGTCCGCGCCTTCGGCGCGGCTTGCCAGACGCGATCGCGATAGAAGACATCGGGCACCAGCGGCAAGAGCGCCTCGACCGGCGTCAGGCGAAACGGCCGATTGTTCCTATCCAGGTAAATGCGCGATGGAATCGCAACGCCGGTCGCGGCATCCACGGTGACAATCTCAACGTGCGCGGCGAGCGAAGCCAGGCCCGCGTCGCGAAACTGCGCGTAGCCAAGTGCGAGCGCAAAGACAAGCACAAGAGCAAAGCGCATGCGCCAGGTGCGATGACTCATGGTGTCCTCGTCATGTATAATTGCACGTTGCGCTGGTTCATCGTATCCCTACTTTTCCTGGCCACGGTCATCAACTACGTTGACCGTCAAACGCTTTCGGTTCTCGCCCCCGTTCTGCGCGAACAGTTCCATATGTCGAACACGGACTATTCGCGCATCGTGTTCGCGTTTCTGCTGGCGTACATGATCATGCAGAGCGGCTCGGGCCGCCTGATGGACAAATTGGGCACGCGCGTGGGCATGACGCTCACCGTCGGTTGGTGGAGCGTGGCCGCCATGCTGCACGCGGCGGCAAATTCGGTCCTGTCGTTCGGCATGTTCCGTTTCCTGCTCGGCATGGGCGAAGCCGGTAACTGGCCGGGCGGTGTGAAAGCCGTCTCGGAATGGTTTCCGCCCAAGGAACGCGCATTCGCCACCGGCTTCTTCAATAGCGGCTCGACGTTCGGCGCCATCATCGCGCCGCCGTTGGTAACCTGGATTGCCCTGCGTTGGGGATGGCAGCCGGCGTTCTTGATGACTGGCGCGTTGGGTTTCTTGTGGGTGGTGTTGTGGCTGCTGTTCTACCGATCGCCGCAGGACCATCCCTGGCTCGGCGAGCACGAACGCGCGTACATCATGGATGGCCAGAAAGAGGACGATGCGACCTCGGCCACCAAGGTGCGCTGGCGCGATCTGCTGCACTACCGCGAGATGTGGGGCCTGGTCCTGGCGCGTATGACGGCGGACCCGGTGTGGTGGTTCTACGTCTTCTGGCTGCCGGAGTATCTCAAGCGTGACCGCAACTTCAGCATGACCATGATCGGTTACTTCGCCTGGATTCCGTTCCTCACCGCCGACATCGGTTGTCTGGTGGGCGGCTGGATTTCGGGCCGGTTGATCCGGCGCGGTTGGCCGGTGCTGAAAGCGCGTAAGGCGGTGATGTCGGTGAGCATGGTGCTGATGCTCTCCGGTATTCCGGCGGTACTGATCGACAGCCCGGCGGCAGCCATTGCACTGATTAGTCTGGCGACGTTTTCTTACTCCTGTTGGGCGCCGAACATACTAACACTACCAGCCGACATCTTCCCGAAAGGCATCGTCGCGTCGGCGTCGGGCCTAAGTGGCACCGGCGCGGCGTTAGGTGGAATGCTGTTCACGCTGGTCATAGGAAAAGTGGTGGACCACTTCTCCTATGTACCGGTCTTTGTGGCCGCGGGCGTAATGCCGCTCGTCGCGCTGTCATTCGTTCTTAGAATGGTGAAGCCGGTAGGCGACAAGCCGCCGCGCACCTCCACGCGCTGAGTTGACCATCGAGAACCAGACGCGCACTTCGCCGTTGCACTAGACTAGTAAGCGTGTATCGGGCGATCCTTCTCTTGCTCACTGCCCTCGTATGTTCGGCCACTATCCCGCCGCTTGTTATCAGCCAAGTGTATGTCGTAGAACCTTCGATTTCCTTTCGTTATCCGGTCCATTACGTTGAACTCTTCAATACTGGCATTGAACCCGTTGCGCTTGACGGGTTGTCGCTTCAAACCGCGGCTAATTACAGCCCGTCTCCCGTGCGGCCTTGGACACCGGTGGCGCTTTCAGGGACGCTGCAACCGGGCCAATCCTATCTTGTCGAACTGAGCTTTGGATTCGTATACGATGGCGCCTCCGTGTTCGACGCGGATGCTTTCGGCCCGAGCAATCTAACCTATGCGGGAGGCACAGTGGCAATTATCCGGGGGAGCGAGCCGGTGAAAACCGTGTGGCCTGCCCATGACCGCGTCGTCGATCTTTTCGGATACGGCCGTGTGGATGGCGTTTACCTCGGCCGTCCTTATAACGGACACCCGGGCGAGTTGGCCTTCTTCCGCAAACAGGCCGGATGTCAGAACACGCAAGACAACTCGGTGGACTTTTACTCCGCGGCTCCGGGTTGGCGCAACACAAAATCACCCACCATCACCTGCCCCGCGAGCACGTTCGCACCTTCGATATCCGACGTCGGAATTCGGCATGCGGCAACTCTACGGATGGAACCGTTGGCACCGGGAACACTCGCCATAGTGGAAGGCAAACGCTTCATCGTCGGCCGAACGCGCGTATTCTTCGACGCCACCCCCGCAGCTGTCTACGACGCCACCGACGAGCGCATTGTGGTCGGCGTTCCGATGTCGATGAGACGGAAGAAATCCGCAACGCTGACAGTCTGGGCGGACGGTCAAGGTACCACCGGCGTTCTCGTCGCGCTGGCCCGGGCCTCACCGGGGGTTTTCTCGCAGCGGACTGCGGCCCTTGGCGCGACCGCGCCACTTAATGAGGATGGCACGCCTAACGCGCCAGATTCACCGGCAACGCCCGGCTCCACCGTTCTCCTATCCGTTACAGGCGTTGGAGAGGACAGCAGCAGTCTGCGTGCGACCGTCGGCGACCATGCGGCGCAACTGATCAGTCTCACCGCCGCACCCAGCCTTGCGGGCGTCTATTATGCGCGGGTCCAGGTGCCAGCGAACTTGGCAGGCACCCAGCCGGTGCGGATTAGTGTCGATGGCAAGTTAAGTCCGGCCCTGCTTCTTCACTTGACACCGGAGCGCCCTGTCCACACCGATTTGTTCACACTGCATGCCGGTGCGTTCGAACTCGCGTACGACCCGTTCCGGAAGTTACTATACGCGGGCACGGCAAGCGCGAGAAACTACACGGAGTTTATCGTAAACCCGCCGCCCGACCAACCCGATTCCGTCTTGGTAATCGATCCGGCTTCACGTTCCATCATCAGCCATATACCTTGCGGCGGAGCTCCTTACTTGTTGGCTCTATCCGCCAATGGAAAGCACCTTTGGGCCACCATCAATACGGGCGTGCTCAAACGTATAGATTTGGACCGGCGCGAAATCGAATTCACGCTGACTGCTTCCGACGTCTTCGCGGATATGCCCGATTCACAGAAAGACGCGATGTGGATCACGGCAATGGCGCCGGATCCAAACAACGAAGACGTCATCGTACTGGCCTCGACGAGTCAGTATGGTGACGCCAATCCGTTAGTCGTCGTCGAAGGGCGGCGGCGGCGAACGCGTCTTGGTCCAACAGCGCACCGTGTGGTGTTCAGCGACGACGGCACGCTCTGGACGGATGAGAACCACGTAGCAATGGGTGCGGACGGACCGATCGTTCTAGGCTCGGTCCCGCCCGGCGCAGCCGGGACTCCAGTTATGTTGCAGATACCCGGCCATATCCTGGACGTTAACGACGTCCTACGTCGAAGCTCGGACATGCGCCGCGAAGGCAAACTGACGTTTCCACCCGCTTTCGGAAGTCCCTACCACGCAGCCTACGTGCAGGCGACGGGACGGCTCTATCTGGCCGGATCGCTTTCGAACACTTGGGAGAATCTCTATATCCGCACGTTCGCCCCCCAGCGGATGACCACCCTCGGCGAGTTCTTCGTCTACCGCCATGAACTGCCCAAGGAGAAGATTCCCCGAGGATCTGCGAACTACCGGATGGTCTCCATCGGATCGGAAGGGTTCGCAATCTCATTCGCGTCCGGCTCGGTAGACAGTTGCGGAGGATCGGTTCTGTTCCTTCCGCTCGAATTGATCCCCGACTATCCGCGCTTCACTCCTCCGCCGCCACAACCGCCATCGGACAGTGTTCGTTCCTTCGCGTTACCAACACAGGGTGCCACCGTGGACCGATCAACCGCCACGGTGTACTTTTCAATACCTGGTGGTATCCCAGACTTGGGCAACTCGCTTCTTCCATTCAATTCAGCCTCGGGCACCTTTGGAGAGCCGGTTTGGGTTGGCAGTGAACCGACCGCCGGCGTGATTCCTTCCGATGGCCGCTATCTGTACGTATTTCTCCACGGCGCCCGTAGCGTCAAGCGGCTTCGGCTTCCAAGTCTTGAGGCCGATTTAGAGTTTCCGTTGGTGTTGGCAAAGGGCTCGACGGCCTACGCTACAAACCTGTTGGAAGTGCCCGGGGCACCATCCACAACTGTCGCGGTGGAGTACACCGATGACAGCACTGGCGCGCCGGGCGGCGTAGCCATTTTCGATAACGGAGTTGCGCGACCAAAAGCGGCCGACGGGTACGCCGGTTCCGCGCAGTTCTCAACGTCGGGGAGTCAACTCTACGCTATCGACAACTGGAGTTCCGGGTTTGCATTCTCACGCTACAACGTGACGCCGGATGGCATTGACCTCGAAGCCAGAGCTCAGGAGTTGAGCAACGGCTTCTTGGCCAGACTGTTATGCTTTGATTCCTACTGCGTCACGAGTTCGGGTGTGATGATCGACCCAGTCGCCTTAAAGCGCATCAAGAACTTCGACCGGAGCGTTTCAAACGCCGCTTTCGCGGTGGACCCGTTGCATGACCGTGCGTGCTTCCTTGCCCTGAACGGCGAGATCGAGTGTTACGAGACGTCCACAGGAAGGGCAGTCTCGTCGGCGCGCGGCAAGTTCTGGGGCACCTCTATGCTGTTTCTTGAGTCGGGAGAGCTTCTGCTCTATGGCGGCAATCAGTTCATTGCCGCGCCAGCCAGCACCATGCGGTAGCGTTACACTTCCAGCTTCCACGGAGCGCGGTATTCGCGCGATAGGAATTTGCGGGCTTCCGGCTGCACGGTGGTGAAGTTCTTCTCGTCCCAATCGATCTTCATGCCGCTGCGCAGGCTCACGTTTGCGAGCAGGCACATGACGCTCGACCGCACGCCGATTTCGATGTCGCAGATCGGTTTCTTGCGCGTCTTCACGCAATCGATGAAGTTGGCCCAGTGCGCGTTGTTGGCGTCGTTGGATCTCGGCACCATCACCGGCTCCAGGTCCGAATTCTTCTCCGGCATCACTTTGTAGAAGCTGCGGTTCACATACAGCGTGGCCTTGTTACCGTAGAACGTACTGCCGTAGCCCTGATCGAAAATGGGCTGCGCGTTCGACTCGCGGTATTCGTAAGTTGCCAGATACCCGTCGGCGAACTCGTAAGTGACCTGTAAGGTGTCCGGCGATTCGGTGTTATCGGTGATCCAGTAACGTCCGCCAAGCGTGCTGACCGACTTAGGCGGCTTGTCGCCCATGCCCATCTGAATGATATCGAGCACGTGCACGCCCCAGTCCGTCATCATGCCGCCGGCGTAATCCCAGAAGTGGCGGAAGGTGGAGAACCACTTCGGCGACACGCCAAAGCGGTTGGCGTTGAACGGACGCGCCGGCGCCGGACCTTGCCACATATCCCAATCCAGGTTGGCGGGCGGCGCCGAATCCGGCGGATTGCCGAACCTCACCGGCGACGAGTTTCCGATGTTCCAGGTGCGGCAGAAAGCAATCTTGCCCAACTCACCCTTGCGCACCATCTCGGTGGCCTTCTGGAAGTGAACACCCGAGCGCTGCATGGTGCCGAGCTGCACCACACGGTTGTACTTACGCGCCGCCTCGACCATCTTCTTACCTTCGGCGACAAAGGTGCATGCGGGCTTTTCGACGTAGACGTCTTTGCCGGCTTTGCAAGCTTCCACCGTCATGTAAGCGTGCCAATGGTCCGGCGTCGAAATGCAAACAACGTCGATCGACTTGTCGGCTAGGATCTCACGGAAGTCTTTCACCGCGCGCGCCTGGAAATACTTGGACGCGACCACGCCGCGTTCCAGGTTCGGCTGGTAGACGTCGCAAACGGCGCTCACCACCACGTTGTCCTGCTGCATGGCGGCTCTGATGTTGCCGAGCCCCATGGCGCCGGTACCGATGAAAGCGGCGTTCACCTTGTCATTGGCGCCCCGGATCTTCCCGGTGAAAATGGAAGTGGTCAAGGCCGCGCCGGCAGCCTTCAGGAAGCCGCGCCGCTCGGAATGCTTCTGAGTCATGAGATCCCTCTCTACGTTCTCTTACTTCACCACGATATTAACCAGCTTGTCGGGGACAACGATCACTTTGACGATCTGTTTCCCTTCCAGGTACGGCTGTATCTTGTCGCTCGACCGCGCCATCTCTTCCAGCTTTTCGCGCGGCGTTCCGTGCGCGGCGTACACGCGGCCGCGCAGCTTACCGTTGATCTGAACGACAACCTCGGCTTCTTCCTCTCGCGCCAACTCAGGACTGAACGTGGGCCACGGCTGCATGAACACCGGACCGGAGCGGCCGATTTCTTCCCACATCTCTTCGGCGGCGTAAGGAGCGAACGGTCCCAACAGCAGAATGAGCTTTTCGAGCGCTTCCGCGATGACACCACCGGTCAGCTCGGCTTCCTGCGCGTGCAGTTCGTTGACCAATTCCATGATGGCCGCGATGGACGTGTTGAAGTGCCAGCGCGAGTCGAAATCCTGCGTGACTTTGTCAACGGTCTGGTGCAGCTTGCGCAGCACGCGGCGGTCGCCGGAGGTTTCCGGCGCGCGGCCCGGCTCAATCTTCGAGGCGTTGCGCGTGACCAACCGGAAGACGCGCCCGAGGAAACGGAACTGCCCTTCAGCACCGGATTCGAGCCAATCCATATCGCGCTCGGGCGGCGCGGCGAACAGCGTGAACATGCGGCAAGTGTCGGCGCCGAACTTCACGACCATCTCTTCCGGATCGACGATGTTGCCCTTGGATTTCGACATCACCGTGCCGTCCTTGAGCACCATGCCCTGCGTAAACAGGCGCTGCGCGGGCTCGTCATTCGAGATGATCCCGATGTCGCGCATCACCTTGGTGAAGAAGCGCGAGTAGATCAGGTGCAGAATGGCGTGCGTCACGCCACCGATGTATTGATCGATGGGGAACCACTGCTTGATCTTCTCCGAATCAAACGGAGCGTTGCTGTTGGTCGAATCGCAGTAGCGGTAGAAATACCAGGACGAATCGACGAACGTGTCCATGGTATCGGTTTCGCGCCGCGCGTCGGCGCCGCACTGGTAGCACTTCGCGTTCACGAATTCGGGAACGTTCTCAAGCGGCGAGCGGCCCTTGCCGGTGATTTCGACATTGAGCGGCAGCACCACAGGCAGCTCGCTTTCCGGCACCGGAACCACGCCGCACTTCGGGCAATGAATGACCGGGATCGGCGTGCCCCAGTAGCGCTGGCGCGAAACGCCCCAGTCGCGAATACGGAAGGTGACGCTGGCTTTACCGAAGCCCTCGTGTTCGGCCCGCGCGCTCATCTTCTTGCGGGCTTCCTCGCACGGCAGCCCGGAGTACTCGCCGGAATTCTCGACCACGCCGTCTTCGGTGAATGCCAACTGCATGGTGGCCGCATCGGCCAGTTCTCCGTCCACCGGGCGAATCACGGGGCGGATGTCGATATCGTATTTCTTGCAGAATTCAAAGTCGCGCTCATCGTGCGCCGGCACGGCCATGATGGCGCCGGTGCCGTATCCGATCAGAACGAAGTTACCGATCCAGATGGGCACCTTCTTGCCGTTGTAAGGATTGATGGCGTAGTGACCGGTGAACACACCCTGCTTTTCGATGTCGCCGGGATCGCGGCGACCGCGCTCGTCCACCATGGCCTTGACGCTGGTGAGCACCTCGCCTTGCGCGAGCTTCGCGACCAGCCGATGCTCCGGCGCCAGGATCACGCAGGTGGCGCCGTAGATAGTGTCGACGCGCGTGGTGAACACGCGAATCGGCTCGCCGGTCCCTTCGAGGCGGAAATCGACTTCGGCGCCTTCGCTGCGGCCGATCCAATTGGTCTGCATCGTCAGCACGCGTTCAGGCCAGCCTTCGCGTAGCTTTTCGATGTCGGCCAACAGCTCGTCGGCGTAATCGGTGATCTTCAGGAACCACTGTTCGAGCGCGCGCTGTTCAACCGGCGTGGTTTCGTGGCGCCAGCAGCAGCCTTCCACCACTTGCTCGTTGGCCAGCACCGTGGCGCACTCCGGGCACCAATTGAGCAGCGCCTTCTTGCGGTAGGCCAGGCCGCGCTCCAGCATCTTCAGAAAGAACCACTGGTTCCAGCGATAGTACTCCGGCTCGCAGGTGGAGACTTCGCGGTCCCAATCGTAGGAAAACGCAAAGCGCCGAAGTTGTTTTTTCATGTGCGCGATGTTGGACAGGGTCCACTCGCGCGGGTGGCGGTTGCGCTTGATGGCGGCGTTCTCGGCCGGAAGGCCGAAGGCGTCCCATCCCATCGGATGCAGCACGTTGTAGCCGCGCATCCACATATAACGCGCCAGCGTGTCACCGATCGAGTAGTTGCGCACGTGGCCCATGTGCAACGTGCCGCTCGGGTACGGGAACATCTCCAGCACGTAGTACTTCGGCCGCGAGCTCATCTCGGCGGCCTTGTAGAAGGTGGCATTCTGCCAACGCTCATGCCACTTGGTTTCAATCTGAATATGGTCGTACGACTTCTCTGACATATGATCCGCGATGAAGGGCTGTTTGGTAACTTCTCATCGTATCAAAGCGCGCTTGAAGAGTGCGTTCGAAACCAATCCGGCAACCGAACAAATCTGACTCGCCGCGAGCAGCGCCGACAGCGCCAAGCCGCGGCGGCCGCGCTGCGTGCGCATTCCGTGCGTCACTAAACCCACGTACCAACTCGGCGTCGAGATGGTCGCGGGTGGCAGATTGTGCCGTCGCGACCGAGCGCGAAACGCCGCTGTGCCGCCTCCATAGTCAAAGTGAAGCTTCGCGAAGGAGCATGGCCGCAGCTCGTTGTAATGCCGTACCACGGCGTCGGCCGCGTACCGGAAGGCGCCGCCGCGCGCGGCCCAGCGATAGCAGAACTCGCGATCTTCGGCAAATCGCATCGACGCGTCAAACCCACCAGCCGCGAGAAAACCTGCCCGCGACACAGCCAGGTTGTTGGCCAGGTAGAACCCGCCGAAGACATCCGTCGGGTTGTAACGCAGGTAGAGATAGTCGACCAGCAACTCGGTGGCTTCCGAGTACAAATTATCCTCGACACCGTTTAGCACCGGTCCACCGACCACTGCGTTGGGACTCACATCAAAAGTGCGATCGAGTGCCGAGAGCCACTGCGGCCCCGGCGCGCAGTCGTCGTCGGTGAATGCCAGGTAATTACCACGAGCGTGCGCCACACCGAAATTCCGTGCTCCGGCTGGTCCGCCATTGGTTTTCGAGAGAACTCGTATGTCGAGTGAATCGGCATGCGCGCGCACGAGTTCGTCAAGAGGAGCGCCACCGCCATCGTCTACAACGATGACTTCGAAGTCCGCTGTCTCGTGCTCCTGTGCGGCCAGCGCGCTGAGCAGCCGATCAAGCGGCGCCGTTCTCCGGTACGTCGGCACGACCACGGAGAAGACGATGCTTCGATTCATGACCGCTCGACCACCGCCAGATCGCCGTCGCTGTACACTTCTTCGCGCGAAGGGCCGTAGCGCAGTAGTAGTTCTTCGGCATTTCCGGGCCCCAGCGCGTACCCCAGCACTTCGCCCGCCGTGCCCGCGCACAGAATGGCGAATGCCGCTCCGAGACTCGTCAGAATATCCGCACGCGGCATTCCCGCCCGGCGCCCATCGCGAAACGCGCGCCACGCGCGAAGCCACGGCAGAGTGGGCGACAGCACGATCTGGAGCCAACGGCGCGCATCGCTCCAGTTCTTGCCGCGGTAGTACGCAAATAGGCGCGAGGAAAAGAAGTACTCCGTCATGGCCGGCCACAGCCGCGACGGCTGCATGT
>CAZDIZ010000068.1:0-17481 GCA_964505625.1 uncultured Solibacteraceae bacterium | reverse complement strand
CGCGAGGAAAAGAAGTACTCCGTCATGGCCGGCCACAGCCGCGACGGCTGCATGTGCCAGGTGTGGCAATCTGCCGCCTGGCAGAGCTTCTTGCCCTGACGTGTCCACTCCGCGTGCGTAATGCTCTCGGCGGCCATCGCGCCCGCCAATCGTTCGCCGAGTGCAAGCAACAGTTCCGTGCGATAGGCGGCGTTGTTGCTCGGCAGATCGGCGACTTCCTGGCTGGGACGCGCGTACGAGAAAGGTCCGTAGAAAACCAGGAAACACCCGCGGCTCGCCGTCGAAGCTGGGTTCGCATTGTGGACGATAGGTCCGATCACGGCCCAGTCCAGCTCGTCGTGCCGCCGGATGAGTGTCTCTGCCCAGTCGCGAGCCGGGTAGGAGTGATCTTCGCAGAAAGCAACCAGCGGCGCCGTCGCGGCTTGTACCCCTCGCGCTTTACCCAGGGAGTCAGACCGAAAGGGCCCGGCAACGACGATCTGATGTCCGCAGAAATGCGCAAGATGCCCTTCAGCGACCGCCGCTACCTCGCGCGCGGGCACCACCAGAACCAACTCCATTCGACGTGCCGCGGTCTGCCGCGCCAAGCGATCGAGCGCGATGCGAACATGGCGGCTTGGCCCGGCGCACAGCAACACCACAGACAGCGCCGGCCGCGTTGTTGTCTCGCTCATCCCCTCGCTTCCGCCTTCAAGATGCGAACCTCAGCGTTGGCTGCGCTTCCGATGTCGCCGCCCATATAGCCAAATGCGCACTCACCGCACAAAGGCACTTTACACCAATCGCGGGCAAAGCGCTCCCGCAACTCACGGTAGGCATCACCGTACCAGATTTCGCGCAGGCTCTTTTCAACGATGCTGCCCAACGGCCGCTTTCCGTTCCAATCCATGAAGCAGGAACAGACCGTTCCGTCCCAGTGGATGGTGGGGCAATTCCAGAGATTGCGGCACGGGTTGCGACGTACCCGAGTCGGCTCCAACGTCTCCGGTGTAAGCACGGGAAGTTGATACTCGCGCCGCGTGGGAACGAAGTCAGCCTCGGCCCAACTTGCACGCATGCGAGGATCGGGCACGGCGTGGAACTTTCGCAACGCCACGGCATCGACGCCAAGCTCCGCGGCGAAGTCGTTCAACCGCGCGACTTCGTGCTCATTGTGCCGCATCACAATGAAACGTAGATTCACAAGCGGCGTCTGCGCTCCCGCGTTCCGCTTGGCCTGGACCACGTTGCGCACTCCCGCCATCACCTGTTCGAGCTGGCCCGCGCCGCGGAAGTGTTGGTATGTCTGCTGCGTGAGACCATCGACGGAAAACACCAGCACATCCAGACCCGAATCGACTACGCGCTGCGCCTGTTCTTCATTCGCAAACACGTGACCGTTGGTGCTTGCGACAACGCGTAAGCCGGCGTCGTGCGCGTAACGAATCATACGGCAGGCGGCAGGATGCAGGAACGGCTCTCCCCAATCCCAGAACAACACCAGCAGCGCGTAGTCGCGCACTTCATCGATGAGGCGCTCAAACAACTCCGGCGCCATGTCGCCTGTCCCACGGTCGATCCCCGTACCCACCGGGCAGACGCGGCAATGAAGGTTGCACCGGCCGGTCGGTTCGATTTGCAGCACCGTGGGCATGCCCCAGGGACGCGCTGGCCGCACATACACCGAGGACTCCGTGCGCAGCCAGTTCAGAATCTTGCGTCGCGGTACATTTTCCCAACGGCAGGGAATCAAGTCGACGTCAAAGGCAATGCGCCGTCTTACCAGGGCATTCAGAGTGCGCGCCGCCATTTCGACGACCCGGCTCACTTATGTCGTCCCCCTCCCTCTCCACGCCACACCAGCGGAGAGATCCATTTGAAAACACGATGCACCCGGAGATTATCTCGCGTCCAGCAACAGTTGGCACACTCGATTATTTGCGGCCGAGCTCGGCCAGCCGCTTCAGAGCGTTAATGTTGCGACGGTCATCGCCGGGTTTGTCGATAGGCGTTTCCAGAATGAACGCTTTCCCGCGCAGCTTGGCGTGTTGCAGAATGCGCCGGAAACCCGCTTTTCCGATATAGCCGCGCCCGATGTTCTCATGACGATCGACGTGCGAGCCCAGCGGCGCTTTCGAGTCGTTCGTGTGAATCACCGGAATGTTGCGCAAACCCAACACACGCGACGCGGCGGCAACCGTCTGCTCCAGCCCATCTTCGCTCGCAACATCGTAACCCGAAGCCAAGCAGTGCGCCGTGTCCAAACAGTACCGTGCCTCAATGCCGGCGGTGCGTGAGAGCCTGTCGCGCAGTTCTCGCAACTCTTCGAACGTCCGGCCGATGGTCGAACCAGCTCCGGCAGTGTTCTCCAGAAGAATCGTCAAGCCACCAAGCTTCAGGCCCTTCACCGCCGCACCCAGCGACGCACTCAGCGTATCCAGCGCTTGCTCGACCGTCTGGCCTTTCGAACTGCCCGGGTGCATCACCAGGTAGTCGGCTCCGATCGCCACCGCGCGTTCAATTTCGGCACGAAACGCCGCGATCGATTTTCGCCGGATAGTCTCGTCGGCGGCCGCCAGGTTGATCAAATAGTTGTCATGAACTACCAGCGGGCGCAGATCGAGCTTCTCGCGCGTACGCCGCAGCGCGAGTGCCGCCGCGCCATCCGCACCGTCGAAACTCCAGGAACGCGGACTGGTGGAGAAGATCTGAAACGTGTTGGCGCCCAGATCGGCCGCTCGTAGCGCGGCGTTCTCCAGCGCGCCGGCGATGGAAGTGTGGATTCCGATCCTCACGGTATAATCACATGCTAGCAGGGAGTATAGATGGCAATTCACCATATCAGCCGGCGTCGTTTGCTCGCCGGAGCGGCGGCCAGCGCCGCGTATTCGCGTCTCGGTGCGCAGCAGGAGACCGACGCTTTCACTTCGCCCGGCAGCGGCAAGCGCACCGGCAAAGCACTGCCTTGGTTCGGCAAATCCGGCCTAGGGATGATGATTTGCTGGGGGCCGTGCAGCCTCGCCGAAGTCGAAATCGGCTGGGGCATGTTCCGCGACGTTGGCGGGCGCAATGGCGTTTGGCCGGTGGAGAAGTACAACGCGCTGTTCGACCGGTTCAATCCATCCAATTACGATCCCGAACCATGGCTTGCCGCCGCGGCCAAGGCCGGTTTCAAGTACACCGTTTTTCTCACACGTCATCACGACGGTTACGCGCTGTGGCCGAGCCAGTTCGGCGCTTACAGCACGCGCACTAAGATGGGCGGACGCGACCTGGTGAAACCGTTTGTCGAAGCTACGCGCCGCCACGGATTGAAAGTCGGCTTCTACTATTCGCCGGGCGACTGGAACTTCGCGCCCGCCGGTTGGCCTCATCACGGCTTCCCGCTGCGCGATCCCGAGTTCAAGTACCGGCGACCGGAACGCACCATGGGCATCCCTCGCTACTCCGACATGCCCATCCCGGAAATGCAGCGCTACTTCGATCAGCTCTATGCCTACGTGAAAGGTCAGATCGGTGAGTTACTCACACGCTACGGCAAGATAGACCTGTTGTGGCTGGACGGCTATGACTGGCCCATCGGCATCGACCATCATCCGGCCGATCTCGAAGCGCACATCCGCAAGCTGCAACCCGGTATCGTACTCAACGACCGCAACATGATTTGGGACAAAGGCCGCCACTCGGGCGACTTCTCGACCGAGTGGGAGAACCGCAATCCGCCGCGCCGTCCCGAAGGCGATTGGGAACAGTGCGAAGCAGTCTGCGGCGGCTGGAGTTGGAAAGGCGAAAACGCCGCCTGCAAGAGCGGCTCGTACCTGATTTCCCGGCTGGTGCGCAATCGGGCCTGGAACGGCAACTATCTGCCGAGCTTCGGACCGCGTCCGGACGGCACGATGTCCAGCGGCTACTACTCGGTGTGCGAGCAGATGGCCGAATGGATGAAGTTCGGATCGCCCAGCGTCTTCGATGTCACCTCCGGGCCGTACCCGGAACGTGTCGACGTGCCCGCCACCGTGCGCGGACGGACGATGTACCTGCACTTTTTGGCGGGCGAATCGCGCAAGGCCACTCTCAACGGTCTCGGCAAGCCAGTCGCCGTCCGCCTTCTGCGCACACTCGCGCGCGTAACGCCCAAGATCGAAGGCTCACGCGTGATCATCGAACTGCCAGCCGGTACCGAGCCGGTAATCGATGAAGTCGTCGAAGTCACTCTGCCGGCGTAGAGCGCCGGAACTGCAGCTTCGGGCAGATATCGCAGAGATTGCGCTTGTCGCAGTTCTCTCGCGTACATGCAATGGTGCCTTCCAATAGGAAGCTGAGCCGCGCCAGATGTTGGAATCCCTGGCCGCGAATCAGCGCCAGATCACCCGAACGGAGTTCCCGTTTCAGGAACTCCGCCGCTTGGGCCAGCGTGTGGAATCCACGCGCGTTCTCCGGCCGCATTCCTAAGTTGACGGCACGCTCCACACCGCGATCACAACGCTCTCCGATGAAAACCACCACGTCGGCCACGCGGTGCGCCACGTCGGCGTAGTAGAACATGCGCCGCTTGGGTTGCAGACGGAAGTCCGAACAATCCGTCATCACCAGAATCTTCCGGTCGGCGCGCGCATCCCGTAGGACGTCCACCGCGCGCTCGAAGCTGTCCACGCTTCCGTTGTAGTCGTCACGCAACAGAACCGCGCCGTTCGCAAGCGGCCATGGCGACATGCGGCCCGTATACGGCGGCGCCGCCGCCAATCCTTGGGCGGCTTTCTCCAGACTCACACCGAGCACTTTAGCCACAGTCAAGCCCGCCAGCGCGCAATCCAGCCAGTGTTTACCCACAAGTTGCGTGCGCACGCGACAAGACTCCCCATCGCTCAAGGCGGTGAACTCGAGCCGTCCGGGCCATTCGGACGCAGCGTCCTCACCGCGCACCGCGCATTCCCGCGACGCGCCGAAAAAGAACACACGCTGCGCGCCAGCGGGCTTCAACGCGCGCACGCGTTCATCGCCCGCGTTCAGGATGACGATCCCATTCCGGCGCATGAATCGCATCAGGCGCGACTTTTCTTGCGCGATGTGATCCAAATCGCGATAGGCCGGCGTGTGTGTTCGCGCCACGTTCAACACCACCACGACGTCGGGCCGCAGAGTGAGTGAAGAACGGATCATCTTGCCCGGCGAGTCCGTACCTACTTCCACCACTGCGAAGCGGTGCCACGGGCGGATACGCAGAATGGTGCGAGGCAACCCACGGCGGCCGTTGTCGTTGCCCAAGGTCTTGATTGTCGGCGCCACACCGGCCAGGATCGCCGCCAGACATTCCTTCGCCGTGGTCTTTCCCAAACTGCCGGTGATGGCGATGACAGTCGTCTTGCGTAGACACGCCCGCCACACCATTGCCGCTAGCACAAACGGCAGATTGGCCAGAATCGAAACGACGTTACGCCAACCGCGACGCATCCGCCTCCCCTTCCCGCTCACTCCCCCAATGGAGCTGTCCACCACGACGGCTTTACGTGCGAAACCACATAGCGCCACTTGCCTTGCTTCGGCCGCGGTATTTCCTCGCACACGGTGACGCGAACCTGCGCGTCACTCCCCAGAAGGTTCCGAAATTCTTCCACAACCAGAGCCGACAGAGTTTCGCGCGCACATGCCTCCACCGGTACCACCTTCACTTCGAACTCCTTCAGCCCATGCTGGACGAAGACGTATTGCCGCACGCCGCTAAACCGCTTGAAGGTGCTGGCAACAAAGCGAGGTGGAAGCGTGCGGCCCGAGGCCAGAAACACCATATCGTCGGCGCGTCCGTCCAGACGCTCCAACGCACGCAGACCGCGCCCGCACGCGCACTGCTTCGCCGACAAGCTCGCGCGGTCACCCAGACGGTAGTTGATCAACACCGTCGCGCGGTTCACCAGATTCGTAATTACCACATCGCCGTTTTCGCCTGGTGCGGCATCCGTTCCGTCAGGCTTCAGAATGCGTACGTGACACAAATCGTCGTGCAGGTGAATAGTTGAGCAAGCCTCGCATGAAAACCCGATTCGGAAACTCTCGATGGCGTTGTAGAGTGTCCAGACCGGCGTCTGGTAGCGCCGCTCAATCAGTTCCCGTCCCTCCGGCGTGAGTTCTTCCGCCGAATAGATAACCACTCGCGGCGGAACCAACTCCAGTCCCTCCGCGTTGACCGCCTTAAAGAACGTGTCAATGTTCATGCCGTGCCCGGCGATGACATGCGGCTTGAAACGGTTGATGGCTTCAACGGTCAACTTGACGTCCTGGCCCACGTCCGGTTCCATCAACAGCCCGAAAAACGGCAGAAACATCTGCGATTGAATGTGCTTCCGCCCGCGAACCACGCTACTGCGCGCGCTACGCAGCGAACAGGTGCGATAAAGCCAGGGGACGCCGCGCAAAGTACGGATGGGCACTCGCTCACGTTCCTTGTGCGCAACATCAGCCAGCACAGAGTGGTTATCGTGCCAGATCTCGGTCGGTTCGCCGGTCGTGCCCGACGTTGTGAAGCGTACTACGCCGGAAGCACCCGGAGCCCTGGACACAAATTCGCGCGGATGTGCCCGCACCTCGGCCTTCTCCAGCACCGGCAGCAGGCTCAGGTCACCAGCGCCGCGGATATCACGAGGATCCAACTTCAGTCGCGCGAACAAATGCTCGTAATGTGGCACAGTCGCGGCGGCATACCGCACCATCTCGCGCACACGCCGGTCGCGCAATTGCGCGATTTGCTCCGCGGGCCAAAACGGAATCGCTCGCTCGCGCGGAAACCGCGACACGACTTTGATCGATCTCAGCCCTTGGCGCAGCAACCGGGTCATAGTGAACTTCGATTATAAGCCGCGGTGCTCACCATCCGAAGCGACGTATAATAGCTCACGCATATGTCGACCAGACGGGAATTTCTCACTGCCGCGCCCAGTCTCACCACGATTACCGGCGCGACCCTTGCCTCGACGGTTGTGGGCCGCGCCGCACCTTACGCACCGGGCAAGAAAGTACGCCTGGGCATCGTTGGCGGCGGCTTCGGTAGCACCTTTCAGTTTCACGAACACCCCAACTGCGAAGTGGCGGCGGTAACCGACCTGCGTCCCGAGCGCCGCGAGAAACTGCGCAAGACCTACCGCTGCGACACCGTCTACGATTCGCTCGAGCAAATGCTCGCCAGCCGCACCAAGCTCGACGCAGTGGCCGTCTTCAGCGGCGCGCCCGACCACTACCGTCACGTCGAGATGTGCATGTCGCGCGGCTTGCACACCATCAGCGCCGTGCCCGCCGTCATGTCGCTTGACGAAGCCGCCAAGTTGAAAGCGCTCAAGGAACGCACCGGCCTGCGCTATATGATGGCCGAAACCAGCTACTACCGCATGGCGTGCATCTACGCGCGCAACCTTTTCCGGCAGGGCGGCTTCGGGCGACTGTTCTATTCCGAGCTCGAGTATTACCACGATGGCGGTGAGCGCAAGAAACTCGTTCTCGACAAGAAGTCGCGCAACTACGAACCTGATGGCTCACGTAGTTGGCGTTGGGGCATGCCGCCGATGCATTACCCGACGCATTCGCTCGGCTTTCTGGTGGGTGTAACCGGCGAGCGCATTGTCGAGACCAACTGCTACGGCTGGGGCGACGGCGGTCCTACACTGGTGGACAACCGCTACCGCAACCCCTACAACTGCCAAGCCGCGCTCATGCGCACCAACCGTGGCCACATCAGCCGCTGCAACGTCTTTTGGATCGGCGGCGCCATTGAAGAGCGCGCGCAGTGGTTCGGCGAAAAAGGCACGCTCTATATGGCCAACATGGATGTGCATCCCGACACCTGGAAGAACGAGACGCTCGAGATGGACCGTGTCAAAATTCCTGAGTACTGGCGCAGCGAGATGCTGCCCGAACCCATGCGTCACGCGAGCGGTCACGGCGGCAGCCACACCTTCCTGTCGGCCGAGTTCATCAACGCGCTCATCGAAGACCGCGAACCGGCCATCGATGTCTACGAAGCACTGGCCATGACCGTGCCGGGCATCGTGGCGCATCAGTCGTCGCTCAAAAACGGCGAGCAACTCAAAGTACCTCACTTCGATAAACGGGCTTGAAACAATGAAACGTCGACACTTCCTCACCGCGGCCTTGCCCGCGGGGCTGAGTTTCTCCGCGCGTCCACTGGCGGCATCGCCGGCCGCATCCAACTACGCGCTTCCGCTCGATACGGGTTGGCATCTTTCGATAGACCCCGCCAATCGTGGCCGCGACACACGCTGGTTCCATGCGCCTCTTGCCGATGCGGTTCCGACACGCGTCCCGGGCATCATTCAGCAGCACTTCCCCGGCTATCACGGCGTGGCCTGGTACCAGTGCGAATTCTCCGCGCCCGCTCATCCCATCGCCGGCGGACGCTACCTGCTGCGTTTCTCCGCGGTTGATTACCTGGCCGATGTCTGGCTCAACGATGCGCACGTGGGTACGCACGAAGGCGGCGAGACGCCTTTCGCGTTCGACGTCGCGGCCGCTCTGAAGCCCGGCGCCACGAACCGTCTCACCGTGCGCGTCCTTAATCCCACTAAGGAAGCCATCGACGGCATCAAGCTCGATCAAACGCCGCACCGCAACAAAGACGTTCCGTTCACGCCCGGCCGCTCCTTCAATACCGGCGGCATCACTGAACCGGTCGAACTGGTCATGGCTCCCGCGATTCGCCCTGACGATCTGTTCGTGGAAGCAGACCCTAACTCTGGCGTCGTTCATGTTCGCGCCGAGTTGCGCAACGACACGGGTAAAGCCGCCTCAACGCGCTGGAAGTTTCGCATCGCGGCAGCATCGGGTGGCTCGACGTTCGCGGTATTCGACCTTGCGCCGAAGCTTGCTCCCGGCACGAACACCGTCGAAGCCAAAACCACGCTTGCTAATCCGCACCTGTGGAATCTCGACGACCCCTACCTGTATCGCCTCTCGGTGGAGCGCGATGGCCTGGAATGGTCTGTCCGTTTCGGCTTCCGCGATTTCCGTATCGTCGACGGCTATTTCCAGTTGAATGGCCGCCGTGTGTTCCTTCGCAGCACACACACCGGCAACCATGCGCCCATCGGGCAGATCATCGCACCGCACCAAGCTCCCGACCTGTTGCGCCGCGACCTCCTGCTTGCCAAGACGTCCGGCTTCAACACGGCCCGTTTCATCGCTGGTGTCGCCCATCCCTATCAACTGGATCTCTGCGACGAAATCGGTCTGATGGTCTACGAAGAGTGCTACGCCGGTTGGGAGTTGAAGGATTCGCCCGCCATGGCCGCGCGCTTTGATGAAGCCACTCTTGGCATGGTTCGCCGCGACCGCAACCACCCGAGCGTGACGATCTGGGGTCTGCTGAACGAAACCGATGACGGGCCCGTGTTCCGGCACGCAGTGGCTACTCTCCCAGCCCTGCGCAAACTGGACGCAACTCGCGTGGTGTTGCTTTCGAGCGGCCGTTGGGATTGCCAACCGGCCATCGGCTCAGCCAGCAATCCTGGCTCCAGCGAATGGGAGCACGTCTGGGGCGCGGAAGCGCCCGGCGCCGCACCCACGTCCCGAAAGTGGAATTCCCTTCTCGGTGGTTACTTCGAAAAGGCCGGCGACGCGCATGTCTATCCGGGCGTGCCGCAATCGGCGGAAGTGAGCCACTTCTTCCGCACCGTGGGCCATGACACCAAGCCGGTCTTCCTGTCCGAGTACGGAATTGGAAGCATGATGAACGTGATTCGCGAAGCCAGGCGGTTCGAACAGGTTGGCGCCGACCCGAAACTCGAAGACTACGCGCTCATGCGTTCCATGGCCGAGCGCCTGGTGGCGGACTGGACGCGCTTTGGCATGGACGGAGTCTACGCGTTTCCCGAAGACTTGCTCGAAGCCAGCCAGCGCCTCATGAACCGCCACCGCCGCTTGGGGTTTGACGTGATCCGCTCCAACCCGAAGATCTGCGGCTTCAATCTCACCGGCATGCTCGACCACGGCATGACCGGCGAGGGGCTGTGGCGCTTCTGGCGCGATTGGAAGCCGGGCATGGCCGACACGCTCGAAGACGGTTGGGCGCCGCTGCGCTGGTGCCTGTTCGTCAACCCCACGCACACCTACACCGGAGCGCCGCTGCGCGTCGAAGCCGTGCTGGCGAACGAAGATGTCCTTGCCCCCGGCGATTATCCGGCGCGTTTCCGCATTTCCGGTCCCGAAGGCGTCGCCTGGGACTATCGCGCCGCCGTGCGGCTTCCCCGCCCCTCGCAAGGTTCGTACCCGCCGCTGGCCGTGCCTGTCGCCGATGAACCGTTGCGCATCCAAGGACCCGCCGGGCGTTACGAACTGGTCGCCGAACTCGAACGCGGAGGCGCCCCCTTCGGGCGCCGCGCCGAGTTCCACTTGAGCGCGCAGGACGCCCTACCGAAACTAAACGGCTCCGCTCTGAGTTGGGGGTTGCTGCCCGCCACCGAACGCTGGCTCGCCAGCCGGGGCCTGGACCTCGTACCCTACGGAGGTCCGTCTGGACCCTCACGCGACTTGATCCTGGTGGGCGACGTCTCCATGGTCGAAGACGATGCGCAGTGGAACGATGTCTTCCGCAGAATTGAGCGCGGCGCCACGGCCGTCTTCTTCGCGCCTCGCGCGTTCCGCCGCGCCAAGGACTCCACCGCGCGCCTGCCCCTTCCCAAAAAGGGTCGCGCATGGGAATTCAACGACTGGCTCTATCACAAGGAGTGCGTCGCCAAACGTCACCCGGCCTTTGACGGGCTTCCGGCGCCGGGCATTCTGGACTGGTATTACTACGGGCCGCTCATCCCCCGCTATTTCTATGAAGGGTTGGACACTCCCGACGATACCGCGGCCGCTGCTTTTGCCACTGGTTACTCTACCCCGGGCGGTTACGCGGGCGGTCTGCTGCTCGGTGCGTACAAGATGGGTTCCGGGCGTCTGATTCTGAATACGTTCAAGCTGCTGGAACACGCGGGAACGCATCCGGCCGTTGACCGGATGCTCACCAACATCGTTTTGTGGGCGTCGCGCCGCTGACTATTTTTCGGGAACGTGCAGGCCCTTGTGGATGGCGTAGAGCGCCAACTCCAGGCGGTCGGAAACGCCGAGCTTGTCGAAGATGTTGTGCAGATGGTTCTTCACCGTCTGCTCGCTGATGAACATCTTCTCGGCCATTTCCTTGTTCTTATAGCCTTGCGCCACCAGCGCGACGATCTCGCGCTCGCGTGTGCTCAACGGAGAACGTTCGCGCCCCCGCGCGCCGTTGGCAGTGCCGCCGTCGGCAGGGCTGGCAAACTGGCGCATCACCGCCGCCGTGGTGTGCGAATCCAGCCAGATTTCGCCGGAATGCACTTTGCGGATGCTCTTGACGATCAACTCCGGCGCGGTCTGCTTGAGCACGATGCCGGAGCAGCCGAACTTCATCGCCTGCACGAATTCGTTCTTGTCTTCCGATGCCGTCAGGATGATCACCCGCGCCTTGCGTCCCATCGACTGCAGGCGCTGCAACGCCGTCAAGCCATCCATCCCCGGCATGCGCAAATCCAGGAGAATCACATCTACTTCAACGTTTTGAAGTAGTTCCAGCACCTCGCGCCCATCGCCCGCTTCGGCGACGACGTCAATGTCTTCTTCCAAAGACAACAGGCGGCGAATGCCGTCGCGTACGATCGGATGATCGTCGGCAATCATGACGCGAATACGCGGCTTGCTCGGCGGCGGAGCGTAGCCTTCGTTTGTGCTGACCGGCGTTGCGATACTTTGTTCCATGACCCTAGATCCTACCCTGTCGTTTCGATTCTAGATCCCACCTAGTACTCAGTCAATTCAGGTAACCCTCAAACAAGGTGCGCAATTCACCTTACGACTATCCCATGATTCACAGTAGGTCCACCCTCTTTGCGCGCACCCCTTGCCACGCCTTTCAACTGCCTTATCGGCCCGGCAGACGCGGCGTAGCAACACAAGAAGTGGGATGATGATAATTCCCATGGAAGACGCCGCGCCCAACGAGCCTGTCACCCGCTGGCGCCACGTGTGGCTGCTTTGGAGCCTGGCCATCGCCGCGGGACTCTCCACCGGCGCGGCTGTCTCACGTGTCATGAGCGATTCCGCATCTTCCGCGCCTCTGGCACTCGAAGTCACTCGCCCCGCCGCTGAACTGGTGATCCGCTGGAATCCGCACTCCGCCGTGGCGTCACGCGCGAACCAGGCCGTGGTCTCACTCACCGGCGAAGCTGGAAACGTGCAGCTCATCTGCGACCGCGCCTGCCTCGATCGCGGCACCATTTCCTATCCCTGGCAAGAAAGCAGCGCCGACATCGCCATGCAGTTCGCCGCTGGCCCCGGACAGGTGAGCGAAGAGCGAACCCGCTATGTCGTGCCCGCCTCCTCCGAATACCGTTAACCTATGCGCCTTCGCTCCTTGATCCTCCTCCTGTTCACTTTGTCGTTCGCCTGTGCGCAATCGATTAAGCTGAATGACGCTCTCATCCACAACCGCTATCCCTTCTCGTTGACGGCTTCCGGCTTGACTGGCCCTGGCTCCGCGCTGCTTTCCAGGGCTCTGACCGGCGCGAACTTCGTGCTCATCGGAGAGGATCACGGCATGTCCGAAGTGCCTCTGTTTGTGGAAGGCGTCTGGAAGCTGTGTACCCCGCTCGGCTTCGACACCATGGCCGTTGAATCCGGCCCGCTGGCGGTCGACGAGCTACGCGCCCCTTTCGCAAGCCAACAGGGCCGCGCGTACGTGGCATCCATCGAGAAGCAAGCCCCTACTGCATTGCGTTCTACAACCTCGAACAGGAGTTCGATCTCCTGGCCCGGTGTGCCGCAGCCGTCCCCAAAGGACGCTTCCGCTTGTGGGGGCTAGACCAGGAGTTCCTCGGTTCGGCCCGTCTGATTCTGGCGCGCATGCTGAAAACCAAGCCCTCTCCTCGTGCGCAGGCGCTGGTCAAAGAGCACCTGGAGGCCAACGACCGTGCCTACCAAAACGCCGTCCAGACGGGCAGCTCGCGCGACCTGTACCTGTTTGCGCTCTCCGACGCCCAACTCGACGAGTTGAAGAACTGTCTCGACCGCGAAGGCACCCCGGCCGCCCAGTCCCTCATGAGCAGCCTGCTCAAGACGCGCTCTATCTATCGACAGATGTTCGCGGGCGAAGTCTACGACTCCAACCGCGAGCGTTCCCGTCTGTTCAAAACCACCTTCGAACGCGAGTATGCCGCCGCCACCCGCGCCGCCGGCCACGCGCCGAAAGTTCTGTTCAAGTTCGGGTTCTTGCACACCTTCAAGGGATTCAACCTGCTCAACAACAACGACCTCGGCAACCACATCGCCGAACTGGCGGAAGGACAATCCAGCACCAGCCTGCACATCGCCGTCGTCCCACTCAAAGCCACGCAGCTGCGAGTGACGGCAATTGGAAAACCGTACGAGCCGGCCGCGGTCGACTATTCCGGCGAGGACTCGCCGCTCGGCTTCCTCAAGCCGCTCTATGAGAACCTGGACGCCGGTCAATGGATGCTGTTCGATCTCCGCCCGCTGCGGGCGAACGTCCGAAGCCTCGGCACCGTAGCGGCCGACCTCGGCGCTTCATCTTCGGTTACGACCTAGCAGTCGTATATCGCGAAGGTACGCCCTCGCGCCAGATCCAATAACGGTCACGAGGTCTCCCGGAACCACGGTACGTTCAACTCCGTACTTCATCAGCAGTGGCGATGAACCATTCAGAACAACCGCGCCAGTTTCCCTACCGATTCTTTGTCGTGACCTTTCTCTGGTCTTGGGCGCTTTGCCTTCCATTGGTTTTGATGGGCAGAGAATTTCCGCCCAAACTGATCATTCCCACTCTGGTTCTCGCCGCATTCGGCCCGGCACTGGGCGCCGCCTATTCGCTCAAGACCCTCCATGGCAAGGGGGCCGTCCGGCGTTACTTTCTGGGTGTCTTGGACCTTCGCTTTGGCTGGAAGGTATGGGTCATCCCGATCATCGCGTCCGGAGGAAGCACTGGTATTGCGTGGCTGCTCCCCGAGTTGTGGGGCGCCCCACCGCTCAACATCTCCCTGCAATCTGCCTGGGAGATTCCGAGCTACTTCCTGATCATGATGTTCATTGGCGGAGGACAAGAGGAGTTGGGGTGGCGTGGGTACATCCTCGACCCAATCGAAGAACGGCTCGGCCCTTGGCTCGGCAATGTTGTTCTGGGCATCATCTGGGCCGTCTGGCATTTGCCGTTGTTCTTGCTTCCGGGCACCGGCCAAGCCTATACGCCCTACCTGGCATTCTTGCTGTTCACCATAGGGCTTTCATGGTTCTTTTCCTGGGTCCGCCAAGCATCGCGTAAACGCATCACATCGGGCATCTATGCCCACGCGTTGGTCAACGTATTCGGCACCATTTTTCCCACCGTTGTCACGGCCGCAGGCACCCTGCAGACGCGGTACTGGATTTGGGCAAGCCTGGCCTTCATTATCGGTTTGGCCGCCAACCTACAAAGGTCCAAACGGATTACGGCCGGTTGATCAGCACCAGAGCTTCTGACGGCTGCACGTCGCGTATCTCGACGTACGCCGTGCCGGAGCGCCAGTGCACGGGAACATGTGTCCCCACCGCATGCGATCCCGAGTACCCCGCGCCGGCGGCACTCTGGGCGGAATTCGCTACTACGACGAAGAACGGCGCCGCTCCACCCCACGGATTACCCGCTGCCGTTGGCGAGTTCAGCGCCGGGTCCACCAGCACGTCGCCACCACGCGCGTCGGTGCCGTGAACGTTCACCACGCACAGCGCCTCTTCTTCATCCAAAACCCTGGACCACGCCACCAGTTCACCACCCGGCGCCAACGCGAACGGTGCGCCAAAATTCGAAATCTGGCGCTGATACTGCCGTCCGTGCCGCAGCACCGGATACTGTCTGCGCGCGTCTATGAGCGCGGCGATCCGCACATAGGCCGGCGCGTGGCCGTTGAAGCAGTGCGCTCCCGTAGTGCCGAACGCGCCGAATCCGGGCAGCCCCGTGTCGAACGCCGCGGCGCCGCTCACACACCCGGCGAGTCCCGAGTGCCTGGGATGCTCGGCACCGAACATCGTTTCGCGCAGATAGGCGTCATTCGATCCCCAGTTCGGAAGCCATTTCACTTCCCCTGGCTCAGCTCCGGCCAGCGCCTGTTCGGTTCCGTAATAGATGCACGGAATCCCCAGGCTGAAAAGCTGTATGGCGACGCCCGCCACCACTTGATGATCGTTCGCCGCGTGAAACGAGAAGCGGGTCTTCTCGCCCCATACGTGGTCGTGGTCGTCCAGCACGGTGACGCGACGGCGCCCCGCGTTGCGCCGCGACCCCAAATCGTCGTCCCACACCGCCTGCAAGTCGAAGTAGCTGGACGCGGGCGCGAACCCCTTGGCCACCGACCGCAATGCCAAGCGCGTCTGCCCCAAATCGAGCGTCGCATCCAGGTTGCTGCCGAGCACTTTCAGATAGCGGTCCGCATGGCTGTCGTCGCCCGCGACTTCGCCGACCAGGAAGAAATTCGTTTTCCCGAGATTGGTCGCGAATTCCTTCACCGTGCCGCAGAAATTACGGCCGGTTTCGACATCCACATGCTTCAACGTGTCCACGCGGAAGCCGTCACAATCGGTGAGCGCGATCCAATACTTGTAGCAACGCGCGATATCATCCAGCGCGCTGGAGCCATCGAAGTTCACGTCGCGGTTACCGACGAAGTCCGTCCGGCGGAATTCGGCGTGCGGATCGTCGATTTCTCCCGCGCCCAGCCCGCCTTCACCGGCGCGCGTGTAGTGGCCGTCGCGCTGCAACTCCGTCGGCCACACGCCATCGTCCGTATTCTGAATCGAACCGCTGAACCCGCCCACGCGGTCGCGCCAGTGTCCTTTCTGATAGAACCCGGGCCAGGCAAGATACGGCGGGTGTTCCTGGCCGTTGGCGTAGATCCAGTTGTTCCCCGTGTGATTGAATACAATGTCGAGCAGCACGCGCATGCCGCGCATGTGCGCTTCCGATACCAGGTCCACCAGGTCTTTGCGCGTGCCAAAGCGCGCGTCGATTTCCAGAAAATCCTGAATCGCGTAGCCGTGATAGCTGTCCCAATGTCCGCGCTGCTTGAACACCGGCCCAATCCACAACGTCGTGGCGCCCAACGCCTTCAGATAATCGAGCTTCGACGCCACGCCGCGCAGCGTGCCACCCTGAAAACGCCCGCCCCCCGATGCGGCCCAAGCGTCCCACCGAAAACCGGCAGGCCTGTGCGCGGCGCGCTGGGCAGGGTCAAGCAGCGGCCGGCTGGCTTCCTGTCCATCGCTGAAGCGGTCCGGAAGCAGGAAGTAAATCACCTCATCGCGCCAATCGGCGGGTGAAGCGTAGTAAGAGGCGCGCCTCGGCAAAGACACACTTCCAACGGCATCCGGACGCGCGGCTCCAAGCATGGTTTGACTGAAGTTCATTTCGAGGCCCCCCTCTCGTGAACGTTGTTACTGCCCTGACAGTAGCACAGAAAATACCCACTCGAAATGACCTAATTTGAGGTTAAAATGATGGCACACCGACGCTGGAGACTCCTCATGCCAAACAAAGCCAAAGCTCCGACTGGAATCGCGAAAAGGAAACTGGACGCTTTCCCCGACCGCATCGATATCCGCGACTGGTTCTACCGCCCGCAACTGAGCCCGTTGCCCGACCAATTGGTCCACTGTGGCGAAGTCCCCAGAATCCTGGATCAAGGCGAAGAAGGCGCATGCACCGGCTTCGCCCTGGCCGCCGTCGTCAACTATCTGCTGCGCGTACGTGGTGTGCGGCGTTCGGTAAGCCCGCGCATGTTGTACGAAATGGCGCGCCGTTACGACGAATGGCCCGGCGAAAAATACGAAGGGTCGTCCGCGCGCGGTGCCATGAAGGGCTGGATACGGCACGGCGTCTGCACCGAGAAAAGCTGGCCGATAAAACTCGACGGCGCCGGCAACTTCTCGCCGGCCGTCGCGCGCGAAGCCATGGGAACTCCCGGCGGAGCTTACTACCGCGTGGCGCATCGCCAGGTACGCGACGTACACGCGGCGCTGGCCGAGGTAGGCGCCGTCTACTGCACCCTCATGGTGCACGACGGTTGGGACGAGCCCGGCCCCGCCAAAGTGCGCATCGTCGAAGGACGCAAGAATCTCTCACTGCCCGTCATTCAGCGCAAGGGCCGCGCATCGAGCGGCCACGCCGTCGCCATCGTCGGCTACACTCGCGAGGGGTTCATCATTCAGAATTCCTGGGGCGAAGACTGGGGCGAAGGCGGCTTCGCCTTGCTGCCTTACGAAGACTATCTGCTGCACTCGACCGACGTCTGGGCCGCGCAGCTTGGCGTCCCGGTGGAAGCCGACCTCTGGATTCAAGGCGGAGCGGCCGACACCACTTCGGGACTGCATCGCGCCGCCGAGGCGGTTCCACTCAACGAGATTCGTCCCTACGTGGTCGACATCGGCAACAACGGCTATCTGTCG
>CAZDIZ010000067.1:26670-31066 GCA_964505625.1 uncultured Solibacteraceae bacterium | reverse complement strand
ACGAATCCCGCTCCGGCTTTTTTGTGCCCGCTTGACTTTTTCCATATTTCTATTATTATGGAAATATGAAATCAGTCGATGTGAGCAGCTTCGCCGCCATGCTGGCGGCCATGGGCGCCGAGCCCCGGCTCCGCATCGTGCGGCTGCTGTTGGCCGCCCATCCCGGCGGGATGGTGGTGGGCGAAATCGGCGAGGAGCTGAAGATGCCGGGGTCGTCGCTTTCGCATCACCTGGATAAGCTCCGCAACGTCGGCCTGGTAACGGTGAAGCGCGAAAGCACCTTTCTGCGCTACCGGGCGAATACGGATGCTCTGCGTGAGCTGCTCGGCTTCCTTTACGCCGAGTGCTGCACGCGCAACCGGGCCGTGGAGCCGCAGACCATTGTCCAACTCAATAAGAAAGGATGTAAATCATGAGTGAGTCGAACATTAAGGACGTAGTGAAGGAAAAGTACGGCGCGGCCGCGTTGCGCGTCCACACCGGCGGGAGTCCGTGTTGCGGCGGCGGGTCGGCCGCCGATCCTTGCGCGGATCCCATCACATTGGGCCTTTATTCGGACGCGCAGAGCGGGGAAGTGCCAGAGCAGGCTCTGCGTGCTTCGCTCGGCTGCGGCAACCCCACGGCACTCGCCAAGCTGAATCCCGGCGAGACCGTGCTCGACCTCGGCTCCGGCGGAGGCATCGACGTGCTGCTTTCGGCGCGTCGCGTGGGTCCCAAGGGCAAGGCTTACGGTCTCGATATGACTGACGAGATGCTCGCTTTAGCGCGAGAGAACCAGCGCAAGGCGGGCGTGGAAAACGTCGAGTTTCTCAAAGGCGAAATCGAGAGCATTCCTCTGCCCGACAATTCCGTGGACGTCATCATCTCCAACTGCGTCATCAATCTCTCCGCCGACAAAGACCGCGTTCTGCGCGAGGCGTTTCGCGTGCTGAAGCCCGGCGGACGCTTCGCCGTCTCCGACGTGGTGGTGCGCGGCGAGGTGCCCGCGGAAATCCGCAAGAACGTCGAACTCTGGATCGGGTGCGTCGCCGGAGCATTGCAGGACACCGAGTACCGGGACAAACTCGCTGCCGCCGGTTTCGAGCAGATCGAGATCGAGCCCACGCGCGTCTACAACGTTGAAGACGCGCGGCGCTTTCTGGGCGCCAACGGCATCGACGTGGACTTGATCGCTCCGCAGATCGACGGCAAGTTCATGAGCGCGTTCGTGCGTGCGGTGAAGCCGGTTTAGGCTTTCACTGGCACATCGACCAGGTACATCTGGCGGCCGCCTTCGTGCGGCGAGTCGATGCAGATCTTGGTTCCGTCCGCATTCGACCGTGGATGCAAATCGCAGCGCCATTCGCCTCGGTAGACGGCCGGCGACGGGAAGCGTCCCAGTTCAATCACGCGGCCCGTAGCCACTTCGTAGAGATACAGCGGCTGGTTGCGTTCCTGGTCCGGATAGGCGTCGTTGAGAATCCAGCGGTTGCCGGTGAGATAGGTGCAGTGACCGTTGCGCGTCATCACATCGGCGCCGATCACCTCAACACGCTCGCTGCGGTCTTCATATAGATAGAACTTCTCTTCGCGCGACGGGTGCCAGGCCCAGGCCAGAATGTGGTTTCCGTCGCGCCAGACGAAATGCGACGTCTGCCCGTACGGATCGACGACGTAGAGATTGCGTCCGTCGCGGTCGGCCGTGAACATGCGCGTCGCGAAACTCTTGCCTTCTTTCTTGCCGCGCCAGCGATGCAGGAAGATGAAGCGATTGCCGTCCGGCGCAATCAGCAGATGGTTGAACCAATGCTTTGCGCCGGTCCAATCGCCTTGCGGGTTGGGCACTTTCAACGCGCCGGCGAAACTCAGCAGCAGTTTCTGCTTGCCGGTGCGGAGGTCAATGCGCCAGATGCCGGCGTCTTCTGGTGCGAGCACGCTTGCGTTCGGATCGGGCAAACCAGCATAGCCGTAGCCGGGCCGGCAATCGTTCAAACGCCGGAAATCCGGAGCGACAGCCCAACTGCCGTCCGGACTCAGCGTATACACCGGCGCCGGAATGGTGCGGCGCTTGCCGGTCTTCACGTTGAGTACGTGCGAGACGAATTGGCCGCTTTCACGGTCGTTCCAGATCACTTCGCTGCTCGACTTGGGAAGCCACTGCAGCATGCAGCCTTGCTGCCAGTTCCAGGCGCGGCTCGAGCCGAGTTCCGTCCAGCGGTCGTTATCAGCCAGATCCACCATGCCGACGCGAATCACATCGTCCGGGCGCGGCGAGCGGTGCTCGAAATCGACCTCCATACCGAGCACATAGCGTCCGGTGGGATCGAACTGGAGCTTGTCGTAGTAGCCGAACCAGTGATATTTCGGACCGCGGGTGACGCGGCGTATGCGCGTACCCTTCACCGCCGCGGCGGCGAACGAACAGAGGAATTCGCGGCGGGACCAGATTGGACTCATAGAAGTAGTTTAAGAGCTTTTGTGCTCATAGTGCTGAGCGGCAGCGTCTCGCGCTCGCGCGCGCTCAGCCAGCGAAATCCCTTGGGCGCGCGCGAGAGCGTGGCGCGCTGCGCCGTCACCACGTAGTTGTGGTTCATGATGCTGTGCCGGAACCGGCGCGAATTGCCTTCGCGTTCGGCCGGCGGCAACTGAAGCGCTTCGGGCAGTTCCCAGAAGCCACGCATGGGCGGTGCTTCGCGCAGGTAGAAGAGAATCTTGCCTTCGCGCTCGATCACGAGCAACGTGAGCGGTACCTCGCGCACGGCCGCGCGTGCCGCCTTCACGGGTAACTCCTGCTGCAGGCCGAGACGGTTCGCCTCGCAGTGGCGTTTCAGCGGGCACTTGGCGCAGTCCGGCGTCGCCGGCAGACACACCGTCGCGCCAAGCTCCATCACCGCCTGATTGAAGTCGCCCGGGCGCTTACGGTCCAGAAAGATTTCGGCCACTTCGCGCAGACGTTTCCTGGTGGACACGGAACTGATGTCGCCCGGATCGTTCACCACACGGCTCAGCACGCGCAGCACGTTCCCGTCGACCACCGCGTACGCGAGTCCGAAGGCGATGCTGGCGATGGCCGCCGCCGTGTAGTCGCCCACGCCGGCCAGCGCGCGAATCGCGTCGTGGTTGCGCGGGAATCCGCCTTGCTCGACGATCTGCTGCGCCGCCTTGCGCAGGTTGCGCGCGCGCGTGTAGTAACCCAGGCCGCTCCACGCGGCCAGCACGTCGGCCTCCGGCGCTTCGGCCAGCGACTTCACATCCGGAAAGCGCCCCAGAAACTGTTTGTAGTACGGCAGCACCGCGGCCACCCGCGTCTGCTGCAACATGATCTCACTCACCCAGATTCGGTACGGATCGCGTGTGCGCCGCCATGGCAGGCTGCGCGCCGATTTCCCGTACCAGTTGAGGAGACTTCGCCGGAATTCGGAAAGGCTCTTCATGCCGCGATTGTTATACTGAAATGATAACCACCATACGCCGGACTCCACAGTAGGTTACCAGTTTTGGAAGACGCCATTGTCATCCGCGGCGCGCGGGTTCACAACCTCCAGGACATCACGCTTGCTCTGCCTCACGATCGCGTGACGGTGGTCACGGGCGTTTCCGGCTCCGGCAAGTCGTCGCTGGTGTTCGACACCATCTATGCCGAAGGGCAACGGCGCTACGTCGAATCGCTGTCGACTTACGCGCGTCAGTTTCTGGAGCGCATGGAGAAGCCTGACGTCGACGAACTCGATGGGCTGGCGCCGCCGGTGGCGATCAAGCAGAAGAACACGACCCGCAATCCGCGCTCGACCGTGGCCACCGCCACCGAGTTGTACGATTTCTTGCGCCTGCTTTACGCGCGTGCCGGCCGCACGTATTGTCCTTCCTGCGGCCAGATGGTGGAGCGCGACACGGTGGATCACGTGGCGGCGCGCATGCTTGCGCAGCCGGAAGGCTCTCGATGGTACGCGCTGTTCCCGATGCGCTTCAGCGGCGGAGGAGAAACCACCGCGTTGCGCGACCATCTATTCGACCTTCGCAAGAGAGGCTTCAACCGCCTGTTTCAGAACGGGCGCATGTTTGAGTTTTCGACGCCTGAATCGCTGCTCGAAATCGATTTTGCGCAGCCGCTGTTCGCATTGGTGGACCGCATTGTGTTGTCAGCCGGATTGCACCAACGCTTGGTGGACACAGTCGAAATCTGCTATCGCGAAACCGGTGAAGTGATCTTTGAGCAGCCGGGAAGCGGCGAACCGGTGCGCTTGCGCTTCAGTGAGAAGTTCGCCTGTAAGCGCTGCGACATTTCGTTTGAAGCGCCCGAGCCTCAGATGTTCAGCTTCAACAATCCGTTCGGTGCTTGCCCCACCTGTCAGGGATTCGGCAACACCATCGGCTACGATCTGAACCTGATTGTTCCCGATCCTTCGCTCACGCTCAC
>CAZDIZ010000067.1:0-26570 GCA_964505625.1 uncultured Solibacteraceae bacterium | reverse complement strand
ACACCATCGGCTACGATCTGAACCTGATTGTTCCCGATCCTTCGCTCACGCTCACTGAAGGCGCCATCGATCCCTGGACCAAGCCGCAATACCGTTGGAACCAGGGTGAACTGAAACGTCTGGGGCGCGGTAGAGTGCGCTTCGATGTGCCTTGGATGGACCTCACCGACGATGAGCGCCATTTCGTGCTGGAAGGCGATGGCCGCTTCGAAGGCGTCCACGGATTCTTCCGCGAGGTGGAGACCAAGAAGTACAAGGTTCATGTGCGTGTGTTCCTGAGCCGCTATCGCGGCTACACGGAATGCCCGGACTGCCACGGCGCGCGCCTGCGTAAGGAAGCGCTCTACGTGCGCGTCGGCGGCAAGACGCTCGCTGAAGTCTCGCGTATGAACATCGCCGCCGCGCATCACTTCTTCGGCGCGCTCGATCTGGATGCCGAAGCCACCGCCGTGGCCGCGCGAGTGTTGGTCGAAATCCGCCAACGTCTGCGGTTTCTGAACGATGTCGGGCTGGAGTATCTGACGCTCGACCGTCTGTCGGCGACACTTTCCGGTGGTGAGGCGCAACGTATCCAACTGGCCACCTCTCTTGGATCGCGGCTCGTGGGTGCCTGCTATGTACTCGACGAACCGAGCATCGGACTGCATAGCCGCGACACGGGCCGCCTGATTCGCATCCTCGAAGAGTTGCGCGATCTTGGCAACACTATTTTGGTGGTCGAACACGACGCCGACGTGATGCGTGCGGCTGACCACATCGTCGACTTGGGTCCCGGCGCGGGTGAAAACGGGGGGCGCGTGGTCTTCGAAGGGTCGTACGCGCAATTGATCGCCGCGGCTAATAGTTCGCTCACCGGGCGCTACCTGCGCGGGGAATTGCAGACCGCCGTTCGCACCGAGCGCCGGCCGGTGAATCGCAAACGCATCGTGCGTTTCATCGGCGCGCGCGCACACAACCTGAAGAATATTGATGTCGCCGTGCCGCTGGGCATGATGGTGGCGGTAACGGGTGTGTCGGGTTCCGGCAAGTCCAGCCTGGTGCACGATGTGATTTACGCCGCGCTATCGAAGCAGGCGCGCCACGGCGCGTTGGTGGCGGAAGAAGAAGCGCCCGAAGCCGGACGCCGCGGGCAATGGCGCAACGTGGAAGGCGCCAATCTGCTTACCAGCGTGCTGCTGGTGGACCAATCGCCCATCGGGCGCACGCCGCGCTCGAATCCTGTCACTTACATCAAGGCGTTCGACATCATCCGCGACCTATTCGCCTCCACCACCGAATCCGACCGCCGCGGTTACAAACCCGGCCACTTTTCGTTCAACGTTCCCGGCGGCCGCTGCGAAACTTGTCAGGGCGATGGCACCGTGACCGTCGAGATGCAGTTCCTGGCCGACGTTGAGCTGGTGTGCGAAGACTGTAAAGGCACGCGTTTCAAGAGTTCCATTCTCGATGTGCGCTATCGCGGCCTCAATATCCACGAAGTGCTGCAACTCACGGTGAAAGAGGCGCTCACGTTCTTCTCGCATGTTCCGCGTCTGGCCGCGAAGCTGCGCATGCTGTCGGACGTGGGGTTGGGCTATTTACGATTGGGCCAATCGGCGACCACGCTATCGGGCGGCGAAGCACAGCGCGTGAAGTTGGCCGCACACCTGTCGCAAGCATCGTGCGCGGGAACGTTGTTCGTGTTCGATGAGCCCACCACCGGACTGCACTTCGACGACATCGCCAAACTGCTCGACGCCTTCCAACGCCTGATCCAGAACGGCGGCAGCGTGCTCATCATCGAACACAACCTGGAAGTGATCCGGGCGGCGGACTGGATCATCGATCTGGGTCCGGAAGGTGGCGATCGCGGAGGCTACATCGTAGCCGAAGGCACGCCCGAGCATGTGGCCGAAGTGGAAGCATCCTATACGGGCCAGTACTTACAGCACGCACTCGCCGGACGCTAACCCTACACACAGGGCGTCGTTTCTTCTTGACACAAAATACCAGATGCAGTAGATTTGCATCCATAACGCGGGCTAATCAAGCCCGTTCCAAACTGGAGCAACTCGTAGAGATTTGCCGCGAACATGCTCTACCTCTCACCGTGCAACGGAGGGTAGTTCTGGAGGTTTTGTCTGCCCGAAAGGATCACCCGACCGCCGACCAGGTCTTTGACGATGTCCGCCGGCGAATGCCGGAGATTTCGAAGACCACGGTTTATCGCGTGCTGGAAACCTTTGTGCGAGTTACAGTGGCCCGCAAAGTCTGTCATCCTGGCGCGGTGGCGCGCTATGAGATGGAGACGCACCGCCATCACCATCTGGTCTGTCTCAATTGCGAAAGAATCCTGGACTGGCAAGAACCATCCCTGGATAACCTGCCTTTTCCGAGTATGAGCTCGGGTTTTCACATCAACGACTACTCAATTCAGTTTCGAGGTCTGTGCTCGAACTGTGCCGCTTCCTCATTGAAACGGCGCAAGCGCAATGTGCCGCGTCTTGCGTCGAGACCGAACCCGAAATCCTAAGAGGAAAGGAGAGAGTCATGAAGCTTCGACTGACGCTTGCCAAAGCTGTGACCCTTGTCGTGGGTCTCACCGCGACTCTTGTGGCGCTTCTCGCGCAAGAGGGCGGCAAGAAGATCACCAGCTACTCACCCGTGAATATTCAGGAGGACTTCGCCAGCATCATGTCCCGCATGAGCGCTGCCAAGCCCGCCATCATGCAACGCCAGAAAGCGCTGCTCGACGAGCGTTACGATCTCGACAATCGGCCGGTGAGCGGAGCCACCATGTCCGGCGGAAAAGCGGTTCAAGCCGGCGTGCGTGTGAAGTTGCATGGCGGCGTGAGCTGGGAACAACTCGCGCGCATGAGACCGGAGGAGATCCGCGACCGCGATGTGTTTCCGCTGGGGTTCCTGCCGCTGCCGCATCCGAATCACCCCGAAGGCGGCATGCTGTTTCCCAAGTACCACATTGATGAAATCATGAAGCAGGAAGGGCGCGATCTCAGCCGGTTCGACCTGGACTTCGATCTGCCCGACCACTTCATGCCGCCGTTTCCGCCTCCGATCTATCTGACAACCCGGCCGGACCTGGGCGACGTTTCCCGCGGCAAGCTGGTCACCATTGACAACTACTACGAGTTGTTCGATGGCACGCTGAATCCGAAACAGATCGAAGGATTGCGGTTGCTGGTGACCCCATTTCCGCAGCAGCAGTTCAATCAAACCGACGACCGCCGCAGCGCGCGTCCGCACCGCGGTGTCACCTGCTTCGACTGCCACGTGAACGGGCACACGAACGGCGCCACGCACCTGGTGGGTGACATTCGTCCGCAGGAATTCCGGCACCGGATTGAGACGCCGTCACTGCGCGGCGTCAATATTCAGCGGTTGTTCGGTTCGCAGCGCGCGCTGAAGAGCGTCGAGGACTTCACCGAGTTTGAGCAACGCGCGGCGTACTTCGACGGCGATCCGGTTATCGCGGCAAAGAAAGGCATCAATATTCTGGACCGCGGGAGCCAAGTCCACGCCATGGCCGAGTTTGAGGCGTTGCTGGACTTTCCGCCCGCCCCGAAACTGGGTATCGACGGCCAGTTGAACCCCAAGCTTGCGTCTGCGTCCGAGATGCGCGGGCAGGAAGTGTTCTTCGGAAAAGCGAAGTGCGGGTCTTGCCATCCGGCGCCGTACTACACCGATAACCTCATGCACAATCTGCGGACGGAGCGGTTTTACAAGCCGAGGATGATCAACGGCATGATGGCGTCGGCCGACGGTCCCATCAAGACGTTCCCACTGCGCGGCATCAAGGACTCGCCGCCGTACATGCACGACGGGCGCTTGCTCACGCTCGAAGATACGGTCGAGTTCTTCAACTTGATTTCGGAGTTGGGTTTGACGGCGCAAGAGAAGGCTGACCTGGTCGCCTTCATGAGGGCGCTCTAGGGCGCACAAAAGCTATCACGCCGCCGCTGAATCGCGAAGGTTCGGTGGCGGCGTGGTTTACTCGTGTCGCAGCGCCGTGAGTGGATCGATCCCGCTGGCGCGGCGCGCCGGGAGGAAACTCGACGCCACGGCTACGAATCCAAGAAAGGCTATCGCACCGGCATAGACCCACGGCGCCGTCGGGGGCACTCCGAACAGCAGCGACGACGTATAACGGGCCATCACATACGCGCACGGGATGCCTACGAGCAATCCCAATCCGAGCAGCCACAGCGCCTCGCGCAGAACCATCCAGACGACTCCGCCGCGCGGTGCTCCCAGAGCCATGCGCAACCCGATCTCGCGTGTGCGGCGCACGACGTTGTATGCCATCACGCCGTAGAAGCCTAGCGCCGCCAGCACGCTCGCCAATCCCGCGAAGACCAGCGTCAGCGAGGCAATCAGCCGCTCCGTGTTCAGCGTTTCGTCGAGTTGCCGTTCGAGTGTCCTCATCTCGTGTACGGGGACGGAACTGTCGATATCGGCCATCACGCGGCGCAGAACCGGAAACATCGCCTCCGGATTGTTTGTGGTCCGGACGTAGAACGAAGCCTGATCCAGGCCGCCGTTCTGCAACAAGGGGAAGAATACCTGCGGTCTGAGACCCTTACGTGGTCCTTCGTACAGGGTGTCTTCGACGACTCCCACGATCTTGATATCGAGTTTCGTTCCAGAGTCGAACCCCAAGCCGATATGGCGGTCTATCGGACTCCGGCCGTTGAAGACACGCTCGGCGAACCCGCGGTTGATGATGGCGACCGAGGGATCGGTCCGCTTTGGTTCACGCGCGAAGTCCAGCCGGTCGCGCTCGGTGAAGTCGCGGCCCGCGAGAATCGGAACGCCCATCGACGAAAAGTAGCCTGGGGACACCAGGTTGTGGTGGCATTGCGTGTTACTGTATCCTTTCGCATCCGATTGTTCGAAAGAGATCGTCATGCTCCATGTGTCTCCGTTCAGCAGCGGCGCCATCCCGTAGGACGCGGCTTTGACGCCCGGCATCGAGCGAATCCGATCGAGCGCTTCCGTGTAGAAGCGATGCAGACGCGGTGCCGTATAGCCGCTCATGGACGGGTCCACCTGGAACGTGATCAGATTGCTCAACTCGCCGAATCCGGTGCGCGCGTTCCTCAGGTTATTGAGGGTTCCGGCGAACAGCGCCGCGCCCACCAGCAGAAGGCACGAGAGCGCCACCTGCGCGGTCACCAACGCCTTGCGTAAACGCACCGAATTGGCCGAACCCGTTGTCGAGGCTGCCGAATCCTTGAGCCGGGTCCAGGGATCGGTGCGCGTGCTTTGGAGCGCCGGAAGGACTCCGAAAAGAACGCCTGTCACGAGTGCCGCACCGGTTCCGATCAGCAGAATACGCAGATCGGGTTCGGTGCGCAGCAACAACAGCGTGCCATTGGATGGCAACATGCTCACCAGACCGCGCGTGGCGACCGCGGAGAGCAGCACGCCGAGCGCCGCCCCGGCGGCTGAGAGTAACACGCTTTCGAATAGCATGTTGGCGACCAGTCGGCCACGCGTCGCCCCGATCGCCAGACGCACCGCCGTTTCGCGCTGTCGAGCCGCCACGCGCGCCAATTGCAGGTTCGCCACGTTCGAACAGGCCACCAGCAGTATCAGCCCCGCCATACCCATCAGCACGACCAAAGCTGTGGCGTAGTGCTGGCGCAACTCGGAATAGCCGGTGGCCGCCGCCTCCACCTGGAGCGTCCTTTTAAGAAAACGCGCGCGAATGTCTGCCGGGATACCGCTAATGGGGGGCACATCGGCCTCCTGGCGGAGAATCCGGTGCAACAGCGGCAGCAACTCCGCGCGCGCCGATTCGGGCGTGTAGCCGGACTTCAAGCGTCCGAACAGTCGAAGCCATTGGCTACGGCGATCCGTCAGAATGTTCTCCTCGCGCACGAGCAACGGCTGTGACAACACCGGCACGCGGATGTGCGGCGAACGCGATGGATCGAGTCCGGGGAATCCCGGTGCCGACACGCCGACGATTTCCATCGGATATGTGTTTACCAGGATTTTCCGGCCGACGACTCCCGGATCGCTCCGGAAACGTTGTCTCCAGTACTGGTGGCTCAAAACCACGACGGGATGCCCACCGTAGACCCGATCGTCAAGTTCCGGTGAGAAAACGCGCCCCACCGCCGCGCCCACGCCGAGCGCCTGGAAGTAGTTGCCGGAAACAAACTCCGCCTTGATGCGTTCGGTGGAGCCGTTGACGCCGATGACAACCGCTGTGGTCTGGCTACAAAATACCGCATCGAGCGTCTTGCTTTCGCGTTGGAAGTCCTGATAAAGAGGGTAGGAGACCGTGCGCTCGCCGGAGATGTTGCCGACATGCGGCGGCCCGGGCCAGATCATCACCAGCCGTTCGGGGTCTTTCACCGGCAGCGCCCGCAGTACCAGTTGATCGAGCAGCGTGAACACCGCCGTGTTCGCGCCGATGCCCAAGGCGAGCGACAGTACGGCGACCAGAGTGAATCCTGGATTGGCGGCGAGCCGGCGCACGGTGTACCGTATCTCGCGCCAAGCGGTATCGACCACCGGGACCGTCCGCATCTGACGATGCGCTTCGTGAAGCCGCAACGTGTTACCGAACTGGCGCCGCGCTTCCGCCGTGGCGTCATCCGGCGTCATGCCTTGCCGTATGTAACGATCGGTCAGCAGGTTCAGGTGCGCGCGAATTTCCTCATCGATCTCGTCATCCGCCGCTTTTGTTCCAAACAACCCTCGCAGCCTGGAGAGCATTGCTAGCTCTGTCCTTCCAGTTTCAACACGCGCCCGATGACGCCTGAGATGCGCTCCCAGTTTTCGGTTTCGCGCGCCAACTGCTTCAAGCCACTCTTGGTGATGGAGTAGAACCTGGCTTTGCGGTTGTTCTCGGAAACGCCCCAATCACTCCGGATCCACCCTTGCTGTTGCAGACGCAACAGCGACGTGTAGACCGTGCCCTCGTTGAGCTTGAGCACGTCCTCGCTCAACTGCTCAATGCGGCGGGCGATGCCGAAACCGTGCAGCGGACCCAAAGCGTCGAGCGCCTTCAGGATCATCAAGTCCAGCGTGCCCTGCAGCACTTCGGAACGCTTGGTGTCTGGATCTCTTCCTTTGGCCATTGCAAAGAAGATATCACAATTCCTTTGCGATGTCCATAGGAGTGGCCCCGGCTCCGCCGCCGGGCCGGAACCCTCTAAAATGAAAGCATGGTGTGGGCCGCCGCCGTCCTCTCTCTCGCCCTCGCGCAAGCTCCTGATCCCAGCGCCGAAGGAATGAAAGCGCTCGAAGCGCGCAATTACGAACAGGCCGTACAGTCGTTCAGCAAGGCCGCCGAGGCGGATCCCAACGACTACGCCGCACTGTTTCACTTGGCGCTGGCTTATAGCCTGGCGGGCAAGGACGCCGAAGCGGTGCCTCGCTACAAACGCGTTCTGGTGCTGAAGCCGGATCTGTATGAGGCGCAGTTGAACCTAGGCGTGCTGTTGCTTCGTGATAAGCAGCCGCGCGAAGCGCTCAGCTATCTTGAACCAGCCGCCGCCAAAAAGCCGAAGGAATTCCGTCCCAATTTCTATCTGGCGGAAGCACTCGCCGCCGAAGGCCGCTTCAACGACGCCGAAGCGCGCTACGTCGCGGCGCTCACCGCCGATCCGAAATCCGCCGCCGCCGAGGTCGGGCTGGGCCGCGCGCTGGCCAAGCAGAATCGCCTGCCGGAAGCCGAGCCGCACTACCGCCGCGCCGCGGAACTGGACGCATCCTATCGCGATGTGCTGCTCGAACTCGCATCGCTGTTTGAAGCGGCTAAGCGCAGCGACGACGCCATCGCCATCTACCGTCAATTCCCGGACAATCCGGCTGTCCGCGAGCGCATGGGCGAGTTGCAGCTTGAAGCGGGCAAATCCGACGAAGCAGCCGCGAACCTGGAAGCCGCGGTCGCGAAGTCGCCGACGCCGGCCAACAAGTTGGCGCTGGCCATGGCGTATCTGCGCCTGAAGCAGATCGAAAAAGCACTGCCGTTGTTGGCGCAAGCTGTCGAGGCCGAACCATCGAATGCCGAACTGCGCATGACGTACGGACGCGCGTTACGCGACGCGCATCGTTACATGGATGCCGCGCAACAGTTCTACCGTGCCACGCAGCTCAAGCCCGACTCCAAGCCTGCCTGGAGCGAATTCGCTGCCGTGCTCATTCTTACTTCGAACTATCCGCAAGCCCTCGCGGCATTGGACAAAGTGGCGGCACTGGGTGGCGAGACCGTAGCGCACCACTACTTCCGCGCCATGATCTACGATAAAGCCAGGCAGTACAAGCAAGCTCTGGAGTATTACGAGAAATTCCTCTCGATGAGCCAGAATCAGCATCCGGAAGAGGAATTCAAGGCGCGCCAGCGCATCAAGGTTATCAAGAAGGAGCTGAGCAGACGCTGATGCCACGAATTCTGTTTCTCCTGTCGATCACCCTATTCGTGTGCCGGCTGTCCGCCGATCTCGGCCCGGCGAAAGCCGAGCCCAATCTTGAGAAACGATCGCAGTTGGCACTAGACAACGCGGACGCTGAATTGAACGCCGCCAACAAGGCGTACGATGCGGGCACGTGGCAGCAGGTGCTTGCGGCGCTCGAACAAGCTGGTGCATCGGTGGATCTGGCCATCGAAAGTCTGAAGCAATCCGGCAAGAACCCCCGGCGCGGAGGCAAGTATTTCAAGCGCGCCGAAATTCGTACGCGGGAATTGGTGCGCAAACTCGACAGCTTCGGGCAAAAGGTGAGCGGCGACGAACGGATTCCCGTGGAGAAACTGCGGGATCACGTGCAGCGCGCACACGACGATCTGCTCGACGCCATCCTCGGTCGTACCAAGTGGAGGTAGCTACCATGAGAGTGCTCGCCGCCGCCGTTTTGTTCGCCGCCGCGCTGCCGCTCGCCGCGCAGCGCGATTTCCTTACCGCCGAGGAAGTCGACATGGTGCGTGAGGCGCAGGAGCCCAACGACCGCCTGAAGCTTTATGTGAAATTCGCCGAAGACCGTCTGGCGATGCTGAAGCATCTGTTTGCCAACGAAAAAGCGGGACGTTCCGTGCGAATTCACGAGACGTTGGAAGATTACACCAAGATCATCGAAGCCATCGACACGGTTTCCGGCGACGCCTTGAAGCGCGGCGTTGATATCCAATTGGGCGCGCAAGCCGTGGCCGCGGCCGAGAAGAAGATGGTCGCCATGCTCGAGGAATTCGATCAGAAGCCAACCAAGGATCGCTCGCGTTACGAGTTTGCGCTGAAGACCGCGCTCGACACCACGCGCGACAGCCTGGAGACGTCGCTGGAGGATCTGGGGCAACGTCGCGCCGATGTCGCCGCCAAGGAGAGCCGCGACCGCGCCGAGCGCGAAGCCGCCATGCGTCCCGAGGAAGTGAAGGAAAAACGCGCGTCGGAAAAGAAGGAAGCCGAAACCAAGCGCAAAGCCCCCACCCTGCGCCGCAAAGGCGAAGTGGTCCCTCCGAAGTAATCCGGGAGAGGAGCATCGAAACTCATGAAGACCGTTCTCTCGCTCTTGTTGGCGGCGGCGCTGCTTCCGGCCGCGGACTCCCGCACTTACGAAAACCTCAACGCGCTTGTGTGGACGCAACGCGCGGCCGAACACACCGCGATTTCACTGCAGACGTTCCAGACGGCTCGCGTCGCGATCACCAAGGCTCTGAAGGACCGCAAATGGACCGCGTGCGACGAACAAACCAAGGGATTCCGTGCGCTGCCTCCGGCGATCATACTCGATCTGGACGAGACGGTTCTCGACAACAGCGCGTTCATGGCGAGGCTGGTTCGGGACAGTATTCACTACACCGAAGAACTCTGGCGCGAATGGGTGAGCAAACGGCAGGCTCGCGCGCTTCCCGGAGCGGTGGATTTCTTGAACGCGGTGCGCAAGCAGGGCGTCGCCGTCTTCTACATCACCAACCGGGTCTGCGATCCGTCGGACAAAGCGGATCACACGGTCGCGCAGCTTCGTTTGCTCGGCTTCCCCGTTGAGAACGATCGCGTCATGTGCCGCGCCGGCGACAGCCAGCCGTCGGACAAATCGCCGCGTCGCGCGCGCGCCGCGCAAACGCATCGCATTCTGGCGATGTTCGGCGACGACCTCAACGACTTCGTCTCCGTGCCGAACGAAGGGCGCGATCACGCGGTGCAAGCACACCACGATTATTGGGGAACTCGTTGGTTCGTGCTTCCTAATCCGATGTACGGCTCCTGGGAACGCGCGGTGGGCGGCACCGTGCAATCTAAAATCGAAGCCCTCCGTCCTTAGAAGGACTACGCTGGCACGAGACTCGACGGAAGTTTCGTACCAGCGTAGCCTGTCCCCGAAACTCGGACTATGCCAGGATTTTGCGCAGGTTCTGGCAGGCGATGCGGCAGTCTTCCAATGCGTCTCTGCCGCCTTGACCCGCGGTGTCCTGCTCGATGACGAAGTGCTTCATGCCGGCCAGCTTCGCTTTCGCGAAGACCTTCTTGTAATCGATGTCGCCTTCGCCCATGGTCACAATCTGGCTGGCGCGCGCGCGATCGGTGGGCTTCAGTTTCGGGTCGGCGTGCTTGTACTTGGCGTCCTTCACGTGCCAGAGTTCGTAGCGGCCCGGGTTCTTTTTGAACATCGCGAGCACGTCCTGACCGCCCATGTACGCCCAACCGATATCAAGCTGCATCGCCACCGACGACGGATCAGTGTGCTGAAGCAGAATGTCATACTGCGTGGTCTTGCCGTCGTCGAGCGGATCGAACTCTCCGGCGTGATTGTGTATCTGATACTTCATTCCGAACTTCTTTAGGATCGCGCCGTACTTGTTGATCTCGTCCACCGACCGCTTCACGCTCTCGATGGTCTTGGCCTCTTTCGGCTTAGGTGTGGCCGGGCGGATGCTCGAGTACCTGATGCCCATCGACGACAGGCCTTCGAGCGCTTGTTCGAGCCCGGGTCCGTCGGTAGCGCCGGCGTGCGTACTGAACATCTTCAAGCTGTACTTATCGAGGAGCTGCTTGTATTGAGAGGGCTGCAAGTGGTTGTACGGGTCGGCCGGCTCCACTTCCTTGTAGCCCATGGCGGCCAGCTTGGCGAGCGTCGGTTCGTAGCCTTCCGGTGTGAGCAGCTTACGCACGGTGTAAAGCTGAAGGCCAATCTGATCCTTCCAGTTCGGTGCGATCCGCGCGAACAGCGCGGCGGCGCTTCCGGAGAACCCCAATAGGAAACCGCGACGATCGATTTGCATTTACAGTTTGACCTCCCAACCTTTGCGGAACGTGGGGTTCACCCACTTGTTCACTTCCTTGTTATTGCTGAACTGGCCCTTGGCGTTGTCCCACATCAGCTTGCCTTCGGCGTGGATGGCCGCCGAGCCGAGCACCAGCCATTCGGTAAACGGACCGGCGAGGCTGAAATTCGAACAGGCCGGCGCGCCGCCTTTGCAGGCGCGGATGAAATCGTGGCAATGCGCGTCGTGATTCGATCCGGTGCTGGCGCCCGGACTGCGGGTCAGATAAGGAGTCGGCAGCTTGTATTCAGCCCAGCGTTTGCCAGGCAGCAGGCCCACGCCTTCACCGCGTCCGCTGGTGCCGAGATAGCCCTTCGATCCCACGAAGATCTCGTTGTAGCCGCTGCGAACCGGCTTCTCCGTTGACGGCGCGCTCGGTTTGCGCGGAGGTCCCACGTGCGGGCCCTTGTCTGGAATCTTGCAGGCTTCTTCCACCGTCATGTTCGGTGGCAAGTAGGGGTCGCCGTCGGCATGCTGATACCAGTAGACGGTCACCGGCGGCATGCCCGGCCGCGGACCGAAGTCGTAGCGTATGGTGAGTTCGTCGGGGAAGGTGAACGGCGGCAGCGAGTCCTTCTTGATGCATTCAACGCTGATCAGATACTTGGGATGAAGCTGCAGCGCCCAATTGGTGGGGCCCAGAATGTGTATGCCCCAATCGCCGATGAGGCTGCTGCCGAAATCGTAGAAGCCTCTCCAGTTGAACGGCAGATAGAAGCCGAAATCCTTGGACGAATAGGGACGGCCGCTGCGCTTGGCGACGAATTCCTTGTAGTCGTCGTCGCCCGCGCTGAAGGGGCGCGCCGCGGCGCCGCCCAACCACAGATCCCAATCGAGTGTGTCCGGCACGGGCGTGGGCGCGGGCAGCTTTGGCATTTTCTGCGGCCAACTGGGACGGCCGCTCCAGGCATGCACTTCACGCACGTCGCCGATCTCGCCGGACCAGATGATCTCGCACGCCACGCGCGTCGCGTCGTGCGAATAGCCCTGGTTGCCCATCTGCGTCGCGACGTTGTACCGGGTCGCCGCCTTGGCGAGCAGCCGCGCTTCACCAGCCGTGCGCGTGAGCGGTTTCTCCACGTAGATGTGCTTGCCCAACTGCATGCAGTCGAGAGCCGCCTTGGAGTGCATGTGATCCGGCGGACCCACGATCAGGGCGTCGATTTCGTTGCCCTGTTTGTCCAGCATCTGCCGGTAGTCCTTGTAGCGTTTGGCGTTGGGGAAGCGTTTGAAGGATTCGGTGCCGCGCACCCAATCGACGTCCGCCAGCGCAACCACGTTTTCAGAATCACCCGCGGCGACGCGCAAGTCCCAGGCCGGCTGGCCGCCAGCGCCGATCGACGCTAGGTTCAGCTTCTCGTTGGGCGACTTGTAGCCGGCGGCTTTGAGCGACGGCGCGCTCCCGAACCCGCCGCGTGGAATGGCACCCGCCAGCAGCGTTCCATAGAAGAAATACCGTCGTCCGAAGCGATGTTCCATCATTCGCGAGTCTCTCCTTTCCAGCAACACCAGAAGGAGTAGGATAGCGTAAACCCGGTGACATACGGGACGTTTCCCATAGGCACGCTGCACCGGTGAGCCGCACGATGTACGATGTGCAGTGAGCGTGAGCCGTCGGGACCTGCGGAAAACGTCCCGTCTGTCACCGGGTTTGTCACCGGGTTTTCAGGCAGAACTTCTCCACCGGGGCGGTGCGATCGGACTGCGTGGATATTCGAGACGTGCTGCAAGCAGGTCGGACGATGTACCATGAGCGGTGTGCATGAGCGTCCACGAGGCTCGGATAGCGCTTTGTCAGTGCGCCGTGTCCCTCCGCGGTGGATCTTCCTTCCGGGGTTGGATGGGACCGGCATGCTATTCGATAACGTGCTAAAGGAACTTCCCGAGGGAATTGATGCACGTGCCGTGCGCTATCCAGAGCACAGCCCATCGACTGCGGCTGAACTAGTTCACCGCGTTGAGTCTTCCCTTCCATCACAAGGCGAATACGTTATCGTAGCTGAGTCATTCTCAGGCCCCCTGGTACTTAGAGTAATCGGCGGTCACTGCGCCAAACCAGTAGCGCTGGTTCTTTGTTCCTCATTCGGTCGGTCGCCGATATCGAATGTGGCCTGCATTCTGATGGGCCTCGTAGCTCCGGCGGCCTTACGTTGTCGGATACCTCGGTGGTTGATTCGGCGATACCTTGTCGGAGACCGCGAGAGGCTGATTGGTCAGTTCAGGAAGGCACTCACCGTCCTTTCGGGGACAGCTCTGGCAAGCCGTTTCAGCGCTCTGGGTGAGTTCACGGATAGCTTCGTTCCACCGAGCCTCGCGATTCCAATCCTCTACCTCCGAGCTACTGAAGACAGATTGGTGCACCAACGGGATCTTGCGTGGCTTCAAGCGCGCTACAACAATCTGGAAGTTCGGGAGATTCAATCACCGCACCTCCTTCTCCAATGCCAGCCCAAAGTAGCGGTCGACATTATTATGGACTTTCTGGTGCGCGTCGTCGGTGGATGCGATGGGGCGGAGCGAGCGCATGGAGTTTAGGTGATTCAGTCAAGATGGGACGTGCCGACGGTGTGTGCCTCGGGTAAGTCGAGAGATGTACGCTGAGCAAAAGGCGCGAGCTGTTGTGAAGCTCAGGAAAACGTCCCGTCTGTCACCGGGTTTTGTATGAAGAGACTATTTGCTGCGGTTGGGATTGGCATTTTGATTTTGGCGCCGCTTTGCGGCGCAGAGCTTCGGGTTGGGTGGGCTTCGGTTGACATCACTCCGGACCGGCCGGTGGCTTTGGCCGGGCAGATGCACACGCGCGTTTCCAAGTCGGTGCATGATCCGGTCACCGCGACGGCGCTGGCGATCGAGAGCGGCGGCGAGCAGGCCGTCATGGTGGCTCTCGACGTTGTCGCCATCGACAAGCGCTTGATGGATACTTTGCGCGCACGGCTCAAGTCCGCGCTCCCGGAGTTTGACTCGCGCAAGTTGATCCTCAACGCCACTCACACGCACACGGCGCCGGAGATGCGCGAAGGCAATTATCAGATTCCCGCGGGCGTCGTGACGCCGAGTGAGTACATCGACTTTCTGACGGACAAATTGAGCGGCGCGGTGGTCAAGGCGTGGCAGGGCAGGCGGCCCGCGAGGTTCAGTTCGGCGCTGGCGCACGCCGTGATCGGCTACAACCGGCGGTCGGTGTTCGGCGACGGACGCGCCGTGATGTACGCCAAGCTTGATCGTCCGGAATTCATGGGCTTCGAAGGCTACGAAGATCACGCCGTGGAGCTCATGTTCTTCTGGACACCGGAACGCAAACTGACCGGGATCGGTGTGAACGTGGCCTGCCCGGCGCAGGTGGTGGAGGGCGAGTCCTACGTCTCAGCGGACTTTTGGGACGATGCGAGAAAGGAACTGCGCTCACGCTACGGTCAGGAGGTGTACGTCTTCCCGATGATCTCCGCCGCGGGTGACCAGTCGCCGCACCCGCAACTGCGCAAAGCTGCCGAAGCCCGGATGCGTGAGCGTTTGGGCATTACCGAAACCCGTCAGATCGCGCTTCGCATTGCGCACGCCGTGGAAGAAGTCTACCCGGCTGCTGCGGCCGACGTGCGTACGGACGCCGTGTTCCGGCATCAAGTGGAAGAACTGCGGTTGCCGGTGCGCAAGGTCACCGCTGCGGACTTAGAGTGGGCCAAGAGCGAAATCGAACGGCTGGAGAAAGCGCCGGAGACGCAGAAAAATCGTTTCCTGCTGCTCAAACGTGCGCGTCAGGTGCAGGCGCGCTACCGCGAGCAGGACCGCGTGACGGAGTTCCCCATGGAACTGCATGTGATCCGGTTGGGCGATGTGGCTCTGGCCACCAACCCCTTCGAGTTGTTCCTGGATTTCGGCGTTCGCATGAAAGCACGCAGCCGCGCCGGGCAGACCTTCCTGGTCCAACTGGCTTGTGACAGCGGAGGATACCTGCCGACGGCCAAGGCCGTTGCCGCGGGCGGCTACGGAGCCGAAATCGCGAGCAACAAAGTCGGTCCCGAAGGTGGCCAGGTGCTGGTGGACCGCACCGTGGAAGTAATCAATTCGTTGTTCTGAGGCGCTGGCCGCTACTTCTTCGCGGGAGCTTTGTGGACCTGTTCGAAGTACTGCTCGACGTAGGGCTGATAGAGCAGCGGGATCTCGTCGCGATGAATCTCGCCTCCCGTATCGGCGTGCGCGGCGGAACTCTGTGAGTAGCTAGTCTTGAGATCCTGTTTGCCGCTTTTGACCTCAACCATGATTTCTCCGCCCACCTCGGCCGAGCGGCGGCCCAGGATCTCGCTCAACTTGCCCATGGCGGCCATTTGTTCGGCATCGCGCAGCGACTTGTCGCCGTCCTGGCGGCCCGCTCCGCTCTTGCTGTCCTGCGCCGACGCCTGACGCGGCGCGCCCGTTTGCGATTGGCCCTGGCCGGGCTGCGCCGATTGCTCGCTTCCGCCCTGCTGGCCGGCTTGCGCCAGACTACGTTCGGAGCCTTCGGCCGATTGCTCGCCGGCTCCGGGAGTGCCTTTGTCCGAACGCGAGGCGTGGCGCCCTTTCTGTGCCGTCTGCGTTCCACCTGAGCGCATCGGCACGCCGGGCGGCGGCTTGATCTTCATCTTCGCCAGCAGATTGGCCATGGCGTCGCGAAGCTTGTCGAGCAGCGGGTTGTGCTCTTCCGGTTGCGCCTTGCGGTCGCTCGACTGCGAGCCGGACGGTGGTTGATCCTGCGACGCGCCTTCGCGCGAATCGTTGCCGTTCGAACGCTCACCGCCGTCTTCGGCATTGTCGCCATCCTCGGCGTTCGGCGGAGCCGAAGCTTCCTCGCGCGGTGCGGTAAGATCCCCGTCGGGCGCGCGGGTCGTGTGCGTGGCGTCGCCGGTCTCTTCGTTCGCGGTGGTGCGCGCGGCCTGCTCGTTGGCGGGAATACCCATCTTCTGAAGTTGCTCGTCGATCAGGCGCTGCGCGGGTGTCTTGCGTTGGCTGGCTTGTTCGGCCGGCGTCAGACGAAACGTGTCGAAAGCCAGATTGACCAGCGGTGGACGCAGGCTCAGGCTGCGCGTGACGCCGTAGCGCCAACCGAACAACGCGGCGGCGGCCGCGGCGAGCGATAACGTGACGTACGCGGCTCGCGGCACGTGGTAGGGCAGTGCGCGGCGAACATCGGCCTCACGCGCCTGTTCGCAGGCCACGCGGCTTTGCGCTTCGGTCAGTTCCGGAGACGCTTGCGGCGCGGCGAGCGTGCCAAAGTAGTACGCCGTCGAGATGGCGTCTTCGGTGTCCAGGTTCCGGTCGACAAGCTGCGCGGCGCGGTAGGCGGAGGGAATGCGTCGGCGCAATCGCCACACGGACACGGCCAGTCCGGCCAGAGCCGCCACCAGTGGCCAGTACCAATCGAGGATCTGCGTGCCCGCGGCGAATAGGAGGATCAGAGTCGCCAGAGCCGCGCTGAGCCCCCAGGCACCATGTTCGAAGGCAAGCGCAATCAGGCAGCGCCGCCGCGCGCGGCGGACGAGTGCGTCGACTGGTCCTGGGATAGACATAGAACAACGGACTGCGAAGTCGTCACTTCTATTCTCGCTTACTCGACCGGTACGTTGAAACGCGCGGCGAGCGCGGTGATTTGCGCCCAAATGTCGTTAGCGAGCGGGATGCCTTCCTGTATGCGCCGTTGCTCGGCGCGCCATTCCGGATCGCCGGCCACCATCACCTCGTCGTAACCTTTGGCAGGCGCGACGTCCTTGGTGTGCGCCACAAGCTGGCGCACGCGCGCGGCGAATTCCAACTGCGGCATGAAGCGGGCCACATCGATAGCCAGGAACATCTGGCTGGTGCCGGAGTGGCGGTCGGTAATGTAGAGCCCGCCGACTTCGGTGCTCATGACTCCACCGCTGAGCACGGCGCATAGAATCTCGACCATCATGGCGAGGCCGCTGCCCTTGTAACCGCCGAGCGGCATCAGCAACCCCTTGATGGCCGTCTGCGCGTCGGTGGTGGGCACGCCTTCGGAGTCCATGGCCCAACCCGAGGGAATGGTGTCGCCGCCTTTAGCCACCAGGTTGTAGATTTTGTTCGCGGCGACGGTGGTGGTCGCCATGTCAAGCAGCCAACTGTCGGGCGGTTCGACCGGCAGCGACACGCATAGCGGATTGGTGCCGAAGCGGCCCTGCTTGCCCTGCCATGGCGGCACACGCGGCGATGAGTTGCACATGACGATGCCTATCATGCCCTGGGCGCTGATCTTGCGCGCCCAATAGGCCGCCGCGCCGAAATGATTCGAGCTGCGCGCCGTCACCATTCCGAGGCCGTGTGCGCCGGCCAGCCGCGCGGCATGCGCGCAACAGATATCGGACACCACGTGGCCCATGGCGTTTTCACCGTCGTACACCATGGTGGCGCCGTTTTCGCTCACCACGCGGCCAACGCCCTGTCCGTCGATGCCGCCCGATTCAATCTGCTTCACGTACGAGCCCAATAGCTGCACGCCGTGCGAATCCACACCGCGCAGGTTGGCAGACACCATGGCGTCGGCGGACAACGCCGCGGCGCGTTCCGAAGCACCGGCGCCCACGAGAATGCGGCTCACCAATTCCCGCAAGCGGGAATCTGGGACGAGGATTTCGCCGTCTACTGTGCGCACCAGCCACCGTCCATCAGAATGTCGGTGCCGGTGATGAACCCGGCCCCTTCCGAACAAAGGAACAGAGCCAGTGCACCCACTTCCTCGACCTTGCCCCAACGTCCCACCGGCAGCTTCGAAGTGAACTCGCGGTTCAACTCCGGATTCTGGATGAGCGGCAAGTTCATCTCGGTTGCGCAGGGGCCGGGGCTGATGCCCACCACGGTAATGCCCTCGGGAGCCAGTTCGAGCGCCAGCGCCCGCGTGAAGCCGAGCAGGCCGCTCTTGCTGGTAGCGTACGCCGTGCGTCCGGGCAGCGCCACGTGGCTCATCATCGAAGTGAGATTCAAGATGCGGCCGTAGCCGTGGCCCTTCATGTGCGGTACAAACGAACGGCACAACAGAAATACGCTGGTCAGGTTGGCTTCGATTACACGATTCCACTCCTCCAGCGTGAACTCGACCATCGGTTTGCGGATGTTGATGCCGGCGTTGTTCACCAGAATGTGCAGCTTGCCGAAGCGCGCGAAGACCGCGCGTTCCAGATCGAGCACCTGTTGTTCGTTCGTGACGTCGGCCAGAAACACTTCGGCCGAGCCGCCGGCGGCACGCACCGCCGCGGCGGTTTCCTCGAGCTTCTCCTTGTCGCGCGCCACCAGCGCTAACTCGGCGCCCGCCGCGCCCAGCGCGAGTGCGATGCTCTTGCCCAACCCGCGGCTCGCGCCCGTGATCAATGCGACGCGACCCGCCAGACTGCGTTCGCTCATGCCTTCTTCCCTTTGTCCTTCTTCTCGCCGGCCTGGGATGCATCCAGGATTTGATCGGCCACCGCCTGCGGATAGTCGATGCAGTTGATGGTGAGGCGGCTGGACTCTCCGGCGGTTTCGATCGACAGGCTTCCGACGCCGAAGATGCGCTGCGAGAGCGTCTGCTCGACACGCACGTCCTGGACCTTGGTGACGACGATGTTGCGCGTCGACTTTGAAAACACTCCGGTCTCGTAACGCAGCTTGTCGCCCGTGATCGTCATCACGGTGAAGCGCCGCTTGATTTGCAGGTATGCCGAGCAGATCAGGATCAGGGCGGGGAACACCAACATCCACCATGCGCGGCTGTCGGGTGTGTTCTGGACGTAGATCAGGATGCCGATCGCGAGCAGGAACACCACCCAATTCAACAACCGGACCATTTTCAGCGTGGGACGAACCACCATATCGGCCATATTCCGCTATTGTAATGCACCGCCTTGCTGCCGAGATGATACAATGCGAATCCCTTGACACAATATCGACAACGACGCGAGCGGCTGGTTGCGCTGCTTGCCGAGAATAAGCTCGACGCGCTGGTGGTATCCAGCGCGCCGAACGTCCGCTACCTGTCCGGCTACAGCGGCAGCAACGGCGCCATGCTGATCTCGGCGGGCACGGCGACGTTGTTCACCGATCCGCGCTACCAGATACAAGCTGCCGGGGAGACCGATTGCCAGGTGATGGTGGTACGCGGCCCGCTGTTGGAGCGGCTGGCGGCGGTGGCGCGGCGCAGACGTCTCGGCAAACTGGGATTCGAATCATCGAGAATCTCTTATCAGGAGTTTCAGACGCTCAACGACGGACTCGCGCCCAGGGCGCATCTGGAGCCGGCCGCCGGAATGGTGGAACGCCTGCGCTGCGTGAAGGACGCTGACGAGATTGAAGGCATCCGCCGCGCCATGGACATCGCCGTCCGGGCGTTCGAGCAGGCCGTGCGCCGCATCCGCCTGGGAATGTCGGAAGCGGACCTCGCTGCTGAGTTGGATCATCGTATGCGAACCGGTGGCGCGCAGACCCCGGCCTTCGACACCATCGTCGCCGCCGGGCCGCGCAGTGCGCTGCCCCACGCTCAACCGGGCGCCTCGCGCTTGAAAGCGGGCCAACTGGTGCTGATCGACATGGGCGCCATGGCCGGCGGATATGCCAGCGACATGACGCGCATGCTCTACCTGGGCGAGCCCACCCGCAAAGCCCAGCGTATGTACGACGCCGTCCTCGACGCGCAGCTTGCCGCAATCGCCACGGTTCGCCCGGGTGTTTCCGCGGCCAAAGTGGACCGCGTGGCGCGCCGTGTACTGCGCGGCCACGGACTGGAAAAGCTGTTCGTGCATTCCACCGGGCACGGCGTGGGACTGGAAATCCACGAAGCTCCACGGCTCGGGCGCGGCAGCCGCGACCAACTGGTCTCGGGCATGGTGCTGACCGTCGAACCGGGTGTTTACCTGGAAGGGGTCGGGGGGATTCGTATTGAAGATACGGTTGTTGTAACCTCGGATGGAGCGGAAGTACTCACTCGCCTGAGCAAGCAACTGCGGGCTCTGTAGGCGAAAGAAAAGGGAAAGATTGGGCCGCCCAAGCGCGTTGGCGGGGCTGCTAGACTAGTGAGAGCCAATGACTTTGGATGAGATTCGTGAACTGATCAATGTGGTCCGTGAGACCGGTGTGGCGGAGCTCGAGTTGCAGAAAGGCGAAGATCGCGTGAGGATTCGGCTTCACGCCGAACCGTCGCGTCCCGAATTCGTGATGCCGTATCCGACCTACGCGGCCGCGCAGCCCATGCCCGCTCCGGTAGCCCCCGCGGCGCCGGCGCCTGCCGCCAATGGTGAAGCCGCTGCCGCGGCCAACGATGCTCTCAGCGATCCCACGCTGGTTTACGTGAAAGCGCCCATCGTGGGCACATATTATGAAGCGCCGTCGCCCGGTGCGCCGCCGTTTGTGCACGAAGGCGACCGCGTCAAGCCCGGCCAGGTGCTCTGCATCATCGAGAGCATGAAGTTGATGAACGAAATCGAAGCCGAGGTGGCCGGCGTCATCGTCAAACGTTTCATCCAGAATTCCCATCCGGTCGAGTACGGCGAAACCCTCTTCGCGGTGAAGCCTTCCTGAGGCGGATCCAGTATCGGCACGTATGTTTGAAAAGATTCTGATCGCCAATCGCGGGGAGATCGCCCTGCGCGTAATCTGCGCGTGTAAGGAGTTGGGTATACGCACGGTGGCTGTGTATTCGGAAGCCGACCGCAACAGCCTGCACGTGCGGTTCGCCGACGAAGCCATCTGCATCGGGCCGGCCAAGAGCGCTCGCAGCTACCTGGACATTCCCAGCGTCATCAGCGCCGCCGAAATCACCGACGTCAACGCCATACACCCCGGCTACGGGTTCCTGAGCGAGAATGCCGACTTCGCCGAAGTTTGCGAGATCTCCGGCATACGCTTCATCGGACCCAAGCCTTCGGTTATCCGGCTGATGGGCTCCAAGCAGCGGGCGCGCACCGCGATGGCCGAAGCGGGCATCCCGGTGGTGCCCGGTTCCGAAGGGATTCTCAACGACGCCACGGACGCCATAGCCGTCGCCGAACGTATCGGCTACCCGGTCATGTTGAAAGCCGTGGCCGGCGGTGGCGGCCGGGGCATGCGCATCGTCCGCAATTCCGGAGAACTGCCCACGCTGTTTCAGCAGGCGCAGCAGGAAGCCGCCGCCAGCTTCTCCTGTCCCGATATGTACATGGAGAAGTTCATCGCCCGGCCCCGCCACATTGAATTCCAGGTGCTGGCCGACGAGCACGGCAACGTCGAAGTGCTGGGCGAGCGCGAGTGCTCCATTCAACGCCGTCACCAAAAGCTGATTGAGGAAGCGCCTTCGCCATGCGTCAGTCCCGAGTTGCGTGCCAAGATGTGCGCGCTGCTGCGCGACGCGATGCGCAAGGTGGGCTACACCAACGCCGGCACCGTTGAGTTCCTGATGGACGAAGACGGTAGTCTGTACTTCATCGAAGTGAATGCCCGCGTGCAGGTGGAACATCCGGTAACCGAGTTCATCTCCGGCGTGGACATGGTGAAGAGCCAGATCCTGATCGCCGCCGGCGAGAAGTTGGAGAACTGCGTGCCTTCGCCTCTGGTGCTGCGCGGCCATGCCATCGAGTGCCGCATCAACGCGGAGAACCCGGTCACCTACACGCCGTCGCCGGGACGCATCACCGCGTTCAACGTTCCCGGCTGCGTGGGCGTGCGCGTGGACACCGCCGCTCACGCCGATTGCGTGATTCCGCCGTACTACGACTCGCTGCTGGCGAAGTTGATTGCTTACGGCCGCGACCGCAATGAAGCCATCGCGCGCATGAACCGCGCGCTGGAGATGTTCATTGTCGAGGGCGTGGATACGTCCATTCCATTACACCAGCGCATCCTGGCCGAACCGGATTTCCTGGCGGGCAATTTCACCACGGATTTTCTGACGCGGTTCGCGCCCAACACGACGCGCCACACCTAGCGCCGGAAAGGGGCAGACGCCCTTCTAACAATGAACTGGTCCCGCGGACGGCAAGCCGGATTGGTCGGTGGCATCTTCCTTGTCCTGTTCGTGCTGCAACTGCAGCTTCCCCGCTGGTGCTACATGGGCGACGAAGCGCGCTATCTGCACTACGCGGCGAGCTTCCATCGCGATGGGACTTTCTCCATGCCGCGCGCCGAATGGGCCGCCGTGCTCGCGCGCATCGGCTGCCCTTACGTGTATGCCGGAGGCTTTCGGCAGACGGTGGGCTACGCCGCGCTGCTGGCGCCGTTCGCCGGGCGCTTCGATCTGGAGGGTGCGCGCTGGTTCAACTTCTGCGTGAGCCTGCTGGGGTTCACCGGTTTGTATCTGCTGCTGCGGCGTTATCACGGTGTGGCGCTGAGCGCTTCCGTAATGGCCGTGGCGGCATTCACGCTGCCGGCCTTCGGCTATCACAAGTCGATCTTTCCGGAAGTGCCCATGATGACGCTCGCTGTGTGGGCGTGGTATTTCATCGAGTGCGGCTGCGCGTCGCTACGGCGAGCAGTGTTGATCGTGGCGCTGCTGGTGGCGTTGCCGCTGGCGCACATACGCGCGATCCCACTGGCGATCACGCTTTTCGCCGTGATGCTCTGGACGCTTTGGCGTAACGATCGCCGTCGTGTGGCGCCGATGGCTGTTCTCGGTCTTGCGGGTGCGGCGGTGTTCGTGCTGCTGTCGCGCCATCTGTATGGAGCGGTGACCGGCAGCGCGTGGGCCGCGCACAAGTTCGCCGTTGCCGATATCATTCCGCTCGTTGCGCTGCATCTTCTGGACCTGCGCCATGGATTGCTGGTATACGCGCCCGTGTGGGTGTTCGCGGCGGTAGGTTTCGTGTTGGGATGTTGGCGCCGCGAACGCGCGATGATCGTGAGCGCCGCGCTGCTCGCGGTCTACACGTTGTCGCTCATCTGGAGCATCGCGGCCGAGAGCATGCCGGCGCGTTACTGGGTGGCGGCGCTGCCCATGCTATCGATGGGGCTCGCAGCGTTTTTTGCTCAGCGCAAGCACTGGCTCGCCTGGAGCGCCGTTGTTCCTCTGGCGCTGATTTCTGCTGTGAACACGGTGTGGTTCCTGCTGCACTCTGGTACGTTCCTGGAGAACCGCACCATGTCGCTCAGCTACCACACGCTGTTCCAGCGCTTCCCGCATTTCCATCTGGGAGCGTTTCTGCCGTGGGACGGCATCGACTACGGCGCGCCGCACATGGAACAGAGCCTGGTGCGCCTGGCGTGGTTGTGCGCGGCGGCGCTGGCCGTGGTAGCGCTCACTGTGTACGCCTGCCGGACGCGTAAGCGCGCGTTCGCCGCCGCCTCATCGTTTGCCGCGCTGGTTGTCGTGCTGGGCGTCATTGGGGCGAGCGGCGTCACTGCCATTGCGCCCGAGGACTATCGAGTGCTGCGTTCGAGCGATCCGAAGCTGGTCTACGACGCGGCGTCGGGTCGTGTGCAAAAGGACGAAGCCGCCAGCGCGACGGGCCCGGCGTGGATGACGATCCTGTTTCTGTCTCCGGCGCGGCCCACGCTGATTGCGCTGCCGCGCGCCTGGGACCTCTGGTACGCGCCCAACTATCCGGTGGAGTTCCGTCTGGAAGCAAGCGACGACGGCACGCACTTCACGCGGTTGGCGGAAGTGACCGCGCGCGGGGCGTTGCCCATTCCCGCCACGCGCCGCATTGCCGCGCTGCGAATCACGGAACACCCGGCGACCGCCGAATCGCGCTGGCTGGGTCCGGAAGCGCCGCGTGCCTACCGAAGCGATCCACATTTCGCGTTGCTAGTGTTGTTGGGTGCGCTCTCGGTCGCCGCCGCGTTCGTCGTTGCGCGGTTGACCAACGAACTGCTGCCGTAAGGTGTTTTCGTGATGGGCATTCGGTTTCCCGCCTTGTTATTCTGATCCATGGCCGGGCTGTCCGATTCATCCGGCGAGGAGTATTCATGTCTTTCAAGTCGTGCTTGTTGTTTGCGATGCCGTGCCTGTGGTTCGGCGCTTCCATCTGTCAGGCCCAGGACGCCGAGGGCTGCCAGGATCATCCGCTGCTCAGCCGCCTGCCGAACTACCGCATCTCGCGTTGCCAGACTCGGGATTTCGATTCGCGGAACTTCCTGGTGAAGCAGGGGACGGGTACGAAGGAGATCGCCGTCGAGGGCCGCGTCACCGAGTTGCGCTACTCGCTCAAAGACGGTGCGACCGAAGCCAGCCGCGTCCAAGTCCAGCGCAACTACGAGAACGCCGTCACTCGCATCGGCGGTATGGTGACCGGACGCAATGATGATGGCCACGTGTTTCTGAAAGTCGCGAAGAACGGCCAGGAGATCTGGGTGGACGTCGACGCCTACATCACCTCCGAGTACGGCATCTTCATCGTAGAGAAGGGCGCCATGAAGCAGGACGTCGTGGCCGATGCCGCCGCGCTAGCCTGCGGGATCCAGGCCGAAGGCAAGGTAGCTGTCTACGGCATCACCTTCGACACAGGCAAGGCCGAAGTGAAGCCCGAGTCCGCCGCGACTCTGGCGGAAATCGCCAAGATGCTCAACGCCGACGCGGCGCTGAAGCTACACGTAGTGGGCCACACCGACAACGTTGCCGGCTTCGACTTGAACATGAAGCTCTCGCAAGCCCGCGCCGAAGCCGTGGTCCAAGCCCTGGTAACCAAGCACTCCATCGCCGCGGCAAGACTGAAACCCTACGGCGTGGGACCGCTAGCCCCCGTGGCAACCAACGCAAACGAAGAAGGCCGAGCCAAAAACCGCCGCGTCGAACTGGTGATGCAGTAAGTGGACCGCGGCCGCCGCTAGTTCGAGGGTCTGTCTGACGGTTTTGCTCACTGCTGCGTTTTCTCGTCACGGTGCAGCGGCTTCCAGATCAGGCTAAATGCGTATTCCGAATCACTGGAGAGATTCATTGAAACCGTAACCCGGTAGTTGTTTTCTCGCTTTGGCTGCTCGGCGACAGTGATAGGACCGGACGCGTGGATATCCGTCAACACTACGGTGGAAGCCTCGGCTGGCAAACCAAGTTCAAAATCGAAGCGATCGACTTGGGTGGTTGGTGAATCTTCGGGTGTCACCTGGCAGCTTTTCGTGTGACACGTTAGCAAGAGACGCCCCCCGCCTCGACCACGCCACTGCACCACATCGCGCGTGTCCCACCAGTCGTTCGGCGCGTCGAACCAACTATGCGGGTACAGGTAGTACGACAATTCGAAATATGAGCGGGTTGGTTGCCGTGATTTGATCTGGAGCTTCGCGGTGTTTCCGTTCCTTTTTCGAGGTTGTTGTATGACTCTGACGCAATCTCCCCGACGAATGTGCAGAAGGACGTTCTGCTCGCGAACGTCCGACAACGGGAGTTTCTGACGGTATCGGCTTCGGATGAGTGGGAGTGTAACGACGCTCCACGCTTGAACTGAGACAATCGTCGATCCATCTGAGTCCCCCTCCCATAGCAGGTTAGGGCCAGATCCCTGCAAGGGCTGTGCGCCGCAGGTGAGGCCAGCGACCAATGCGGTCAGAGCAACTCGACACAGAATCATTGTTGCCATCATGGTACAACGCAGGGAATCGAACTATTTCGTCACAAGCAACGATCTGCGTTGCCGGAAAGCGTGCTTCCGAAATACGCCCTCACTTGCGGTCAACGCATGTCACCAGTCGGGCAATCGTTCAAAACGCAACCTCACCCTTCACCGCAACTCACTAAACAACATCAGATCGCTGCCGCGGTGTCCGATTTGGGTGAATAGTAGGGTCTTTCCGTCGGGCGACACTGCCATCCCGTAACCGAGTTCTCCGCTTAGCGGCAGCACGGGCGACTGCTGCCCCGTTGCGAAGCTGAAGAAGTGGACGGCGTAGTGCCCGTCGTCGGCCGATGGAATGAAGTAGATCCCGTCGTGGGTGACCGCGAAGTTGTAGAACGTGACCGAGCGGAGCACGATGCTTTCCTCGCCTCCACCCACCGGCATCTTCCATACAGTTCTTGTGAACTGACCGGTCTTCGAGTAGTACAGGAACCGGCCGTCGGGCGACTCCACCGCGATGTACCCGCCCTTGCGCGTCACCTGGATCGCGGGGCCTCCTTGCGCCGGCATCTTCCATACTTGCCGCCCTCCCGTGCGCGTGGACCCGAAGTAAATCCAGTCTCCGTTTCGGGACCAACTCGGCACGCCGTCCACGGCCGGGTTGTCGGTTAAGCGGTGCGGCGCTCCTCCGGCGGCGCTGATGACATAGACCTCGAACTGCCCATCCTTGAGCGAATCGAAAACCACGCGCGACCCATCGGGCGACCAGTTGGCTCCACCGCTGATGTGCGCTTGCATGGACGTCAACTGCATGGGATTGGTGCCGTCGG
>CAZDIZ010000066.1:28627-31245 GCA_964505625.1 uncultured Solibacteraceae bacterium | reverse complement strand
TCCTTCGAGGTTTTGAACCCTCAACTCCTAATCATATAGTGCGGAGCGGCTGACGTTCTTCTCAAGCCGCAAGTCGGCTTTCCAGCCGGCTACTAACGCCGGTGGAACTGCGCGTTCAATTTCGCCAGTTGTTCTTCGAGAGTAGGCTTGCGCGGCTCGGGCTTGCGTTCGGGTTTGCGCTCGTTCTTCGGACGCCCTTCACGCGGCTCCTCCAGAGCTTTGATCGATAGTGCGATGCGCTTGGCCTTGGGATCAGCCGAGAGCACTTTCACCTTCACGATCTGGCCGGCTTTCAGAGCTTCTGCGGGGTCCTTGATGAAGCGATTAGAAATCTCGCTCACGTGCACGAGCCCATCCTGGTGCACGCCGACATCCACGAACGCGCCGAAGTTAGTCACGTTGGTCACGGTGCCTTCGACCACCATGCCGGGTTGCAGGTCCGCAATCTCCTTGACGTCATCGCGGAACTTTGGCGCGACGAACTGCTGGCGTGGGTCGCGGCCGGGCTTGCGCAGCTCATCGCGAATATCTGAGAGCGTGTAAACGCCCACGGTCTCGGTTTCGAACTGCTTCATGTCGACCTTCTCGATCAACTCCGGTTTGGCGATCAGTTCCGGAATACTCACGCCGAGCGAAGCCACAATCCGTTCCACCACGGCATAGGACTCCGGATGCACCGCGGTCATATCCAGCGGATTGTCGCCTCCGCGTATGCGCAGAAAGCCAGCGGCTTGTTGGAAGGTCTTCGGGCCGAATCCCGGCACAGCCTGTAGATCGACACGCGAACGGAACTTTCCATTCTCGTTGCGGTACTCGACGATCTTGAGCGCTGTGCGCTCGTTGATGCCGGCGACGTAGCGCAGCAGTGCCCAGGACGCCGTGTTCAAATCCACGCCCACGCGGTTCACACACGACTCGACCGTGCTCTCCAAGCCATCCTTCAAAAGGCGTTGATCAACATCGTGCTGGTATTGGCCTACGCCGATCGACTTGGGATCGATCTTGACCAACTCGGCCAACGGGTCCTGCAGTCTGCGCGCGATCGAGATGGCTCCGCGCACGGTCAAATCCAGATCCGGGAACTCCTGGCGCGCAATGTCGGAAGCGGAATAGACCGATGCGCCAGACTCGCTCACCACCACGCTGAAGACGTTCTCCAGCCGCGCCTGCTTCAGGAAATCCTGCACGAACGCTGCCGTCTCTCGCGAGCCGGTCCCGTTGCCGATCGCGATCGCGCGCACATTGTGTCGCGCAATCATCGATGCCAGCGTCTTGACCGCGCCGGCCAGGTCGTTCCGCGGCTCAAGCGGATAGATGACCGAGTGATCCAGAAACTTGCCGGTGTCGTCGACCACGGCGACCTTGCAGCCGGTGCGGATGCCGGGGTCGATGGCGAGCACCGATAGCATGCCGGCGGGCGGCGCGAGCAGCAGGTTTTCGAGATTTTCGCGGAAGACGCGAATGGCCTCCTCGTCGGAACGGTCCTTTAAATTGAGACGCACTTCGGTCTGGATCGACGGGTTCAATAGACGGTCGTAGGCGTCTTCGGCCGCCATCACCAACTGTTCGGTCCAATCGCCGGCCGTGTGGGCGACGCGGCCGCGCAGGTACGTGAGTGCGGCGTCTCGATCCAGTTCGATTTCAAAACCGAGGATGCCTTCCTTGGAGCCGCGGCGGATGGCCAGCATGCGATGCGAAGGAATCTTCGACGCCGGTTCGCTGTACTCGGCGTACATCTTGTACTTGCCTTCGGGATCCTCCACGCCAGGAATGGCGCGGCTCACCACGCGGCCGTTGTCCATCATCATCTGGCGCACGTGCTTGCGGATCTCGGCGTCTTCGTTGACACGCTCGGCGACAATGTGGCGTGCGCCTTCCAGCGCGTCTTCCACGTTGGCCACGCCCTTCTCTTCGCTGACGAAGGCGGCCGCGAAGTCCGCGAGCGGCTGTTCGCCGGGCGTCTGGTTCCAGAGGTAATCGGCGAGAGGCTCCAGTCCTTTTTCGCGCGCGATGCTGGCCTTGGTACGGCGCTTCGGCTTGTAGGGCAGATACAGATCTTCGAGTTCGTTCTTTTCGAAGGCCGCTTCGATTCGCGCGCGCAGTTCCGGCGTCAGCTTGCCTTGCTCGTCGATCGATTGCAGCACTGTTGAGCGGCGGTCTTCGAGCTCCCGGAAGTAAGCGAGTTTCTCTTCAATGCCGCGGACCTGGACTTCATCCAGGTTCCCGGTCACCTCCTTGCGATAGCGTGCGATGAAGGGCACCGTGGCGCCTTCGTCGAACAGTTCTATGGTTGGGACGATTTTATTCAGCGGCACGCCGAGCTGCTCGGACATACGCAGCAAACAGGCGGTCGAAAGTTGGGGCTTGGTTGGTTCCATGAGTGACTACTACCCATGATAGCGGGTGAGCCACTCGATAGCTTTGTCGCCGGTCTCCTTCATGCGCTGCGCCAACGCCGAGCGTAGACGTGAAGCGATACTCGCGGTGGCGCCGTCGTTCAGCAGATTGCGTTCTTCGGCGAAGTCCGTCCGGATATCGTACAGCGCTTGCTTGCCCGATTGCCAAACGATGAGCTTGTGCGTTTGCGTGCGCACCAGCCGGAACGGTTCCACGGCCTG
>CAZDIZ010000066.1:26065-28527 GCA_964505625.1 uncultured Solibacteraceae bacterium | reverse complement strand
ACGCGAACGGATTCCTCCCACGGATACACCTTGCCAATCCAGTTGCGGGAGCCGCAGGTGAAGCCGTTATCGCCCAGAAAGAAAACTGCCGTGCTCTCCCACAGCTTGCGCCGGTCGAGTTCCTCTATCAGCCGTCCAATACCGGCGTCCATCTCACTGATCACGGCATAGTAGGTGTTCCAGTCGAACTCCTTGCCGCCTTTCGGATGGTTCGGCGGCGCAATAGCCGCGGCGTCCTTGCCCGCATAGAGGCCGCTGTAGCGCGCGCTCGCGTACCAAGGCGTATGCGGGGCGTTGTAGGCGAGCCACAGGAAGAACGGCCGTGTCTCCGTCGAACGCAGCACGTCGAGAGCGGCGTCGGTAAACAGATCCGTGATGTGGCCGGGTGTTTTGGCGGGCGCCGCGTTCAAGCCGTGGCACAGTTTCGGATCACGATAGCCGCTGCCGCCGCCGGGCAGCCATAAAGTCGCGCGGGCGAATCCACAATCTTCCGGCCGGTTCGCGATGTGCCACTTGCCGACCAGCGCGGTGTCGTATCCGCTGCGGCGCAGTTGTTCGATCACCGTCGGCCCCAGACCTTCGCGGAACCGTATCTGCCCGTTGCTGATGAGGCCGTTCTGGTACGTTTCCAGACCCGAGAGCAGGATGCCGCGGCTTGGTGCGCACTGCGAGGTGCTGATCTGCGCGTTCGAAAAGTTGATGCCGCGCGCGGCCAACCGGTCCAGGTTCGGTGTGTGTATGTGCGGATTGCCGGCGGCGCCAAGGCATTGGTAGTGATGATCGTCGCTGAGGATGAAGAGGATGTTGGGCCGCTTCGCGGACGCGGCGGCCAGCGTGCCGGCCACCGATGTCAACCACTCTCTGCGCGTGCTGGACATAGCGCGGCCCTACTTGATCCGTTTTAGCCAACCTCGCGGGTTGAAGGTCATGCCGAACTTCTCGCGTGAGCGGTCGACGACAAACTCCGGATGCGCGGCCACGAACTCATTCACCGCTTCCATGGGGCCGGGGCCAAAGCGCGGCAGGATGGGGTGTCCGTTGAAGTGCGTGTCCTCGACCACCAGATACATGCCGGGCGTGACCAACGCGCTGTATAGCGAGAGTTCCTTGGCGACGTGATCTTTGCGATGGTCCGAATCAAGCGCCACCATGACACGCTCGCCGGGCTTGATCAATTCGCGAATCCGCCGCAGGATTTCATCCGACGTTGACGAACCCAGCAGGAATTCGACACGCTCATGTTTGGGTTTGCCGGGATAGTCTTCGATGTCCACCGTAATGACGCGGCCGTGCTTCATCAAATCGAAGATGGAAGCGTAGAAGAAGGAGCTTCCCCCTTTGTAGGTGCCGGCTTCGACAAGAACATCCGGCTTGGTGTCATGCAGGATTTCCTGGTAAGTCCAAGTGTCGAGCGGACACTTCTGCGTCGGAACTCCCAGCCAATAGGTGTTGTTGAAGGTTGTAGCGCCGTTCGCGTGATACCAGCGATGGTAGGCCGCGACAACACGGTCTGGCGCGCGCAGGTAACGCGCCGTGGCCCAGATCCCAGTTCCGCCGCCGGCCAGGGCCGTGGCCAGGGCGATCAGGATGGACGTTCTGGTTTGCATAATGGCAAATGAACTATTGTATCCGCCAGATTACAATGTAGGTTTGCTTGTCCGGGACATCATCATGAAAAATATCGTCCTCCCGCTGGTTTTTGCACTTGCCATGAACGCAGCTCCACAGAACAACCCTCTGCTTGAAAAGAACTTTCGGATTCCGTTCGATCGGATCAAAGCCGAACACGTCGAGCCCGCAATCACGCAGTTGCTCGCCGAGGCCAAGGCCCGGCGCGACGCATTTGTCGCCAGCACCGCGCCGCGCACCTATGCTAACACCATGACCGCGCTCGAGGACATCCTCGACGATGTCACACAGACCATGGGCATCGTGCGGCATCTGGAAGGTGTGGCTACCACGCCGGCGCTCCGCGCGGCGGTGACGGCCGTGCTGCCCAAGTACACGGCGTTCACTTCGAGCATTCCGCTGGACAAGGAGATCTACGCCAAGATCAAGGAATTCTCTGCGACGCCCGAGGCCAAAGCGCTCACGGGGCCGCGTAAGCGGTTTCTGACCCTGACGCTCGACGAATTCCGGCGCAGCGGCGCGGAGTTGGGCGACGCCGAAAGAAACCGGCTGCGTGCCATGAGCGTTGAGATGAGCAAGCTGCGCAAGCAGTACTCCGACAATGTGCTGGACGCGACCAACGCTTTCGAAATCGTGGTCAAGGACGACGCACTGCTGGCCGGACTGCCGGAGTCGGCGCGCGCCGCGGCTCGCGAAAGCGCCAAGCGCAAAGGCGTGGATGGCTGGCGCTTCACGCTGCAGGAGCCCAGTTTCCGCGCGGTGATGACGTATCTTGATGATGCCGGGATTCGCGAGCGCATGTATCGCGCCTACAACGGGCGCGCCTCCGGCGG
>CAZDIZ010000066.1:4394-25965 GCA_964505625.1 uncultured Solibacteraceae bacterium | reverse complement strand
GCGCGCTACGACTTCGATGAAGAAGCGGTGCGCCCGTACTTCCCGATGGAGAGCGTGCAGAAGGGCATGTTCGAACTGGTGCGCCGCCTCTATGGAATCACCGTGACCAAGGTGAACGGCGCGCCGGTGTGGAATCCGGCTGTCGAGTACTTCGAGGTGCGCGACGCCGACGGCAGTCTGCTCGGAGCGTTCTACGCCGATCTCTATCCGCGCGAGGATAAGCGCGGCGGCGCCTGGGCCGGTGGCTTGATTACGGGAGGCCCTGTCGATGGTCCCTTCAAGCCGCACCTGGGAACGGTCAACGGTAATATGACGCCACCGGTGGAAGGCAAGCCCGCGCTGTTGACGCATCGCGACGTCGAGACCGTGTTCCATGAATTCGGGCACTTGCTGCATCACGTGTTGAGCCGTGTGCCGGTGCGTGGACTAAACGATGTGGCTTGGGACTTCGTCGAGTTGCCGAGCCAAATCATGGAGAACTGGACTTGGGAGCGCGAATGTCTGGATCTGTTTGCGCGGCACTACCAGACCGGCGCATCGGTTCCCGAAGACCTCTATCAGAAGATGAAGCGTGCGCGCACGTTCCGCGCGGCCTACGCGCAGATGCGCCAGTTGTCATTGGGCGTGGTCGATATCAGTCTGCACGTCGATTACGACGAGAAACGCGACGGCGAGATTCTTCCGTACGCGCGGAAGGTCTTCCAGCGTTACACGCCCGCGCCGGTGCCGGATGATTACGCCATGATCGCGAGTTTCAATCACATCTTCTCGGGCGGATACGCGTGCGGCTACTATTCCTACAAATGGGCTGAAGTGCTCGACGCCGACGCTTTTACGCGCTTCCAGAAAGAAGGCCTCTTCAGCCAGAAGGTGGGCATGGCATTCCGCCGCGAGATTCTCGAGAAAGGAAACACCGAGGACGCGGCCGTCCTGTTCCGCAATTTCATGGGACGTGATCCCGATCCGGATGCCTTGTTGCGGCGCAACGGACTAGTAAAGTGACTCGGGCCCCGCTATGTGGGGTATGATTTGCCTCAAGGCCTGCCCGCGGATGTTTGCGGAGCGACGCCTGTAGGAACATCGCCATGAAGCGAATCGAGTATTGCGCCGTACTGACCGGCGACATTGTCCGATCCAGCCGTTTGCGGCCGAGGCAACTGGAAGCAGTGCGGGTTTCGCTGCTGGACGCGGTCGATGTAGCTCGAAACTGGAAGCGCGGGTTGGTCAAAGGCAAGCTGGAATTCTTCCGCGGTGACGCCTGGCAATTGCTGCTAACCGATCCAGCCATGGCGCTGCGTGTGGCCATCCTGGTGCGCGCGTCACTGCGCGCGCATGGAATCGCGGATACGCGTATTGCCATTGGGCTGGGAAAGGCGGGGACGATCCCGCCGCGGCGGATTTCGTTGTCGACCGGGCAGGCGTTCGTCATTTCCGGCCGTGCGCTGGACCGGATGACATTGTATTCGAACCTGACCATCGAGACTTCGGAGTCCTGCGGGGTGCTTTCGGAATGGTTGCCCGTAGTGGGACATCTTTGTGATTCACTCGTCAGCCGATGGACGCGGCGCCAGGCCGAGATCGTTCGCGCGGCGGTCGATCCGAGAGAACCCGACTACGACACGATGGCGCGGAAGCTGCGGCCGGCGATTTCGAAACAAGCGGTGGCCAAGGGGTTGAGCGGAGCGCGCTGGCACGCGATCCGTAAAGCCATTCACTTGTTTGAGAAAACATCGTGGAATGATGTGTTGCGGTCACAAATCGGCCGTCAACCTTAAAAGGTTGACGGAGCTCAGACAACCTTTTAAGGTTGACGGAGTAAAACACGGAATGGGAAGGAACGCTCCGGATGGTGGAGACATTCACGGCGATCTTTACGGCGCATCTGCTCGGTGACTTCGTGTTTCAGACGGGATGGACAATCGAGCGGAAGCGGAAGATCTGGGTGCTGCTGTTGCATTGCGCGATCGTCGTGGCGATCTCTTATCTGTTGCTGGGGACGCTTCAGCCGCTTCTTTTAACGGCAATTCTGCTCGCGCATGGTGCGGTGGATGCCGTCAAGGTGTATGTGCTTTCCGATAGGGCGGCGTCCTTCCTTGCCGATCAAGTCGCGCACTTGGCGGTCCTGGCGGTACTGAGCGTGCGTTTTCCGGACGCGGCCAGGAGCGGATGGTGGATGACGCATTTGGGCGCCGAAGGATCGAAGATATACTTCTGCGTGCTTACCAGCGTGGCGGGAATCATCCTATGCGTTTCGGCCGGAGGCATTTTGATTTCGAAACTCATCCGGCGGTTCGCCGATGAAGTGCGCGAAGACGATATCGCAGGGCTGAAGCAGGGGGGCAAATACATCGGCTGGCTGGAGCGAAGTCTGGTTATGCTGTTGCTGCTGATCGATCAGCCGAATGGAATCGGATTGTTGATGGCGGCGAAGTCCATCCTACGCTTCGGCGAGATCAAAGACGCCAGCCAGCGCAAAGTCGCTGAGTACATCATCATCGGAACATTTCTCAGTTTCGGCTGGGCTTTGAGCGTTGCGGTCGTAACACAAAAGGTCTTGAAGTGGTGGTTACGCTAGCGCGAACGTGTCGCCGGTCTTCTTTTGCCACTCGGCGAGTTTTGTGCGGAGGCGCCGGTCGTCGGCTTTGCCGAAGAGATTGTTCATCTCGCCCGGATCATTGCGCCGGTTGAACAAGAGCGACTGATCGGTGTCGTAAAGCACCAGTTTTTCGCCTTCCGGTGAGATGACCGTGCGTCCGCTAGGCCCTTGGCCGCTATCTCTTGCGTCTGCGGTCCATTCCAGAAAGACGTAGTTGTCCGGACGCGTTGCGCCGCCGAGTTGTGGCACCAGGCTCGCACCGGGTAAGCCATCGGCGGCCTGTTTGCGTCCCAGCAATTCAAGCAGCGTCGGAACCAGATCGATGTGGCTGACAGGTTGCGAAACGTGTAGCGGCCGCTGACGCCGGAACGGAGCACGCACGAGCAGCGGCACACGGATGGCTTCCTCGTACATGACCTGCTTGGCGTACATGCTGTGGCTGCCCATCATGTCGCCGTGATCGGACGTGTAGACGACAATCGTGTTTTCCGCCTGCCCGGAGACGTCCAGCGACCACAAGATGCGCGCCACGGCCTGATCCACCAGCGCGCACAGGCCTGCGTAGTTGCGTATGAGACGCCGCCACCCGGCTTCACCACCGGGCTGTTTGCTCTGCTCGCGCCGCCGTTGATACCAGGCCGGCTCGGGACCGGTGGGGATACCGGGGTAATTTGCGGGCAGCTCGATTTCACGTTCTTCGTGGAGATCGTTGAACCGGCTGGTGAACGGCATGTGCGGTTCCAGCGTGTTAACGAAGAGCATCCACGGTTCGCGCCGGTTCTCGATGATGAAGCGTGACGCTTCATCGGCCAGATACGACGGCTTGGTGTGTTCGATGGGCAACGACACGGCGAAGTTGCGGGAGAAGTTGTTGTGCGCGTCCGGCTTGTAGCCCAGGCGGCTGAGGAAGGCGTGATAGCTGCTGCGCGCGCTGCGGTCGCGGCTGGGCGAAAAATGCGCCGTGTATTCCTCGATGGACTTCCACTGTTCGAAACCGTGCTGAGCGAAGATCTCATCGCCCAGGTGCCACTTGCCCATGTAGGCGGTGCGGTAGGCCGAGTCGGCGACCAGTTCCGGCAGCGTCCGCGTTTCGCGCGGAAGCGGAATGTTGTTCTTGATGCAACCGGACGTGTGTGGCCACAGGCCAGTCATGACCGTGGAACGGCTGGGCGTACAGACCGGTTGGCTGACGTAGCAACGGTCGAAGACGACACTTTCAGCGCCCAGGCGGTTCATGGCGGGCACGCGGTACCGCGTGTTGCCATAAGCCGCCATGGTATCGGCGCGTTGTTCGTCGGTCCACAAAAACAGGAGATTTGGCTTGTCGCCGGGTTTACGCTGCGAGCGAAGCAGCGCGGGCGCGGCGGCGGCATGCACGAACTCACGACGAGTGAGCATGGTGGGTACCTCCTTAGGCCATCTCGAAACAGATTACTTCGTGGACCGGCACGCGCGTCAACGCTACCTCAACGCCACCGGCGGCCGACGCTTGAATCTTCAGGTTCTCTCCCGCCACGATGGCGCGCGCCGATGCGAGCTTCACCGGCAGGTTCAGACGGACGCGCACGTTCGTGAGCGGAATCGGATCGTCGTGGAAGGCCGGGTGTTTGGGCGCGTGGCGCAGAGCCGAGAAGTTGACCACATGGATCATGTAGCGCTCGCGGCGGCCCGCGCGGGCTGCTTGATGCGTCAGCGTGAGCTCGGTGCTCATGGGCGCGTCGCTTTCCACCAGCGGTGCTCCGAGCAAGCGCCGCATCACGTAGTGAAACGCCTGCCGGTAGACCCAATAGCCGCGCGTGAAGTAACTCACTCCGACCGGAAACGCGAACAGCGCAACCGGTCCACTGCGCGCGATGGCCGCGTAATCGGTCGCGTGATCGAACGGCGACTGCTTGTGGCTGGTGTAGTGTTCAGGGCTGCGTTGGAACGCCGGCTCTCCCAGCGTGGCCAACACTTCGGCGGGCGCCGCGGCCTTCCACTGTCCGGCGCCGTCGTAGAGTGCGTATTCGTACGGAGGAATGTCTCCCGTGAAGCCCGCGCGCGGAATCATGTAGGCAGGCTTGAACGGCGACGCGCCTTTGTATTCCAGTCCAAGGGATTCCAACCAGCTCTTCTCGGTTCCAGCGAGAACGCCGGCTTGGTTCGAAATCAGAACGGCTCCACCTGTAGCGGCATACTTCTTCAGGCGCGCGGCGAGTTTCTCATCCACCTGCAATTCGTCCGGCAACACAACGGCGCCATAGCGCTCCCATGCTGTGTCTGGCTCAACGACGTCGAACTGGACGCGTGATTCAATCAGCATCTTCGAGATGCCGAAGTTGGCTTCGGTCGATAGGTGATCGAGCGGCAACCCGCCCGTGATCACGGCCGCTTCGGTGACCGGCACGGCTTCTTCCAGCCAAGGCTCCAGCGCCTTGATGCGTGCGTAGGATTTTCCGATCACGTGGTACACGGCCGGATCGAGGCGCCCGTTGGGAGGCATCTGATCGCCGATGTCGCAGCGCGCGGCATTGGCCACGATGCTGGCCAGTTCGACGTCGAGCTGGACCGGCAGTTTGAGTCCGCCGAAATCGGCCCAGCCGGATTGGAAGCGTCCGGTCATGCCGTAACTGGTCAACCCCGAGGTGCGCGTGTAGCGGACCAGGGTAGGGAAGTAATAGTACCCCCACCCCGACGTCGGCAACGCTTCAATGTCGATGTTGTCCATGTGCGGCACGCGCTCGGCGAGGCCGTAGGCGCACTGGCCGTTGTAGTCGACCTGGCACCCGGGGCGGACTTCGCGCACGGCGCGCGTGGCGCGCTCGATAAACGAAATGTGAATTTCCTGTTTGTGGCGGCGCTGCACCTTGACGTCGAACGGGTCCAGCCCCTTGGCGCGCAGCGTATCCAGGCAGCGTCGGCAGAAGCACTCACCGGCGATAGGCACGGGCATGTCGAACCACGCGCCATCCAACTCGTAGCGCGACACAAACTCGCGCGTGTGTTTGAGCATCAGTTCGACGAAGTCGTCATGCGCCAGGCACAACGCGGTCCAACCCGGTGTTTGATCGAACTTCGGAAGATAGTTGGTACGGTCGCGTTTGATCACCAGCCAGTCGGCATGATGTTCGGCGAGGTAGTTGTCCCAGGCGGTGCAGTAGTACGCGTAGACCGCGATCTTGCGTTTGCGGCACGCGGCGACCTGCGCACCCAGCAGATCGAATTTCAAACCGGGATGCACGGGGCCGTACTGGCTGGGGTAGTAGAAATAGCCGTGCATGTCCTTGGCGAAGACCACAATCGAGTCGATGCTGGCCGCCTGCAAGCGGTCGCCGAACTCGTCGGCGTTGAACTTCTCGCCGATTTTCGTGACGTACTGCGAGTTGTGAAAGTCGAGATGGATCTTGCGCCACGGGTGGTTGGGCATGCTCGCCTGCCGTGGGTCGATCCAAATCTTGCGTCCGTTCAGGGTCGTGGCGCCGGCCATGGCCACGCCCGCCAACAGAAATTCACGCCGGTCTAGTTCTGACATCGATTCTCCTTGCCGAAGCCCGAATTATACAGCAAGGAGCGGTTCTGCTACGGCAAACGCTTCACGGTGAAGTCGGAGAATTCGACGCGCGCAAACTCGCCACGATCGTTCCACGCTGTTGCGTAGAAACCTACATCCTGCGTGCGGTCGATGTGCGGAGACGTGAACTGCTGCCTGCCGGTCTGCCCACAGACGCGCCACGATTCTCCGTCCGAGCTGCTGAAGGCACGCAACGTCTGACCACGTTTTTCGAAGCGGTACCAGACCGGGAACTGCGCGTGGCCGCCATCGCTGCGGACTTCCGCCTCGCCGTCGCCATCGGCATCCCAGGCCCAGATCTTGTATGCGCCGTACTTGGGAACGCGAAAGTGAAGCGACAAGCCGGCCGAGTGGATATCATCCAGACGATTGCGGACGATCAACCCCGCCGCCGCGTATTCACCGGTATGCTCGGTGCCGCGAAGCAGACGGACCTGCGCGTCGAAGTCGCCCTCGATCGCAGGCAGGTACACCATCGCGTAGTCGTTCCACGCGCCGGCGCGGCCCTGGGTCTCAACGGCAATCTTGTCGCGATAGAGCAGGAACCGAGCGGGCACGTTCGAAAAAGTGCGCAAGCGCCACTCAGGAAAATCGGCCACTTGGAAGACGCCGCCGGGGACGGCCTGCTCGAAGGTCACCTCTCCGCGCTCGCCGGGATTGAGCGTCACTTGCTTAGAAGCCAACACCGCCGTTCCGCTCTTCAGTTCGACGCGCTCGGCGCCGCGCGTGGAACCGATATTCTGCACGGTCACCGAAACTCGTACGAGCGAGTTGTCGCGGCGCGGCGCTTCGATCTGGCAATAGTCGCCGAAGCGGAACTGGGCCGGTGATTTGCGGATACGCACCTTGCGCGACTGGTTGCCCACGCGCAGCTTGTACGCTCGCGGCTGATAGAGTGGCGCGCCTTGCACGTTCACCGTAGTGGCCTCGGCCGGCGAGAGCCACGCCCAAGATGCGCCGCTCTCGATGCCGTCCACCAAAACCGACACGCGCGCCGCTCCCGTGCTGTTGCGGCTGCGTGCGCGCACCACGGCCACGACGGTGGCGTCGGGCGCAAGCACCGCGGGCGCCGAAAACTCGCTCACCTCTGCCTGCGCCGCCGGGTGGAGCGCGCCGTCGGCGACTTCGCCCGATCCCATGATCGGGATCTTCACGTGGGCCGGTATGATGCCGTCGATCCGGATGTTACGCGAGGACGCGCCGCTCGCGTACACAAGCTTCTCGGCGGACGGCACGTCGATGGCGCGCACACGCGCGTCCTGTACTTCATCAAACCGAAACAGCGGCTCGGCGCCTTGAATGCCGGATAGTTGAAGCTGTGTGAACGCCAGTCGCCGGCAATTGCGGGCGTCGACGGCCGTGGCGGTGCCCGGTAGTTTCAGAGTGCTCTCGTTGAGTGTGAATCCTTCCACATACGCCAGTTCCAGCCACGCGGGCGCACCTTTACGCGCCTCAACGTCCAGCGTGTCCACGTGAATGTCGCGAACCGGACTGGCGCTGGTGCCACGAATGCGCGAACCGATGGCGGCTCCGCGAAAACGAATGCCGGAAACGTGCAGGCCGCTGATGACGGGCCGCTCGACGCCCATGACAGTGACGTCGATGACGCGGCCGGCGTTGCGCACATCCAACCGGCGCAGAGTCACGTTCCTGATGTGGCGCTCGGTTTCGCCCGCCAGCGACGGACGCATCAATTGAATGGCAAACAGATCGCCGGTCAGATCGATGACGCAATCCTCAATCAGGATGTTGTCGAATACTCCGTTGGTTCCGGTGCCGATCTTGAACGCCGGATGCCCGGTGTTGCGGATGGTCGTGTTTCGGACGACGATGTCGCGCGTCACGTATCCGCCCGGAAGCGGAGGCCCTTCGTTCTTGATGCAGAGCGGATCGTCGCCGGTGCCTTCGATCACCGCGCCGTCATAGAGCACATCCTGGCAACTCACCGGATTGATGCCGTCGCAGCGCACGTTGGTCACATGGGCGCCCAGGATGCGCACGCGGCGGCAGTCAAAGAAGGTGACGGCCCAACCCGGCGCGCGCGTCACGGTGACGTCCCGGATGGTGACGCCGGAGGAATGCTGTATGAAGATGGTCAAGGGGCCGCGCCCGCCATCGGCTTCCGGCACCAGATCGCCGTCAATCGTGCCTTCGCCCTCGATCGTCACGTTGTGGAGCCTGTCGCCGTAAAGAAACAAGCGCCGTGAGGCGGTGGTCGCGACGAAATGCGACTTGTCGCCGGGAGTGTGCGTTAAAGGCTCCAGGTAATCGTCCAGCCGAGAGCTGCCTTTGAGAACCGCTCCTTTTTCGAGCGACAGCGACACGTTGCTGCGCAGGTGCAGAGTGCCCGATATGTAGACACCGTGCGGGAAAACGACCCGGCCGCCACCGAGGCGCGTGCAATCGTCCAGCGCCCGCTGAATGGACTTGGTCGAAAGCGCGCGTCCATCGCCGGTGGCGCCGTAGTCGGTCACCTTGATGACGCGGGGCTCGGCCGCCGGTCTACTCTGCTCGGCGAATCTCTTCGCGATTTCGTCCGCGGCGAGTTCGCGGCCGAACACGGTGAGTTCGTCGATGGTTGAGTCGCCGAGCCAGTTGCCGAAGCGCCAGCCCAGATTGATGCGTGTCTGCGGGCCGGTCGTCAGCCCGTTCACGTTGTCCCACAGCACCTTGCCTTCATCGGGCCGCACTTGTAGCTTTCCGTCCAGGTAAAGGCGAATGCATTCGTGATTCCAGACGAGCGCCACGTGGTGCCACTCGCCGGGGTTCCACGCGGTGACGTCGCTGTCGGCCGTCCCGTTCAGCGTGCCGATTTCGTCCTTCATGCGCACGCGCAGTTCATCGTAGATGGTGACCAGGGCGAGCGAGTCGGTGAGAGGGGATTTGCCTTCGATATGAAAGATGGTCCGTTGCGAGGGCGTTGCGCGCGACGGTTTGTGATTTAGCCGTACCCAGAGCTCGACGGCGCCGGGTGCACTGAGCAGATTGGCGGGCGCCGGCAGCCACGCTCTTCCGGACTTGGCGAGCGCCAGGGCGAGCCCTTTATGGCCCGGCACAAAAGCGATGTGACCCACGCTCTGTCCCGAACCGGTTCCCTCCGGCGAGGTGTACTCCAGGTTGTTTTCGAAGTCGGCCTTCAGCAGGATCTCGGGCCGCAAGATTGCCGCCGCGCCGCGTTGCGCGGCCGGACGGCGCTTGGGTTGCGGCGGTGTGGGTAGATGATCCGGCACCAGACGTTTGCGCCAAAGAAACGCTGCCGTGTGCGGCGACGTGCGCGCGTCAATGGTGAAGTACTTGCCGTCTTGCGGCGGCTTGATTTCCCGGACACGCGAACGGAATGCGTGCAGAGCAACGGCCAGATACCGTTCATCGCCCGTGATCTCGTAGCCGGAGCGGAACGCATCCACCACCATCATGTTCAGCGTGGAGTCGGCGAAGCGGTGACCCCGATTCATGGCGTTGTATTCGTATACGAAGCTGCCGGTTTCGGGAACCCACATATAGTCGATGAGCCAGTTCAGACTCTTCACAATGACGGGCACCAGTTCGCGGTCCTGCGTCAGGTCGTAGTATGCGCCGAGACCTTCGTGCAGCGCGCCGACCATGAACGTCTTGCCGCCGTCCATCATCCAGGAGCGCCACCATGTGCCGTTGGCGTACTCGCGCATGGGGTCGGCCGAGTAGAGCTTCAGATAGGCGACGATCTTGCGCGATGCCTCCAGGTATTTCCGGTCTCCTGTCACTTCATACGCGCGGCACAAGGCGAGCAGCGGCCAGCCCAGGTGCCGTTCGGCCGAAGACAGAATACGGCGCAGCTTCTCGAAACCCTCACCGTCTGCGATCGTGGACGTGTTGTCGGCGATGCCCTTCAAAGCTTCCAGGCTGCGTTCATCGCCGGTCAGAACCCAGGCATCGGCGGGACCGTCGGTGAAGATGTGTCCCCATTCGAGCCTGGTGTTGATGCGCTCGTGGATGTCGGCTTTTTCGCTGTAGCCGTGGAACAACTGTTCGCCGGTTTCATGGTTCACGTCCATGTCGATGAAGTGCTGATTGCACTGGACGGCATAGTCGTAGAATTGCCGGTCGCCGCTGCGCGCGTAGTGCAGGAACAGGGCGTGCGCCGTGTCGTATTCCAGGTTGCCGCGCGTGAGCCGGTTGTCGTAGCCGCCGTGGTAGTAGTCGCCAAAGTGCTGCAAGCCGCTTTCGCGCGGATCGGTTTCGCGGACCCGCCGCAGATAGTCGAACGTGGTTTTGATCTTCTCGTCGTACTCACGGGTTTCCGGCGCGCCGGATGGCGAGAGGGCCATGAATGCGTTGGTGGAGCAGAAATACTCGGGCGAGGTGGTGGCGATCAGCGGGCTGGCGAACGCCGTCAGTCGCTCGGGGGTGGGCGCGAAGTCGTACAGTATCCGGTGTGTCTTGGCGCGGCCGCGCCCGAAGCGCAGCACGGCGCCGCCATTGGGGCTCAAGATGCCGATGCGCAGGCGCGTGGCGCTCGGCTCGATCACGTTGGGTCCAAGATGACGGAAGTCCCGGATCGCTACTCCCAGGTTTCCCAGAATGGCCCACTCGCCTTCGGGGCGTCCGCTTCCCGGCGTCGCGAGTGCGGCGGGCATCAGGTCGTAGGAGATGCGCCGGATCTGGTGCAGTTTCTCGCCGCCGAGCACGGTGAAAGTGTGATTGCCTTCCACCGTGGTTTGCCCAGCGAAGAAGCGCAGCCGCGACTCGATCCGATAGTGCTTTTCACCGTTGGGCCCCAGCAACCATCCGCCTACTTTGACTGTGGCCCGCACCGGTCCGCGATCCTCAACCACGATGCTGTCGGGCACGGCGCGCAGACTGTCGTGCACCACTCCGTTGGCCAATTCAAACGAAATGGGCGAGCCGCGTAATACCTCGCGTCCGCCGCGCGAGACCGCGCCCAACAACTCGAAGCGGCGTCTGGATATGGAAACTTGCATAGCGCCGGTGGACACCAGCACAGCGCCGGGAGTTTCGTCGATGTGAATCGCTTGTGCTGGGAGTGGCGCCGCGCCTTGCACCAGGAAATAGCGCACCTGCTTTCCGGCTTCCACCGAAGCGGGGAATTGTACCAGCACCCACTTGACGCTGCCGTCCGGCCACGTCCCAAGCACTCTCGTCTGCGTCGGCAACGCCCGGCCCTGAGCGGTTTCAACGTGCAGCGCGGCGCCGCGCGCAAGCGCGCCTTCGGGGAAGGGAACCCCGGACACGACGATCTCGTTGGAACGCGCTACCGAAGCAGGTTCAGCGACAGTGAATTCCACTCTGACAGTGGCGTGAATCGAGAGGGAACACAGCGCGAGCAGTAGGAAAGGTAGGAATTTCATGTAGTGGCCATTGGAGTCTAACAACGAAACGCGACACTGAGTAGTGTCAATTCGTGCGGGAACCTTTTCCAGCATTGTTCCCCGTGCGTTCCGGAACGTGCCCTGCCGGGCAACGTGTTGAGACTGATCGAATTAGTGCATTCAACGCTTCCGCCATGGCGGCGCGGTGGGACTGAGCGGCGGGGCGGCGAAAAAGCAGTACGTTGGATTTGACGGCGGGAGTTACGGTCACTTCACCGTTATCGTTTACGTCAAGCCTGACCGGATCGAGGCTGAACGTTACACGCTCGGCGGAGACCAGACGGCTGCCTCGGGGAACGAAACGCCAGCCTTGGCGTGTGCGCGCCAACTCGCGTCCTGCCGGCATCACCAAGGATGCCGTGGACCAGAGGTTACGTTGGCCGGTGGTGGTTTGGCGTTCCACTTCGGCCGGATCCTGTTCCTCCAGTGCGCGCAGAATGTCGCCGCGCGCGCTACCGATCATTGCGAAAGTGAACCAAGCCTTCAACGAGTAGGGCACGCCGTCGAATAGTTCCGCGTGCGATACGGTCCAGAACGTATTTCGTTCGCCCGCAGCTTCCGGAGATTTCCAGTCCGTGGTGTTACCCGCGCAAGGGTACCAATGGATGGGCAGGCTGCTGCGCAGCAGGCCCACGTAGGATGCCACATCGACTTTGACGTTATGCTCCAGGGGGCCGCCGCCGCTCGATCCGGCGTTCAACACGATCGCGCGCGTTTTCGCGCGGAGCAGCGCGGGATCTTGATTGTAAGCGGCGGTAATAATGCGCGCCGTTCCAACGGTGTTGATCACAACTGGCTCAGCGCTTGCGCGCAACACGCTTAGCAGCAGCGCGATAGCGGATTGTTCTTGTGGGGATTGATCGGCGAGCGTGTCGTTTGGCGAGCGCAACGGCTGTTTCGGGCCGATGGCGACGGGAAAGCTACGCCCGGTCAGATAGCTGATCTGTGCCAGCGTCACCACGCCCGGCTCATAGGGAGCGGCCGCACGCGGACGAGGCGGACGCACATCCAGCAGCACTGCCTTGATGTCGAATTCCGGCAGAGCGAGAAGAGTCAACAGATCGATGTGATCATCCGGATCGCCGGGCCGGTGGTAAAGGTCCGTGATATAGATCACCGGAACCGGATTGCGAGCGGGCAGCAAGGTCAACGGGACGAAGAACAGCAGCGCACGGCAACACAGTGATTTCATGGGTGGATTTTACGCAGACGCGAAAACCCACGCGGCGCCGGGAGTGGGGCGCCGCGTGGGATGTAAGTGGTCAGAACTCGTACCGCAGCGACCACTGGAAGTAACGTGCCTGCGCGGCACTGGTGATCTTGCCGACGTTAGCCGTGTCGTTGATGTTGGTCGACGACGGTGTTGCCAAGTTCGGATGGTTGGGCGCGTTGAAGCACTCCGCGCGGACGCTTACCCGATGGCCTTCCCGAATGTAGAAGCTCTTGGCCAATGACAGGTCCAATTGATACTGATTAGGCGTCCTCAGACTGTTCCTGGCGGAATTGCCGAAAACGATCGCTGGGGAGTCGGAATTGTAATAAGTGGCAGTGTAGGCTGCCGGATTGAACCACCGGCCCGCTGGGACGTCTTCGAAGGGGTCCACTCCGAGGACGACATCCGGACGAGTGCCTACGTTGGCCGCGAGGCTCACGTATTGCCCGGTCCAGTATCGGCTCGTTCCGGATACGTTCCACCCGCCGGCAATTCCGTCCAGCCATTTCGGTGCGTTGGTCAGGAACGGCCTGCCTTTCCCGACGGGAAGGTCATACACGCCCCAGGCAACCACGGTGTGCCGGCTCACATAGCTCGAGTTGCCGCGGTCGGCGTTGAGGCTATAGGAGTTCATCGGCGTGCTGTCGTCATGGTCGGTGTCAATCGCTTTGGCCCAGGTCCAGTTGGCGTTGAAGGTAAGTCCCTTCGACCAGCGCTTCTTCACCTCGGTCTGGAGCGCGTTGTAGGTGGCATTGGCCATCGAGAAGCTGGTGGTGGCTCCACTCAACTCGGGGAATGGATAGGTGTAGACCAGCGAACTGCCGACCTTCGCCACGCTGGTCGCCTGGTTGATGTTGAGAGGTTGCCGCAGGTCCGTGCCCTTGTTGCCCACGTATGAAATGCGCCAAGCGATGTCGTTCCGGAACAGTTTTTCCAAAGTCAGGTTCCACTGCTGCGTGTAAGAGGTCCTGAAGTAGCGGTCGAAACTGGTGTAGGTGGGTGCCTGCCGGGCTCCGGACGCGAACGGCTGGCTGTTGGTCAACACCGCCGTGGACGACGAGTAGCTGTAGCTGGTGACCCACGGTTGGTTGGTCGCTTGCCTTCCTTGCCACAGCAGGCACTGGTCGGCGAAATAAACGCCGTAGCCGCCGCGAATGACCGTCGTATCTTTGCCGAAAGGTCTCCAGGCAATGCCCAGGCGCGGAGCCCAGTTGTTCTTGTCCGGCTCCTGCAAGGCATTCCCGAGTCCCAAGGACTGGGACGTCACGATCTTCAGTCCGTTGCCGCTGCCGATGACGCTCGGGAAACTGCCGAGCACTGTCGGAGAGTTGACGACCACCACGCGGTTGTACTGGTCGAAGGAGGACAACCCAACGTTGTGCTCTTCGGTCAACGGCGTCAGGTACTCCCAGCGTAATCCCAACGAAAGGGTGAACGTTCGACTGAGCTTCCAGTCGTCGGTTATGAATACGCCGTAGTTTTTTTCCCGCAGGTAAACCGGACCCGAGGTGGTTTGGGCCAAGCTGCTCGAATAGGGTGTACCCAGAAGGAAATCGGCGTAGGAGTGTCCGGAGGACCACCAGGCCGTGGTCGACCCGCTGTAGTTGATCGAGCCGCGAATGTTCGACGTACTCTGCCACGGTTCATGAACGATCAGGATTTGCGTGCCGGCACGAACCGAATGGCGCGGCGTCACAATACTCAGCGTCTCGTTGATGGTTCCGGTCCTGGTTTTGAATATCTGCGGAAATGCCGTGCTCACACCGATGAACTGCAGCGAACCCGTTCCCCCGAAACTGATGCGCGGTCCGGCATTTTGCGCTTTCGGATCCGTCACGGTCACTCCGGAAATGCCAAGGTGATCGTACAGATTCATTCCAGGGTCCTCGGTGGAAATCATGCGCGGCATGTTCCACCAGCCGAATCGCACTTCGTTGGAGACCGAGGGCGTGAAGACGCGCGCCCAGGTGCCCTGCAGATTGGTGACAACATAGTCCCGCATGGCGATGGCGCTTTTCCAGTCGTAGCCTTGGGGACTTTTTGCGTAAGTCCAACCCTGCCACGCGCGGACACTGAGGGTGTCTTTCGAAGTCAGCATGTGGTCCACCTTCAGCGTGTACTGCTTCAAGGACTGCTGGGCGACCAAGGAATACATGTAGTTGCTGGTGATGCCCGACAGATTCGGATAGGGGTAGTTGAAGTAGTCCACGATCTTCTTCGCGACTCCGTCGATTCGGGAGGCTGGAATGGTGTTGTTCGCGAACGGAAGCTGCGTGCTGACGGAGTTGGAGGTCGACGGGTCGCGCAATACCAGACCCGGATACTCCGAGAAGTCGCCGCTGCGCATCAACGTGGTGGGAACGCTGACACGCGAAGTGCTGCCGGTGCGAGGTTCGGCATCTTCGTAGTTAAAGAAGAAGAACGTGCGATTCTTGAGGATCGGACCGCCCAGCGAACCTCCAAATTGATTTCGAACACTGCGCGGGATCTTGTTCGTCGCGTTAAACAGGTTCCGCGCTTCGCCGAGGTTGCTGCGATAGTACTCGAAGAGACTGCCATGATACTGGTTCGTTCCGGACTTCGTGATCAGATGCACTTCGGCGGTTCCGAGACCAGTATCCGTTCCGGCGGTACTGGTCTTTACGGTAACCTCTTCCATCCCCTCCACGGACGGCCCCGCGCCGATCTCGGCCGTGTAGCCCCCGCCCGACATGTCCTTGATGTTCACGCCGTCCATCACGAAATTCACCGCCAGGCGCTGTCCACCGTTGATTACGGTACTGCTGATGCCGGACCCGCCCGGCATCAACGAGAGGTAGTTCATGAAATAGCGGAAGTTGGAGGGCAGTTCCTTGATCTCCAGCTTGCTTAAGGTGGCGGAGATCGTGGGCTTCTCCACCTGAATTAGCGGGATCGCGCTGCCATCCACCGTGACCGATGTCGCGATGTCGCCGACCGCCAACGTGGCATCCACGCGGACGGTGCGACCGGTAGCCAATCGCACATCGCTCATGTGAAACTTCTTGAACCCTTTAGCCTCCACGGTCACTGCGTAAGTTCCCACTGGCAGAAACGACGCTTGGTAGCTGCCTGCGGAGTTCGTTGTAAACTCCCGCGCGACCTGCGTGTTCTGTTCCGTGATGATGACTCTTGCATCCACGACAAACGCACCAGTAGTATCGGTGACGGCGCCGAGGATGCTGCCTTGTGGACTTTGGGCGCGCAAGGATTGACAGAGGACAAGGTAGATCAGCAGGCATGCAAGGATGGGGTACGTTCTTCGGATTGTATTCATCAAGACCTCCTGAAGTATTCTGTTTGGCAGAACCTCACTGCGAGACTGCCATAGTCACTTCGGGAGCTTACCATCCGAGTTTCGGTATCAGAAGTGGCAAGTGGTGAGTGGGCGGAGGTTACCGATTGTTACCACTCTGTCCAGCTGCGTTACATTCTCAACAAAGCCTTTATTCATCGGTAGTTGTGCAGCTCCAAGACGTCCATGCCCAGAAAGCGCAAAGCGACTGGCGCCAGCGCCAGATCGCTCTGGAATATGCCTCGCCCGGAGGCGAACCCGATCTTAACACCGTCGCCGAGAGTTCCTAGATCGGACCGGACCGGCAGTTCCTCAAGTGAATCCAGGGCCGTACCCAATTTGACTGTCAACTTGCCACGGGTGCAGCGCAGGCGAAATACCAACGGTGGGCTGCCCGGAAAGTCGGGACGCCGGAAAATCTGCTGTCTGACGGATGCCACCACCACTGAGCCACCGCCGACGTTGCTACGCACCGCATTCAATCGATCCTTGTCGCCGAGAGCGAAGATTCCACTGAAAGTCCGCGCCCAGGATGGGCTGTCCACCACGGTTGTAACGGACCAGTCGCCCGCTGGCGCCTTGCGCAGCAAGTTCCAGCGGCAGCGTGCCGGATCTTCGGCGAATGAGATCTCGGTCATGTCGCTCTTCTGGACAACCGTGGCTTGCGATATGCAGTTGTTGGACTCCTCCCAACCGTCCAGGGCGGAGAGCGGAGGCACTGAATCGCCCCAGGTCGCTACTGCGGGACCGTAGCTGAGATGGTCGAACGTCGCCGAAGGTGGCTGCACTTCATCCGCGTCGCTAAACGCATAGACTGCCACGCGGGCCTTGCTCGCCGAAAGAGGCGCGCGGACCATCTGGCCAATCTGCTGCCACTGATGCCCGTCGGGGCTGGTAAAAGCTTTGAATTCCTGCCCGTTGCGACGGATGGCCATCCAGATGGGTTCCTCCGTTTGGCCTCCCATGTCGTAGTGGAAACTCGCGGGAGTGAGACTATGGCCGCCCCGCACCTCCGCCGCGAAATGCAAGTCCGTGCGCCGCCGCAAGTAACGGCCGAACTTCACGTAGTTGTCGGCGTTGTCGTAAATCATGATGCCGGCGTGGTCGCCTTCAATTCGTGGCGAGAAAACCATGCGGGCGATGAATTGGTCGGTGGTTCCAATGGTTGGACCAAGCCGTACACACTCGGGTGGCGCATCCGTGCGGGTTGTGATGATGTTGCCCTTGCGCGCCGCGAGCACAAAACGGACCGGGGCGACACCTCCACTCGCGCGACTTCGCCATACGAACACGGCCAACCCGCAGAGCGCCAGGACCAGCAACCCGGTTACGGCCGCCAGCGCAATTCGGCGAGGATAGTTCCGCGTAGGTTCGGGACTCTCCTTGATGGCCGGCGGCGGCTGATCGATAAAGCGGAAACGGGGTACATAGGAACGCTGCGGCAGGTGGATGAGAATCGGATCCTGCTTGCCTCGGCCGGAGTAATAGCGTTCCAGACGCTGGCGGGCCGCGGTGGCGAGCTTGCGGACGTAGGCGTCTTCGAGCGGGTCGAAATCTGTGTCGCGGCCCAGGACCTCCTTGGCGATCTCAGCCTGATCGATCTCCGTGCGGCCGTCCAGAGCAGCCTGACAAATGTAGCGCAGAAAGTCGCTTACGCGATGGCTGCCGGCGAATTCGGGACTGTCCAGGACTCGTTCGACTTGCGCGCGGAACGGAGCGCTGTCGCCATTGGGATCACTCATTGCGACTCGCGCACAAGTTGGTGACTTTAACTGCCATCAATGGCATCGTACAACACTCGCCGCCCGGCGAGCCTTACCACTGTAGCGATGGGTCGGGGTCCGGAGAGCGCGGCAGACGCTTACAGATAAACGCCACAACGGTAATGTCGGGCGATGCCGCCGGTGTAGCGGCGGGCATGGCCACCGCTACCTTGAACAATGGCGCCTGAACTCGCACCTGTTCGAAACTGGCGCTCTGCATGCGTGTGAAAGGTTCCACGCGTGGCAGGCGAGCTACCACCGGCGCCTTGGGTTGCAGCGCGGTCATCCTGGGCTGCGCCAGGATGGGCGAGGCTTTGAAGATCATGGGCGACATCTTCACAGCAGCGGCGGCGCCAGAGGCGGTGGCCGTCTTGACGCTCGCGGTCTTCACGGCCACTGTGGGGCTGGCGACCAACATGGTGGGCGCGGCCGGGCGCGATGCGATCTGAAACGGCCCCAACGACAGCGCCTTTGTTCCGGCCAACTGCGCCAGCGCCGGTGCGTTCTTGGGCGACTGAGGTTTCAGACGCACTTCCAAGTTTCGGGCCAGCACTAAGGCGGCCACATAGCTGGGGCAGCGGCCCGACGGAGGCGTTTGCCCATCGGACAGCTCCGGTGAGCCGCCGGGCAGTTTCCAGAACCGCGCCTTGAATACATCCGAGATGAACCACGGACGGTTGACGACCACCGAGAGGTAATCGAAGGACAGCGACTCGATGTCCAGGTCCACCGGCTTCGGCGCCAGCCGCGCGCGCAGTTCGGGTGGAGCCTGGGCCACCAGCGCGTTGGCCTCGGCGCCGCTGACGGTGAAGCGTTGCCACACGGCTGAATCCAGGATGTTCGACGGTGAAAGGCCGGTAGCGGCGAACCGCACGTTGTTCAGGTCGGTCAGCGTGTCCAGGTCCATGTTGAACTGCGCGTCCCAAGCTTCCCAAGTCAGCACCGGTGCCTTGGCGCCAAGCGTGCTTTCAATGCGCTGCGCGTTTTCCACCTGACTCCGGTACCCCTGGTTGAGCCACTGTTGATCGGTGTCATCGACCTGCTTGCGCAGAATGGGCTCGTCCTGCTGCCATCTCTGCTTCACGGCCGCGTCGGTGGACAGATCGGCTTCGATGCGGCGATTGGCGTATTCAGCTTCGGTGGCGAAGTGTGCGTCGCGGTAACGTTTGTACTCGGTGACGACGGCAGTGTCCTGATACAACCCGTCCGAGTCAATCGTGTGCAGGTATTTCACCGCATTCTGATACTGTGTCTCTTCGGCGCTGGTGCGGCTGGAGACGGCCAGTTGCGCGGTTTTTAGGACATCTTCGTAAATGTCCCAGAGGTAACGTTCCTCGACCGGCATCCAGACGACGCCAGTGGGAATCTGATTGACCAGACGTGAAAAATCGGACCAGCCGGTGAGTCCCGCCGTGGTGGTGGCGCCGGTCGAAAGGAAGCCGAGCGATTCCGGCGAAAACGCGACAGGCGTGAGTGGGAAACTAAGAAACGTGTTTGGAGCTTCGAACATCCGGCGGGCTTTTTCCATCAAGGCGAGCGAAACGGTGCAATCCATGGGTACACTCCTTTCTCCGGGGACGGCCGCGCCCGGCGCACCGTCCCCGTTGGCTTGAGTGCGTTCTGACCGCGAACGCCCTATTCGAACTTCAATCCGGGAAGCGGGTTGGGAGCTTTCCCCACCAGGCGGTTGACGAAGGCGATGATTTGCATGCCGGGCACGCGAAGCGTCTGACCTTCGAAGTTGCTGTCGAATTGATGGCCGCTTTCAGCGTGCGAGTATCCGCCGCTGAGCTTGAACGGGCCCCATCCGACGCTGGCGCTTCCGCCGACACTGGACTGATAGGCCTTGTAGGCGGAGGCGAATTCGGCCGAGTCGATCACCACGTTGCGGACGAAGATCGCCTGGGTCGGGTAACCGATGAAGTTGCCCTTGGGCGGGATCTTACCGTCGGAAGGCAGATCGTCGAAGGTCCAGCCCTGGCCCTTGGTCAGATTCCATCCACGGCTCATGAAGAACTCGGGATAGAACCACGGGCGCGAAATGACCACCGCCGTCATGTCGAAGCGGAGTTTGAAGTTGGAGATCTTCGTGTCGCCGCTGGCCGACGACGACGATCCATGCGCCCCGCCGCCAATGCTGAATAAGCCGAAGTTCACGCCGCCGCCGACGCTCCAGGCGTTGGACTTGGTCTGCGAGGAGGAACTGGCCATGTTGTGGTCGTAGCTGAATGAAGTCCAGCCGGCGGAAGTGGCGAAGCTGGACGGCAGCACGGTGGTATACAGGAAATCCGAGCCGGGGCCAAGGGCGGAGACACGAGCATCTTCCAGGTTCTCCTGCAGCTTCTGCTTCCACAGCATCATGTCGCGCTGGGTCACCTGATTGATGTAGGCATTCACCTTGTCCACATCGTTTCTGTATCCGCCGGAGGTCCAGGCGTCCATGGCGGCCTTCACCTTCAGCCGGTAGAGTGCTGCGTTGTTGGCCCAGTCGGAAACCGCCAGCTTGCCTTCGGGTCCTGTGGCCGATTGAGCCGTGACGCGCTTGGTGTTGTAGAACAGGGCGGCGTCGGTGTAGGCGGCCATCTTTTCGTTGTAGGCCGAGAGCATGGGACCGTCGACCACGACTTCGGTTTCTTCGTCGGTGACGATGTCCTTGATGACTTTCTTGGTCCGCAACAGGTTGCGGAACTTCTCCAACTTGGCCTGTTCGGCCGCGGTCAGATCGCTTTTGACCACCTTCGAAAAGCGCAGGATCTCGCCATAGATGTGGCTGAGCCGGGCTTGGGAGGTCCGGAAGATGGTCTGTTGCTGATCCTGATTGTAGACGCCGGTTGGGTCGGGGATGAAGTCGACCACCTGGGCAAAGTTGAACGCTTGCTGCAGCAGCAGCTTGTCTTCCTGGGCCGTGGCGCCACCGCCGAATCCTTTCACGCAGAACGAGAAATCATCCGCGGTGAAAGGAATTCCCGGCGTGCACCAGGAAATGAAGGTATTCTGCGCGGCGGGGACGGTTTCGTCGCCGCCCGACAGAATCTGGTAGATCTGGGCCAGGAACTTTCTACCCAGATCGTTGAGTTTTTGTGGCGTTGGTGCGGGTGCTGTAGTTGCTGTAGACATTCGACGGTTCTCCTTTGACGACCCGCTCTGGATCGCGAGCGGTCCGGCGGCGCGCACCGCGTGTGTGCCGCCGAGTGCTTACTCGGACAATACGTCGGCCACCCGGAACAAAACGGGTAGCTGTGCTCTGAGATGAGAAATGAGCTTGTCTGTAGGCGAACTTGCGAGCGGGAAACCTTCCCAGTGAACGATTTCCGCTTCGCTATCCCTCTGGGATGGAATTGTACGCGCAACCGCGCGGGAGTGCAAGGCTAAGCGTTCGGTTTGATCCGTCCGACGGCCAGCAGGATGCCGTGAAGTAACGCTTCCGGGCGTGGCGGGCAACCGGGGATGTACACGTCGACCGGGATTGCTTGATCCACGCCTCCGCGGGTCGCGTAGTTCACTCCGAAGATACCGCCGCTGATGCCGCAGGCTCCCACGGCCACCACCAGCTTTGGATCGGGCGTGGCGTCGTAGGTCTTGCGTAGTGCCAGTTCCATGTTGCGGGTTACGGGGCCGGTCACCAGCAGCATGTCGGCGTGGCGCGGAGAGGCCACGAAGTGTATGCCGAAGCGCTCGATGTCGTAGATGGGGTTGTTCAACGCCACGATTTCCAGTTCGCAGCCATTGCAGGAACCCGCGTCCACTTCTCGTATGGCGAGCGAACG
>CAZDIZ010000066.1:0-4294 GCA_964505625.1 uncultured Solibacteraceae bacterium | reverse complement strand
GAAGGGGCGTCCTTCCAGTTCGCCCAATCGAACTCAGGCGCTCCGCGAAAGTTCGGCGAGAGCCGGGCCGGTTGTTGCGGGTACCCGGTGGTCACCGTACCGCTGCGAAAGGTCTTGTGAAGAATCCTGAACATATCAGCGGTCCGTCCCGGAGTAGGAAAGATTGAAACTCTTGTTGATTACGGGGAAGTCGGGGACGATGTTGCCCTGCACGGCTTCCACCAAGGCCGGCCAGTTGTTGAGCGACGGGTCTTTCACCTTGCAGCGTTCGATGCGGTTGTCTGCGCCCGTGCGCACCCAGTAGAGAATTTCGCCGCGCCAGCCTTCGACCGCGCCTAACGCGTAAACACCGGGTGGGATGGTGATGTTCGCGGCACGATGCGGTCCATCGGGAAGTTCTCCGGCGGCCTCGCGGATCACTTGAATGGACTCGCAGACTTCGTCGATGCGCACCTGCATGCGGCGCAGCACGTCACCTTCACGATAGACGGGAACGCGCAACGCGAAGTCCCGGTAGGCGGCGTACGGATGATCGCGACGCACGTCCAGGTCCATGCCCGAAGCGCGTCCACCCACGCCGACGATGCCCAGCCCTTCGGCTTTCTCCGGCGTGAGTATACCGGTGCGTTCGAGACGGTCGCGCGTCGAATCCGAGGACTTGATCAACGCGATCAAGTCGAGAAACTCGGTTTCCACCTGGCGGATGGCATCCCGGATCGCGGCGGCTTCGGCATTGCCCCAATCGCGCCGGACGCCGCCCAGGCACGCCATGCCACGCAGCAAGCGGCTTCCGGTCAGCTCTTCATTGATGCGCAACACCATTTCCCGCACGCGGCCGGCGTGCGCGTTGGCGATGACGAAACCCACATCCATCGAAATGGCGCCGATGTCGGCAATGTGGTTGTAGACGCGCTCGAGTTCCAGCAGGATGGCGCGCATGTAAGCGGCGCGTGGCGGTACTTCGATCCCGGCGGCGGTTTCGACGGCTTGGCAATACGCCGTCGCGTGCGAAAACGCGGAATCGCCGGAAACACTTTCGGCCAGAAACACGCCCTTCGAAACCGGCAGGCTCTCGAAGAGTTTCTCAGTTCCCTTGTGCGTGTAGAACATGCGCAGTTGCAGATAGAGAATCGGCTCGCCGGCAACCGCGAAGTTGAAGTGACCGGGTTCGATGATGCCGGCGTGAACCGGTCCGACCGGGATCTGGAACACGCCTTCGCCGAGCGTCGGCCGGTACACGTGCTGCTCGCCTTCAAACGGAGGCAGCACGATGTCGAGCGGAAAGTCCTTGCGCAGCGGATGCACGTCGGGCCAGTGATCGTGCAGCGCGGCGCGGCGCGGGTTGGGATGGCCGTCGGCTTCAATTCCGAACCAGTCCTGGATTTCGCGCTCCTGCCAGTTCACCGCCGGGATGCTGGAAGCCAGGGAAGGGAAGTGCGGATGCGCCGCTTCGATGCTTGCGCGAAGGATCAGATACGCAGCGTCGCCGCGCCGTTCGAAGACGTAGTAGAGATTGAAGGCGCGCTCGTGGGCGACGCGATCTTCCGCGAACACCGTCACCAGGCGCGCGTCGTGTTCGGTGCGAAGCGTTTCGGTCATCGACGCGATGTCATCGGTCGAGACGCGGACATAGTGCTGATTAGCGAAAGACGCTTCCACGTGAAGCCGGCCCGGATAAAGTTGCCGCAACTGTTCGATCACGTTTTGCATCGTTCAGTCCCCCGTCACCACGCGCGCCGCGCCGCGAACCAGTTCGAGCAGCGGCGTTGGAAGCCAGAAGCCGGCGATCAAGAGAATCGCGGCCAGCACGACCATGGTCACGTTGCGCCAGGGGCGTGAGACGGTGACGGTCTCTTCACCGGCAGGCCCCAGCACCAACCGGCCAATGTGCAGCAGTGCTCCGGCGAAGATCCCGGTTCCGAACGCGACGAAGAGCGCCGTGGCGACGTAATGCCCGGAAAACAACGCGGCCTGCACAATCAGGAACTCGCTTTGAAAGAGGCTGAACGGAGGCATGCCGATCACCGCGAAGGTTGCCAGAAGGAACGCCACGCCCGCCACCGGGATGACGCGCATCACGCCGCCTTTCACCTTGTCGAACAGGTCCGTCTTGTATTGCTGGCAGACGGCGCCGGCGCAGAAGAATAGCAGCGACTTGACCACCGTGTGATACGTCATGTGCAGCATGAGGGCGAGCGCGGCGGCCTTGCTTCCGATGCCGAGTGCGATGGCCATGATGCCCGCCTGGTCGATGCTCGAATAGGCCAGCAGCCGCCGGATGTTCTTCTGCAGCAGAATGAATGGCACCGCGATGCCCATGGATGCCAGGCCCAGTAGCAAGAGCAGCCCGCCCGGGAACTCCGCGCCCAGCGAGCGGTTGGTGAGAATGTAGAAGCGGATCAGCCCGTAGATGGCGCAGTTGAGCATGGCTGTGGAAAGCAGCGCCACCGAGGGCACCGGAGCCTCGCTGTAAGCATCCGGCTTCCAGGTGTGCATGGGCGCGAGGCCCGCCTTGGTTCCGTAGCCGAGCAGCGCCAGAATGAACGCCAGGCGCATGGTGGTCTTGTCCAGTTGCGCGGCGCGCGAGGCGAGCACGGACCAGTTCAACGCTGCCAGCGTATCGCTGCCGGGCAGTTTGTGCGCCGAATAATACACCAGCACGGTGGCAAACAACGCCATCGAAAGACCCACGCTGCCGATGATGGCGTACTTCCAGGCGGCTTCAAGCGAAGTGCTCTTGCCGTAGAAAGTCACCAGGAACACGCTGGCGAGCGTGGTGGCTTCAATGGCTACCCACATCACTCCGAGGTTGTTCGCCACGGCGACCAGAAGCATGGCGGAGACAAACAGCGGCGTCAGGCTATAGTAACGGCGCGGATGCGACACGCCCGAGCTATCGTCGTCGAACAGTCCATTGCGTTCGTCCTCACGCAGATAACCGACCGCGTAGATCGAGCAAAGAAACGCGACCGCGGCCGTGAGCAGGCAGACCAACGCGCTGAGCGAGTCGGCGTACAAAAACGCGCTCCACAGGGAAACCGGTCCGTTGGCCAACACTTCGGCGGCGATCGCGATCGCGATGGCGAAGGTAAGGCCGAAGGTGGCGACGTTGGTCGTCTCCATGGCGCGGCGCGACGGGACCAGCGCCGACACGACGCCGCCGGCAAACGGAATCAGAACCAGCAGAAGCAGCAGCATCGGCTAACCTCGCAGCCTCCGCATTTTGCTCACGTCCATGGATTCGAACGATTCCCGAATGCGATACACCAGAATCCCCAACACCAGCACGGCCACCAGCACATCGAAGAACACACCCAATTCGACAATCAGTGGCATGCCGTAGGTGAGGCAGATGGCGGCCAGAAAGACGCCGTTTTCAAGCGTCAGCAGCGCCAGTACCTGCGTCAGCGCTTTGCGCCGGTTGATCATCATGAAGAAGCCGATTAGAAACACCGAAATCGCCACAGCGAGCGTGTTGTGCCCCAGGCTGGCCGCGGCCGCTTCCGGATGGTAGAACGACTCGCCCACCATGTATGCCACCAGCGTCAGCCCACCGGAGATCACGATGGAGATCGGCACGTTGATGACGGGCGAAATCTCGTGCTGGATTTCGATGCGGTCCACCAGGTGTTCGAGCGCCAACGGAACCACGATCGCCTTGACCAGCACGGTGATGACGGCCGCCACGTAGATGTGCGGCGAGTGGTTGTACCAGGCGATGGCGCCGGCGATCGCACCGAGCAGGAACGATTGCGCGCCGAACAGGCGTATGTTCATCACCAGCCAGCGCTGTCCCACCATGGCGATCTGTAGGACCAGCACCATGGCGGCCATCAGCGTGATCAGCTTGTCGCCGAATTCCGGGTTGTGCAGCAAATCCATAGCGTGTCTAGAAAAGGAACATCGAAATCATGGCCAACGCACCCAGCGTGAACGCCACCGCCATCAACTCCGGCACGCGGAATAGACGCATTTTGGCGTTGGCGGTTTCCACCAGTACCACCGCGCAACTGAGCACGAACAGCTTTAGAACCAGCCAACTGAAACCGGTGTAGACGCCGTAGGCCGACCAGTCCGGCGACAATCCAAAGGGCCAGAAGACGTTGACGATCAGCGTCATCAGCAGCAGTTGCTTGATGGCCGCGCCCCATTCGATCAGCGCCAGGTATGGTCCGGAGTATTCCAGGATCATGGCTTCGTGAATCATGGTCAGCTCGAGGTGCGTGGCCGGATTATCCACCGGGATGCGGCCCGTTTCGGCGATCAGAACCAGAAACAGCGCGGCGAAAGCCAG
>CAZDIZ010000065.1:0-31584 GCA_964505625.1 uncultured Solibacteraceae bacterium | reverse complement strand
GCGACGTTGCCCGCCAGATGCACGGGAATCATCGCGCGAGTGTCCGCGGTGATCGCCGCATCAATCTTGCGTGCATCGATCTGCGCCGTCTCGATGTCAGTGTCGATAAACACCGGCAGCGCGTGCATGTTCAGAATGACGTTCAGCGTCGCGACGAACGTATAGGGCGCCAGCAGGACTTCATCGCCCGGCCCGACGCCGAGCGCGGCGAGTGACGTCTGCAGCGCGCCCGTGCCACTGGAAGTCGCCAGGCAGAACTTTGCTCCCGTCACCTGCGCGTAGCTTCGTTCGAAGTTCTTGACGCACTCACCGTTACCGCGGAACCAACGGCCGCTGCGAACCACCTCCACCAGCGCCTTCTCTTCCGTCTCGTCGAAGATGGGCCACTTGCCCGAAGGCCGCGCAAACAACGGCGTGCCGCCGAGCAGCGCGGGCTTGCCTTCGGCCGGCTTGATGGCGGATCCTCGCGCCAGACCCATTCCAGCCACCGATCCGGCGGCGAGCAACCCTCTACGTGTCATGCGGCTCATAGATTTGTCCTTGGCCTCCCATTATGTCGCAGGCGGCGATGCCCGCGAGAAAAGGTCCCGTCTATCTGTTTCGATATGAAAGAAATCGCACCGGGCCGTGCAGTCCGTTCAGATCGATCGCACTGAGCAGTTGGCGTTGATTGGCCACGGCCCGCGCGTTGGCGTCGGAATTGGCTACCACGATGCGCAGACGATTCTCGCCCGCTCGCATGAACTTCGTGACGTCGAAGCGGAACGGCTTCCAGACTCGTTCGCCGGCTTTCACGCCGTTCACCCACACCTCGGCCGCCACGCCAACTTCGCCCAGGTCCAGCCAGACTTCAGTGCCCGGCTTCACCGCATCGAACGTGAACGTCCGTTCGTAGCTGATCTTACCCGAGAAATTGGCCAAGCCCGTTCGTGTCCACGGGCCCAGATGATAGGTGGTCTCGCCCATGGTGAAGCGCAAGGGCGCAATCAGTTCTTCGTCCGCCGCAAGACGCAGCGCAACGGCGCCTTCGCGCACAGCCACTTTGCCCGCCACCGGCTTGGTTTCGATGCCGTTGACGTACACCGTCGCGCCAGCCGGCACATCGAGAGCGGTCGCCGCCGGAGGAACGCTCGCGCGATACCAGCGATAGCCGCGCGACCTTTCCGCCACCGGCATCACCGGTTCGGAGTTCACTGCCAAGTCGCGCGGCAGTGTGCCGTCCACATTGAGCATGCGCAGATAGAATCCTAAACGTCCTTCGCGCTCCAGTTTGAGCAGCAGTTCATTCCAGCCCTTGCGCACGGTGACGCGCACGCGGCGCGAGAACATGGCGCGGTTGGAGCGATAGCCAGGCATGTCGTGGAACGCCATCACCTGCTTCTGGTTGAACCACATCTTGGCGGTGTCGGCGGCGAGGTCGATGTCCACTTCGCGTTCGACCGGCGAGTGTATGTAAGTGACCGCGAAACCCACGTCGCCGACGGCGCTTTTCGGAAACGCGTTGACCAGATCGGTAACGAAATACTCCTCGGGAGATGGGTACGGTTGATACTCGCGCCACCACAGGGTGCGTCCATCGGGCGTGGTGTAGGACTTCGACAGATCCACTTTGCCGTCAGCCTCCGGACCGCAGTTGAGCGCGAAACCCTGATGATGCCGCGCGGTGAAGTGGCCGAGCGTGCGCCAGCGCGTGATAGTGAAGCGCTCGCTCGACAGCCATTGATCGCGCCAGGGACCGTCGTCGAATTCGCGCTTACTGTATCCGGCATCGACGCCATTGCCATCGGCGTCGAGCGCGGTGCGCGCGTAAGGCACTTCCACGGTTTCCGAGAGCGGGCGGAAGCGCCATCCATCGCTTGGCAGCGCGAGCGTGGTGGCCGTGCCGCGCGGCTCACGCGAAGTGGCGGCGCCGCCCGCGCCAAGCACGACGTAGTAGGCTTCCCACGGCGCGAACGCGAGGTCCAGCTTCTCCGGCGTGCCCGCAATCGCGGTGCGCGTACCACCGTCAGCGTCCCATTTCTCAGGCTTCCCAGCGCCGGCCAGTGTCACCGTGATCCGCTGCGCTTCGGCCGAATCGTTCACGAGGAAGTAGTAGTCGGCACCGTTGGCCGCGCGGTGTTGATAGCGGAACGGAGCGGCATCGCCAGAGAGTACCTTGAAGTCTTTCGGCACGCGCGCTTCCAGAATTTCGACGACGCGCGCCAGGTCGTTCCCAACGAACACGCCCGAGCCGCCTTCGAAGACTTCCTTCACCAACTTCGCCAGCGCGGGATCGCCGCGGCCGGATTCCATCGAGATGGTCGGCAGAAAGCCCGTCGCGATTACCAATCCTCCCGCGCGCGCAAACTCCGCGATACGTTCCATCGAGCTGCGGCGGATGGTCGTCATCGGCGGCAGCACCAACACGCGGAAACTCTCGGGTCCAATCTGAATGCGGGAACCACCAGCCTTCGCCTGCCCCAGGAAGTGATCGTCGGCGACGTCGAAGTCCCAATGCGATTCGACAAGCCGGTCCATCAGCTTCGAGTAATGCTCCTCGGTGATCTCGGCCGAGTTGCGCCAGTAGAAATCATAGACGGGCGGACTATCGGAATCGCGCGCGTCGCGGCGCGGACCGGTGCGCCCGAAGTCCCACTTCTTCTCGTTGAACATCACGTCCGAGTTGGCCCAGACGGTGACCAGCGGATGATAAAGCAGCACAGGCGCCACGTGATGTCCTTGTGAATTCATGTAGCTGATGCGGCGCGCGTAGTCGGCGTAATGGTGGAAGTAATTCCAAAACGGCTGCCGCCAATCCCACACCGGCGGGAAGGCCACGGTGGTTTTGCCGTAGTCGAACCACGGCGTCAGAAGCGTCGCGCCCCACACGCCCACCATGTTGGTGCCGAGGCGCATCTTCTGCGGACTGATGTAGGAATGTTGGCCTTGCAGAATCTGGTTTTCGCACCAGAAAGGCCGTTCCAGGAAATGCGCCACCGAAGCGGTTTCCTTGAAGTGGCGCGGCGAATCGGCCCAGTTGTAGAGCGCGTCGATGCCGGGGATGCTCATCATGCGCTGGCAGCGCATGAAGTCACCCTGAAACGCGGCAGCAGCCAGCAGCGACTCTTCCCACTCGTGGCCGGTGAGCAGCACCTTGCGCTCCTTGAGCCAGTCATTCACCTGCCCCCAGTAATTCACCGCGTAGAGTTCCGACACTACGTCGAGATAGTCGCAGCGGACTTTTTCCGTGAGTTTGCCGCCGTTGTACGGCAGCAGCGGCAGGTACTTTTCGATGCGGTAGCCCTTCATCTTCTCGAAGGTGTCAAACAGACCGGGCGTCCAGGCGATGCGATGTCCGTATTCGCCTTCGTGATCGGAGACCACCGAGGTAATGACGGAACCGAAGTAGGGCTTGAACTGCTGGTAGTGCTCGTCGAGCACCATGCGTATGTACTCGGCGACGGCGTCACGATTCATCAGGTCGACGTAGCCGCGCCACATGGGCCGGTCTTCCATCTGAAAGACCATGGCGCGCCAGCGGCCCGCGGGCGCCTGCCAACGGAACTCAGCGCCGCGTATGTTCGCGGTGGCCACCTGTAGCGACTCTTCGAGGTACGCGCCCTTCGCGTCGAGTTGTCCGACCACGGCGATGAACGGTTTACTGAGACCGTCGATCACGATTTCGCCGGGGCCGTTGAGTTCGCGCTCGACGTAAGCCAGGCGGCGGCGAATCCAATCCGGGTTCTTGCGTAGCACGTGGCTTTGCGGAGGTTCCAGATTCCAGACGTCGCGATAGTCGCCCTGCGGCCAGCCGTAATCGGTGACGAAGCCCACCGAGACGCCCTGCTTCTGCCCCTCTTCGAGCGCCGCGCGCATGCCGTCCATCCACTCCTTGCTCATCCACGGCGTGCGCAACCCGTCGAAGCCGAACACGTAAGCGCCGTACACTTTCTGTTCGGCCATCATGCGCACCTGCCGGCGGACCTCGTCCGGCCGAATACGCTCCACCCACGACCAATACGGAGCGATGCTGTACTGGCGCGGCGGATCAACAAACTGCTTATGCCAGCTATCGACATTCGCCTGCGCAAAAGCGAGCGCGGAAGAAAACAGAGCAGCAACCAGACCCAGTAGCTTCATAACGAGACCATCGTATATCAGCCCGGCGATGGGCCCATAATAGGACTGATGCGTCTCATTCCGCTGCTGGTCGCGGCGTTGCCGCTTCTCGGGCAGACGCGCGGCCCAAGGCAAGGTCTGATACTGGTGCCGCGCGTGGAAGCCGAGAGCCAACCGTCGCCGCCACCGGAGCCGCCGCCTCCACCCGCGACACCGAGATTCACGCGTGACGGTATCAGTCCGTTTCGAGCCAGTCAGTCCCGATTGCTCGCGCCCGGAATGATCGTCACCATTTACGGCGAGAACCTCGCGCCAACACCGTGGTGCGGCTATCAGTTCTCTCAGAAGAAACCCTACCCGCGCGAAGCTTGCGGCGTGCGCGTCCTCGTTGGTGATAGTCCGGCGGGTCTGATGTACGCGGCACCCAAGCAGATCAACATGGTGATTCCGGACGATGCGCCCGCGCTCGGCACGGCGCCGCTACGCGTCTGTGTGAAGGAGGCATGCAGCGCTCCAGTGGAGATGCGGTTCAGCACGCGCAAGATATTCCTGAAGCTGGAAGGCAAGGCCTATGTCCACATGCCGGTGTGGCTCGAAATCGAGCATCCGGTCTCGCAAGAGCTCCGCCGTCCGTGCATAAGCTGGCCGTGGCACGTTTCCGACGCGTTCCTGGATGTCCGCCACAACGGACGTCCGCTCATGCCATTGGCGTGGCCTACGCCGCAAGGCGGCATCGCTGGCGGCTTTGGCTGCGCCACGGCTGGGTACTGGAAGCCATCCCGGTTTCCGCTTCATCTCTTCTACCGCCTGCGTCAGCCGGGCACCTATTCCGTCAAGCTCACCACGTACTTGGAAACCACCTGCGAGTCCAACTGGACCGATATTGTCGTCGAACCCTCGACGACGGCTCAGCGCGAGAGTTGGTTGCGCCGGATCGACGAACGGATGGAGCGGGCCTCGACCAACGAACTAATTGGAGACATCCTTCCGTCGCTGCTCGCCTATCCGGACGCGAAGGCTCTCGCGCGAGTGGTGCGTCTTATCGATCATCCTCATAACGTGCTAAAGCTGTTCGCGCACCAGTCGCTCGCGGCGTTCGATCAGGAGGCTGTCCGGCGGCTCTTTCCGGCCGAAGAGGCCGGCGGCCGCGACTAATTTTGAGGCACGCTTTTGACCTGGCCGCGCAGCACGTCGGCGATGTTGATCTTGTTGTTTTCTAACGTCGCGCCCAGGGCCCGGTCCAGAGCGGCGCGGGCTTTGGCGTAGTTGCCGCGCGCGATTACTTCGGTGGTTTTGGCTTGCGATAGGTCGCGCTGGTTCTGGATCACGAAGTAACTCGTCGAGGCGCCCACCGCGTATCGCTCGCGTTCGGCGTCCAGGGCTTCTTGCTGCAGTTGCCTAGTTTCGACTGCGGCTTGATAAGCCGTGCGCGCGCGCGTGAGTGCGATTAGCGCGCTTTCAATTTCCAGACGCACCTGCTGTTCGACGTTGTGCAGCCGAACCTGCGATTGGCGGATCTCGAGTTGATCGCGCACCACATCGGCCTGCGCCACGCGATTTCGCAGTGGCACGTTCAACTGGAAGCCGACGCTGTAGTTGGGGAAGTTGCGCGCGAACAACTGCGAGAGCAGCGTTCCGGCTCCGCCCAGGTAGAACGGATCGGCACCCGCAGCCGCGCCGAGCAGGTTGGTCTGACCCGCCAGAGCGTTATTCTGCATGCCGGCCACTACGTCGAGCGACGGCAGCAGCGCGTTCTTGGAAGCTCGCAAGCTGATTTCCGAATTGGTGATCTGCAAGCGCGCCTGCGCGAGATCAGGCCGCGTGCGGTAGGCTTCAGCAACCATCTCCTCCATGGACCGCACATCGTCGCTCGGCGGAATCTCGATGCGATCCAGCGGCACGAGACGCAGCCCGCGCAAGCGTTCGTCGGTCATGCCGCTGCGCGTTAGCACCTTCTTCAACACCAGTTCCTGCTGCATGAGCAGGCTCTCGGAATTGGTCAGATCCTGCCGGCTGCGTGCCACCTCGGCCTGCGCGCGCTTCACTTCGATGGGCGCGAGCGTACCCGCTTCCACTTGCGCGCGATTGTTTTCAAGCAGCGTCTCGGCCACGCGAAGCGCATCGCGCTTCACACGCACATCTTCGTACAGACTCACCAGATCCCAATACAAACGGATCACCGACGACGCCGTGGCAATCACTTGTTGACGGAAAACGTTCTCCGACACCGTGCGGTTGTTTTGTGCAATGCGGATGTAGCGCTGATTCACGGCGAGACGAAATCCTTGCAGCAGCCGCTGCGTCACCGTCACGCCGGCCGTGGCGAAGGTGTAAGGATTGTAGTCCGGTTTGATCCAGTTGGCGTTCTGGCGCTGGCTCGTGTAGGCGGCGGAGATGCTGGTGCCGGTAGCGAAGCCCTTCTGCACACCGAAGGTCCCGGCCAGATTCGAGAGCACCACCGGGTTGACGCCGTAACTCGACAGCGTGCTCTGCAAGTTGGATTGATGGCTCCAATCGAGCTTGCCGGTCAGGGTCGGCTCGAAGACAGGCAACGCCGGACCCGCGCTGGTCGCGCTCGATCCAAGCACGGACAAACTAGTTTCCTGCTGCGCGATGCCGCCCAGTTCACCGATGTTCGGCGAAATCGAACCAGACGGCGTCGAGCCGCCCACGTTGGTCAGCAGCGGTGCGCCGGGCCCGCCCACACCGGCGGGCTGTTCACGCACGCTCAGCGGTACGCCACGCAGAGTCGCGCCGCCCTGCGCGCGCTCCAGGTCCGCGGCGGCGATCATCGGGCCGTAACGCTGCAATTCGATGTCGAGGTTGTTCTCCAACGCCAACGCCAGCGCGTCGTTCAGAGAAAGATACACCTGCCCGGCGCGGACCAACGTATAGATGCGTTCGGAATTCGCGAATTTCGTTTCCGCGACCGCACGCGGTTTATACGCGCCCAAGATTCCGCCGCCGGATGATTGCACCTGCGCATTGACTGAAACGGAGGCGGCAAGCAGAGCCAGTGTGAACCCGGCCGGTCTCATGGCCGGCGTCCTCCACCGATGTTCGGTGTTTCGCGCTTCACCACGACGGGCCGCACCTCGGCGCCTTCCCGGACATCGTCGCTCGGCGAAGTCACCACGTATTCGCCGCCGCCCAGTCCCGTGAGAATCTCGGTCACCGGGCCGTAGTCGCGCCCCACGGTCACCTTTCGGAAGCTCACGCGATTACCGGAAACCACGGCCACCTGCGTGCCATCGGCGCGCACGATGAGCGCGTCGCCGGGAATGATCACCGACGGCACCGAAGCCACCTGGATCAAGCGCACCTGCGCGTACATATTCGGCAGCAGCACGCCGTCGGGATTGGCCACCTGCACTTCGGTCGGCAGCGTGCGCGTGGCCGCGTCCAACGCGTTCGCCGTGCGCGAAACATGGCCTTCGAACTTACGGCCCGCCAGTTCTTGCAAGATCACTTCGGCGCGTTGCCCCACGCGGATGGAAGGCGCGCTCGATTGCGGCACGTCCACCATGATGCGCAGCATGCCGGTTTGTGCGACGCGGAACAGCGGCGCGCCGCCGCCGGGCGAAACCAGCGACCCGATGTCTACGTTGCGCGCGGTGACGATACCCGAAAACGGGGCAGCGATTTTCGTGAACGCGCGCAGCTCAACCAAACGCCGCAAGTTGGCTTCACTCGAGTGGATGTTATCTTCGGCCACGCGTATGGCGGCCTGAGCGGATTCGACCGAAGCCTGCTGCCGTTCGTAGTCGGCGTCCTTCTGATCGGCTTCCTGCCGCGAGACCACTCCCTTCCCTACCAACACGCGCCAGCGCTCGGCGGTCACCTTGGCCAGCTTCAAATTGGCTTCGGCTTGACGGAGGTTGTGCTTGGCGCCGGAAAGCGTCGAGTGAGCCTGCTGAAGCGTGGCTTCGGCCTGCCGCACCTGTTGGTCGAGTTCTGGCGCTTCGATTTCGGCGAGCAACTGGCCTTTGGAAACGCGGTCGCCGATATCCACCATACGGCGCTTCACATAACCCGCCGCGCGAGCCTGTATCAGCGCTTCGGTGACCGGCGTGATGTTGCCGGGCAACAGCAGATCGGTGGACGGCGGCGCTTTGACGGCCTGCCCCACCATCACTTGCGGAATGGCGTGTTGATCGTCTTCGGCGGCGCGAACCAAACCGCGCTCGCGCGCCCGCCGCGGCAGATAGCCGGCCGCGAACAGAATGCCTAGCACAACCAGAAGTAGGATGCCGGCCAGAATCGCCCGCGACCGGTTGCGGGGGTGGTCATTGGAGTTCACTGTAGATCTTCCTCGCGCTCCTCGGCCTGTATGCGCTGGTCCAGGTCGGCCGGAGGCGTCTTGCGCATATATGAATACACGATGGGGACAAACAACAACGTGGCGAAGGTGGCGACGATCAAGCCGCCTATTACGGCGCGGCCGAGCGGTGCGTTCTGCTCGCCGCCCTCACCGAAGCCCAACGCCATGGGAAGCATACCGATGATCATGGCGGATGCCGTCATGATGACGGGCCGCACGCGCGCGTGCCCGGCGCTCAACGCGGCTTCCAACGCACTCTTGCCGTGCATGCGCTCATCATTGGCGAAGGTCACCACCAGAATACTGTTGGCCGTGGCCACGCCGATAGTCATGATGGCGCCCATCAGCGATGGCACGCTGAAGGTCGTCTGCGTGATAAACAGCATCCAAACAATGCCGGTGAGCGCGCCAGGGATCGCCATCAGAATAATGAAGGGATCGAGCCAGGACTGGAAGTTCACCACCATCAACAGGTAAACCAGAATGATGGCGAAGCTGACGCCCAGCCCCAACCGCAGGAACGACGTTCGCATGGTCTCCACTTGCCCGCGCACATCGATGAACGAGCCTTTGGGAAGGCTCGGAGTGACTTCGCGGACAATGCGGTCCACTTCGCGCGACAGCGTACCAAGATCGGTGCGCTCCACGTTGGCGTACACATCGAAAACCGGCTGCACGTTGTAGTGGCTCACCAGCGAAGTGGAACTGCCGCGGCTGAACGTAGCCAGGTTACTCAGAAGTTGCGGCGCGCCGCTGCCGGCCGAAATCGGCGTTCGCGCCAGTTCGTCGAACGAGTCCACGCGGTACTGCGGTGTCTGCACGGAGACCTGATAGTTGACGCCGTTCACCGGATTAAGCCATTGGTTGGGCGCCACCTGCCCGCTGGAACTCAAGCTGATCAGCAGACTGTTGGCGACATCGCGCTGTGTCATGCCGACCTGGCTGGCCCGGGCGCGGTCCACATTAACACGGAATTCGGGATGGTCCACTTCCTGATGTATGTGCACGTCGGCCGCTCCAGGCACACGTTCGAGCATCGCCTGAATGCGGCGCGCGATTGGGTACGTTGCGCGCGAGTCGCGGCCCACCACCTGTATATCCACCGGAGCCGGCAGTCCGAAGTTGAGAATCTGGTTGGTGATGTTGGCCGGCTGGAAGAAGAAGACCATGTCGGGAAACTTCTCGTGCAGACGCCGGCGCAGCCGCGAGGTCCACTCCTCGGTGGGAAGATGGTGTCCTTCGCGCAGGGAAATCAATATCTCGCCGTCGCCGGGGCCGATGGTGGCGCTGTCGGAAAGCGCCATGTTAATGCCGGAAACCGGCAGTCCGATGTTGTCGAGAATGTTGGCAAGCTCGGGCCCCAACTCGCGCCGGATTTCATCTTCCACCATGCCGAAGACGCGCTCGGTCTCTTCGATGCGCGTGCCGGGCGGCGTGCGCACGTGCAGGCGCATCTGGCCGGAGTCGACATTGGGGAAGAAGTCCTCGCCTACCATGAACAGCAACGGCACAGTCACGGCAACAAACAGCACAAACACGCTGACGCATAGACGCCGGTGCGCTAGCGCCCATTCGAGTACGTTGACGTAACTTGCGCGGGCGCGTTCGAAGCCCGTGTTGAATATGCGATGTACGCGCCAAATGGGTCCACCGACGTGTGCGTGCTCTTCACCCTTGGCGTAGATCTCCACTTCCTTGGCGCATAGGTAGTGCACCATCGCCGGAACCAGCGTTCGCGAAAGCAGGTAGGACGCGAGCATGGCGAACACCACCGACATCGCCAGCGCCGTGAACAGGTAGCGCGCCGGACCGGTCAGCAGCAGCACCGGAACGAAGACGATGCAGATGGAAAGCGTCGAGACAAACGCCGGCACGGCAATCTGCTGCGTACCGTCGAGAATCGCGCGCGTCAGCGGCTTTTTCTGTTGCAGATTACGATGGATGTTTTCAATGGTGACCGTGGCGTCGTCCACCAGGATGCCGACTGCCAAGCCCAGTCCGCCGAGCGTCATCACGTTGATGGTTTGCCCGCCCAAGTAAAGCACGATGAGCGACGTCAAGATCGACAACGGAATCGACACACACACCGTCAACGTGCTGCGCCAGCTTCCCAAAAACAGCAGGATCATCAAACCGGTGAGCACGGCAGCGATCACCGATTCGCGCGCCACACCGTTGATGGCGGCGCGCACGAACAGCGACTGGTCCAGCAGGTAGCGCACGTTGAGTTCCGGCGGCAGGCCCGCCATGATGCGCGGTAGCGTCTTCTTGACGCCGTTGACAATCTCCAGCGTCGAAGCCTTGCCACTCTTGAGCACCGTCAGCAGCGCCGCGCGCGCGCCGTTGTGCCGCACGATGTTGCTTTGCACCGTATTGCCGTCGCGCACCTGCGCCACGTCCTTGATGAACACCGTCGCGCCGTCGACGGTTTTGATGGGGAGATCGTTCAGCGCCGCAACAATCGTGGGACTGCTGTTGAGCTTGACGAAGTACTCGCGGTCGCCCACCTTCACGTTTCCGGCCGGGAGGATCAGATTCTGCAGGTTGATCGCCTGGCTGACGTCGGTGGCCGACAGACGCTTGGCGTAGAGCGCCTGGGGATCCAGGTCCACCATGATGTTGCGGTACTTGCCGCCGTACGGCAAGGGCATCGCAATGCCACGCACCGTGATGAGCTGCGTACGAATGAAGTTCTGGCCGTAGTCGAACAACGCTTGCTCGGGCATACTGCGGCTGTTGATGCTGAGCTGGAGGATGGGAACACTCGAAGCGTTGTACTTGACGATATTGGGTGGGAACACGCCCGGCGGCATCACGCGCAGAATGGGCTGCACCGCCGCGGTCACCTGCGCCAACGCCATTTCGACCTTGGCGAACGGCTGCAAGTAGACCTTGATTACTGTCAGGCCAGGATAGGACTGCGATTCGATGTGCTCAATGTCGTTGACGGTCGTGGTAAGCGCGCGCTCACAGATGGTTGCGATGCGCGTGCCCATCTCCTCGGGAGGAATGCCGGAGTACGACCAAATGACGCTGACCACCGGGATGTCGATGTCCGGAAAGATGTCGGTGGGCATCGACACAATGGCGCCGCCACCCAAAATGGCGATCAGGACGGCAGCCACGGCAAAAGTATAAGGACGTCTGAGAGCGAGTCGAACCAGCCACATTAGAGTCTATTGCCCTATCTTCATCATAAGTACTGGCAGGTTGCTGAAAAACCAGGGACAGACCACTCTGCCCCCGATGGGAATCGCCGAACACGGGTATTTTCTGACGCGGGGCAGAGCAGTCTGTCCCGTTTTTCAGCAACCTGCTGGACGGCTTTCCCCCGGGTGGAGCGCGGAAAGGCCTCTTTAGGTAGGCGTAAACAACCACGCAAAGGTTATGCGCGAAAACTGCCGCTCTCGCGCGGCCAGCGCGATAGAATCGGGATTATGTCCCGTCTTTTCTTCTTGTCGTTCGCCTTGGCGCTGGGCGTGTGGGCTCAGAAGCAGCCATTTGACGCGCAGGCCCTGTTAAGCCTGACGCGCATCGGCGACGCCCGTGTTTCTCCCGACGGCCAAACCGTGGCGTTCACGGCGCAGACCATCGACATCGACAAGAATATCAAGCCTACACATATTTGCGTGATGCCGCTCGGCGGCGGCGTGCCGAAGAAGATCACCGCGGAGGGCACCGCGAACACTAACCCGCGTTGGTCGCCGGACTCCAAGAGCATCTATTTCATTTCCAACCGTGGCGGCAGTTCGCAGGTGTGGGTCATGGACTCGAATGGCGGCGGCGCCCGCCAGATCACCAGTCTTGCCACTGAAGCCGACGGCGTGCTGGTCTCCCCGGATGGCAAGACGCTCGTGTTTACCAGCGAAGTGTATCCGGAGTGCACTGACGACGCCTGCAACAAGAAACGTCTCGATGCCGAGAACGCCTCCAAGGTGAAAGCGCGCATCTACACTTCCCTGCTCTATCGCGAGTGGAACCAGTGGTACGGCGCGCGCCGCAAGCATCTGTTCGCGATGCCTGTCTCGGGCGGCGCCGCGAAGGATCTGACGCCCGGCCCGCGCGAAGTACCGCCGTTTTCAATCGGCGGAGGCGGCGACTACGCCATCTCGCCCGACAGCACCGAAGTCTGCTTCGTCATGAACCCGGACGACGATCTGGCCACCAGCACCAATTCCGAGCTGTACGCGGTCCCCATTGCGGGCGGCGAAGCGCGGCGCATCACCACCAACGCCGCCGCCGACAATGGCCCGGTCTACTCGCCCGACGGCAAGCACCTGGCATGGCGCGCGCAAGCCAGGCCCGGCTATGAAAGCGATCGCTGGCGCCTGATGGTGATGGAGCGCGCGACCGGAAAGCTGAGTATCCCCACCGAATCGCTGGACCGCTCGATTGGCGCGATTGCCTGGACGCCGGACTCGACGCGCATCGTTTTCAGCATGGAGGACCGCGGCCGCAACGTGTTCCAGATGATTCCCGCCACCGGCGGCGGGGCGCGTACCATCGTCAGCGGATCCAGCCACCTGGACGATCCGCAGTTTACGCCCGACGGCAAGACGCTGATCTACGCCTCGCAAAGCGGTTCGCGTCCGGTCGAAATCTACCGCGCCGGGTCGGCCGGTGGCGCGCCGGTCGAGATGACGCGCCTGAACGATGCCGTGTTTGAAAAGTACCACCTGACGCCGCTCGAGGAATTCGAAGTGGAAGGCGCCGAAGGAACGCGCGTCAGTAGCTTTCTGGTGAAGCCCTACGGCTTCCAGGCGACCAAGAAGTATCCGGTGCTGTTCCTGATCCACGGCGGCCCGCAGGGCGCTTGGGGCGAAAGCTGGACCTACCGCTGGAACGCGCAGGTGTTTGCCGGCGCGGGCTACGTGGTGGTGATGCCCAATCCGCGCGGCTCCACCGGATACGGCCAGCGCTTCACCGACGAGATCAACGGAGACTGGGGCGGCAGGGCGGCCGCCGACATCATGGCCGTCGCCGACTACGTCGCCAAGCAGCCCTACGTAGACGCAACCCGCATGGCCGCTGCCGGCGGCTCCTATGGCGGCTATATGGTGAACTGGCTGCTCGGCCACACGGACCGCTTCAAGGCGTTCGTGTCTCATGCCGGCGTTTATGACCTGCGTAGCATGTTCGGCGAAACCGAGGAGCTGTGGTTCCCGCTGTGGGAGTTCCGCAACGCGCCTTGGGACGATCCGGAGATGTATGCCAAGTGGTCGCCCAGCTATTACGCCAAGGAGTTCCGCACGCCCACGCTGGTGATGCACGGCGAACTGGACTACCGTGTGCCGTACGGACAAGGATTGCAGTTGTTCACGGCGTTGAAGATGCGTAAGGTGCCGGCCAAGCTGCTGTTGTTTCCCGACGAAGGGCACTGGATCGGCAAGCCCCAGAACAGCCTGCTGTGGTACCGCACGTTCCTGGATTGGATTGGCGAGTGGACCAAGCCCGCCGCCAAGTAAGGAGATGCTGAAGATGACGCGAGTTCCGCTCTTGCTCTTACTGGCGTGCGCCGCTCTAGCGCAGGCGCCCGCACCCGCTCCGGCGCCGAAGCCCGCGCCGCCGGCGGCTCCCGTGGTGGAAGAGAAGCCCGTGGTGACCAAGCATCAGATCACCGCCGGCAACCGCACGCTCAGCTACACGGCCACCGCCGGGATGCTGCCGATCATGAACGCGGCGGGCGAGACCGAGGCCGACGTGTTCTTCATCGCCTACACGCTGGACAACGCTGGTCCCATCGAGAGGCGCCCGCTGATGTTTTCGTTCAACGGCGGCCCGGGATCTTCCTCAGTCTGGCTGCACCTGGGCGCTCTGGGGCCGAAGCGCGTGAAGATGCTCGACGACGGCTCCATGCCCGCTCCGCCGTTCCAACTGGTGGATAACGAGTACACCTGGCTGGGCGAGACCGATCTGGTCTTCATCGATCCGGTCGGAACCGGCTACAGCCGTCCGCGCAAGGCCGATCTCGGCAAGAAATTCTGGAACGTACAGGGCGACATCGAGAGCGTGGGCGAGTTCATACGCATGTACCTGACGCGCTATGAACGCTGGACCTCGCCGCTGTTTCTGGTGGGTGAAAGCTACGGCACAACGCGCGCGGCCGGGCTGGCCGGGCATCTAATCGACAAGGGAATCGCCTTCAACGGCATCGTGCTGGTCAGTTCGATTCTGAACTTCCAGACGGCGCGCTTCGCCAAGGGCAATGACCTGCCCTACGTGCTGTTCCTGCCTACCTACACCGCCACGGCCTGGTATCACAAGAAGCTCCCCGCGGACTTGCAGGCGGATTTGCGCAAGGCGTTGAACGAATCCGAAAAGTGGGCCGAGGGCCCTTACGCCGAAGCCCTGGCCAAGGGCGATCGCCTCGGTGCGGCTGAGCGGCGGGCGGTGATCGACAAGCTGCACCGGTTGACCGGGCTTGAGAAGCGCTACCTGGCTCGTTCCGACATGCGCATCGAGATCCAGCACTTCTGCAAGGAACTGTTGCGCGACCGCGACCGCAGCGTGGGCCGCCTGGACAGCCGCTTTCAAGGGATCGATGCCACAGGCGTGTCCGAAAGGCCGGACTTCGACCCGACGATGTCCATCATCTTCCCGCCTTACACGACGACGTTCAATCAGTACGTGCGCACGGCGCTTGGCTACAAAACCGACCGCACCTACAACATTCTGGGCGGCGTCGGCCGTTGGGAGTTCGGCTCCGGCGGCTACCCTGACACTAGCGAAGCGCTGCGTAGCGCGTTCGCCAAGAACCCCTACATGAAGTTGTTCGTGGCTTCCGGATACTTCGACCTGGCGACGCCGTACTTCGCCACCGAATACACGCTGAGCCACATGGGATTGGATTCCGGGCTGCGCAAGAACGTCACCACGGCATACTACGAAGCCGGGCACATGATGTACATACACACTAAGTCATTGGAAAAGCTCAACAAGGACGTAGCGAGCTTTGTGGGGGAGGCGTTGCGGGGAAATCGCTGAGGGGCGCGCTCAAAGCGGCGCCCCCCGGTCGCATTTCTGTTAGGCCAACTCGACTTGGTCGGCTTGAAGTCCCTTGGGACCACGTTTGACGACAAAACTCACTCGCGCGCCCTCGTCCAAAGAGCGGTAACCGCTGGACTGGATGGCGCTGAAGTGCACGAATACGTCTTCGCCGTTGTCGCGTTGGATGAACCCAAATCCTTTGGCGGCGTTAAACCACTTCACCGTGCCGGTTTCTTTCATTTACTCATTCTCCTAGGTGTTACTGCGATTCAAGACCTGTACCTCGTCTGAGGACAATGCGGGTCCACGTTGGAATTGCTTCGGGATTCAGTCGCGCGTAGGTCAAACGATTGGCAGGATTCTCAAATGCAACTTAAGCCTAACACGCTTCGTCAAAGAATGCAAATCGGGGTGAAACCTGATGTGCTACAATTTTCCATAGAGGGCGGTGTGCCGCTACAGTTTGTTGCAACCGCTCCAACTCCACTCTCGTCAAATCGAGGAGAGTATCAGGCACCACCATGGCCGATCTAGAGCAGAACATGCCGTCCCCGAGAATTGACCCGCAAACGGGGCTAGGCGATGCCAGTGATCCCGACTTGCACCTTCAGCGGCTGTTAGCTGTCGAAGTCGAAACGCCGTGGTTTGCGTCGTTCTGGCAGAACATCAAGGAACTGATCAACCCGCCGAAGCTCCCACCGCTTGAGGTGACTTCCAAGCCTGTCGCGGTGAAGGACATTTGGGGCTTCTACGGTGGCCATCGCAAGCACGCGGGCGTTTCCAGTTTGTTGATTCACGCTGGAGTGATCGTGCTGTTGTTCACGGTGGCGAGCCACCCGGTGGTTCAAGAGAAGTTCAAGGATACGGTCAGCCTGATCGCGCCTCCTGACCTGGCTCCGTACATCGCGCAGGCGCCGAAAGACAAGCCCATGGGCGGTGGCGGCGGCGGTGGCGACCGGTCTCCGTTACCGGCCAGTAAGGGCCGCTTGCCGAAGGTCGCGCCGAGGCAGTTTACGCCTCCGACTGCGGTCTACAACAACATGAATCCGAAGCTGACGATGGATCCGTCCATCATCGCTCCGCCGGACGTCAACCTTCCGAACGTGAACATGGCGCAGTACGGCGACCCGCTCGGCAAGTATGGTCCGCCGTCTAACGGGCCTGGTTCGGGTGGTGGCATCGGTTCGGGCTCCGGCGGTGGTGTGGGTTCGGGCAAAGGTGGGGGATACGGCCCTGGCGAGGGCGGTGGTTACGGCGGCGGCGCGTACAGAATCGGCGGCGGCGTTTCGGCTCCCTCGGTGGTCTACAAAGTCGAGCCGGAGTACTCCGAGGAAGCCCGCAAGGCTAAGTTCCAGGGTTCGGTTCTGCTGTCGATCATCGTCGATCCCTCCGGCAAGCCTCGCGATGTGCGTGTAATCCGCACTTGCGGCTTGGGCCTGGATGAGAAGGCGGTTGAAGCCGTCATGAAGTGGCGCTTCCGCCCCGGTCTCAAGGACGGCAAAGCTGTTCCGGTGGCCGCGACGGTGGAAGTGAATTTCCGGCTGCTCTAGCTTACCGGCTGGCACTCGCCGCACGGGCAGATTTCACGAAGGTGATCGTAAGAGTAGATGCCCGCGTTGTGTCCGTCGTTCCAGTAGATCCTGATAGCGTATTGGCCGACCGGTTCCACCGTGTCCATCTTCAGTTTCGGCTTGTAGAGTTGCAGCGGATTGTTGTCCGCCGGTGCCGGGCCGTGAATCTCCGCGCAGGTGGCGCACGGGCAGCGGTCTCTCAGATACTTCAGTGAGTATTCGCTGTGGTGCCCGTCTTTCCAGTCGATCTTGATGCCGCTCGATTTCGCGATGGCGATGTGTTCCGGATCGGTGTGAAGCATGATGGCTAGTGGTTACTGAACGCGCTCGATGTCGCGCACGCCGGAGACGCGGCGCATGGCGGACGAGATGCGCTCGAGCTGTTTCTTATCGCGAATCTCGACGGTCATCTCCACCACGGCGCCCTCGGTCCCCTTGCCGCTATCCGGGCGCGCTTCAAGCGTTCGTATGTTGCAATCCTCGTTGAACAGGATCGAGGTGATCTGGTTGAGCATGCCGGGCCGGTCGTCGGTATAGACGATAATGCGCACGCCAAAGGCTTCATGCGCGCTCCGCGCCCACTCGACGTCGATGCGCCGCTCGGCTTCGTAGAACAAGTTCTGCACGTTGGGGCAAGCCGCCGAGTGCACCGCAACGCCCTTGCCGCGCGTAATGTAGCCGACTATCTTCTCCCCACGAATCGGGTTGCAGCATTTGGCGCGATACACCAACAGGTCGTCAGCGCCCTTCACTTTGATGACCAGGTCCGCGGTGTCGGCGCCCGGCGCAATGCCGGTCTGTTGCATCGGCACACGCACCGGCTCCGGCTGCGGTTCCGGCTGCACCTGCCCCGGAGCGGCTTTCTGCAGGACCTGCCGAGGACTGAATTTGCCGTAGCCGAGCGCGGCGTGCAGTTCGTCGATCTTGCTGTAGCCATATTCGCCGGCCACGCGTTCCAGATCCGCCTTGGTGATCTTGCTGAGTTGCACGCCCAGCCGCCGCGCTTCCTTCTCCAGGAGCTTTTGGCCAATGTCGATGGCCTTGGCGCGCTCGGTGGTGCTGATGACGTGCTTAATCTTGTTGCGCGCGCGCGAGGTCTTCACCAGCGCCAGCCAGTCACGGCTGGGCAGGTGGCCGGGTTGCGTGAGAATCTCGACGATGTCGCCGTTGCGCAGCGTGTACTTGAGCGGCACGATACGGCCGTTCACCTTCGCGCCGATGCAGGTATGTCCAACGTCGCTGTGGATGGCGTATGCGAAATCGATGGGCGTGGCATCACGAGGCAGCACGATCACCTTGCCGCGCGGCGTGAAGGCGTAGACTTCTTCAGGATATAGGTCGACCTTCAGCGTGGCCAGGAAGTCGCCCGGATCGCGCATTTCGCGCTGCCACTCGACCAGTTGGCGCAGCCAGGCGATGCGCTGATCGTCGTCGGCGTGTCCGCGCTTGCCCTCTTTGTACTTCCAGTGCGCCGCGATGCCTTCTTCGGCCATGCGGTGCATTTCCTCGGTGCGGATCTGCACTTCGAACGACATCCCAGTCGGCCCCATCACCGACGTGTGCAGCGACTGGTACAGGTTCGGCCGCGGAATGGCAATGAAGTCCTTGATGCGGCCCGGAATGGGATGCCACTCGTTGTGGATCACGCCCAGCGCCGCGTAGCAGTTCTTCACCGAGTCGGTCACAATGCGCAGGGCCAGCAGGTCGAACACCTGGTCCACGGTGATTCTCTGCTTCTTCAGCTTCTGATAGACCGAGTAAGCCCGCTTGACGCGACCTTCAACGCGCGCCGGAATCCCTTCCGCTCGCAGCTTCGCTTCAACCGTGTGTTGTATATCGGCGAGCAGCGCTTCGTTGGCCACTCGCTTGGATTCGATCTGCGCGGCCAACTCGCGATATTCTTCCGGGCGCAGATAGGAGAACGCCAGATCCTCCAACTCACCGCGCACCTTGCCCATTCCCAAGCGGTGCGCGATGGGTGCGTAGATGTCGATGGTCTCCTGCGCGATGCGTTCCTGCTTTTCCCGCGGAAGGTATTGGAGCGTTCGTATGTTGTGGATGCGGTCGGCCAGCTTCACCAGGATGACGCGAATGTCGTCCACCATCGCCAACAGCATCTTGCGGACACTCTCGGCCTGGCGTTGCTCGTGCGAGAAGAAGTTCAGCTTGCCGAGCTTGGTGACGCCGTCCACGCAACGCGCCACGTCTTCACCGAAGGTCCGCCGGATTTCCTCGACCGATACGCCGCAGTCTTCCACCACATCATGAAGCAACGCTGTCTCCAGGCACACGTGGTCCATTTGCATGTCGGCCAGGATCGTGGCGACGTGCAACGGGTGGAGGATGTAGGGATCGCCGCTCTCGCGCTTCTGCCCGGCGTGGCAGCGCGCGGCTAGATGGTATGCCTTGTCGAGCCGATGGAGATCGTCTTTGGGACGGAGGGTACGAACTTTTTCACGCAGCTCGCGGTAGAGCTTTTCGACGGCGGGGTCCGCGGCTACGGCGGATTCCGTCTGTGCGGCCGCGTCAGGGGAGTCCGATGGCATGAAGACAAGATGGGCGGCACGGGGGCCGCCCATCAACAATTATAGCCGAACGAAGAACAAGACTACTGAGCTGGCTGCTCTTGCGTAATGCCGCCCTGGGCGGGCATGCGCTCGGCCTTGATCTTCTTGGTGGCCAAAGCCTTCTGAACCCAGCCGTCCGCCACTTCGATTTCTTTCTTGTAGCTATCGGCGTCCGGAGCCAGGTCGGCCCGTTCGCGAATCAGCAGGTTCATGTACGCCATGGCGTCATCGTATTCCTTGTCGATCTCAAGCGCCTTCTCCAGACCCTTGATACCGTCCTCGATGACCTGGGTGTACTTCTCCTTCAGCTCGGCGACCACCTTCTTGTCCTTGATCGGACCGGTCTCTTCCTGCTTCATGCCCAGCTTGGCGCGGGCCGTCATCAGGGCCGGATACCACTTGGACCATGCAATGAAGCCGAGGCTGTAATAGGCTTCCTTATTGTTGGGGTCCACGTCGATCAACTTTTTGTACCATTCGGCGGCCTTGTCGAACTCTTTCTGATTCAACTTGAGGCTGGCGATGGACGCGATGGCCACGTTGTTTTTCGAGTCCTGATTCAACACTTCCATGAACTGGTCTTCGGCTGCCTTCGCCATGCGGTTGTTCTCGGGAGACTCAGCTCCCGGGATGTACTGCATCATGTAAGCCGTCGCCAGATACAGCCGGCCCGTCGCGAAGGTGGGGTCCAGATCGACCGAGATCTTGAAGTGCTCCACCGCCTCGGGATACCGGGCGTTCTTGAACGCTTGCACGCCCTTGTTCAGATGATCCCGCGCCTTGAGCTTCTCGCAACCCGTCGAGAAGACCACCAGCAGACACAAGCCGATCACGGCCGCGAGGAACAATACATTGCGCTTCATATAAGCTCCTGATTAGAACAGACTACCGTTGAAAGCTCCAGGCGGCCGTTTACTGGCCGGCCTCGATCTTCGCGGTCATCAATCCCACCTTGTCGATGCCGGCGCCTTTCGCGATGTCGATCGCCCGTGCCACGTACTGGAATTCGAGCTCGGGATCGCCCTTCACAAAGACCACGCGCTCGGCGCGCGTTTTGAAGATTTCTTCCAGCCGCGCTCCCAGACGTCCTTCATCGGTGGGCTCCGTGTTGATCAGCATCGATTTGTCGCGGTTGATCACGATTACCACGGTGCGCGTGTTGTCCGGCTGGTTCGCCTGCACGCCCGGCGGAGGAGGCTGTGGCACCAACGTCTCCAAACCCTTGGGGGTGAGGGGCGTGATGACCATGAAGATGATGAGTAGCACCAGCAGAACGTCGATCAGCGGCGTCATGTTGATGTCGGCTTTCGCGCCTCCACCGGAACCGCCCACTGCCATTGACATAACGTTGCTCCTTAAACTCTGTTTCTGTCCGCCATGCGGACCGCTTCACCCTGCTGCTTCGCCCGGCCGCCTACTTGGCGGGCGCCGCCGCGTCGGCCGCCGGAGTCGAACCACCCTCCGACTTTTTCTTGTTCTCCTCGGTCAGCAGACCAAGTTGGTCCACGCCGGAGGAGCGCAAGTTGTCCACAACCTCAACCACCTTCTCGTAGCGCGCCCGGGAATCCGCGCGCAAGTAGACCGTCTTGTCCAGCTTATTGGTCAGCATGTCCTTGACCTTTGACGGCAGAACATCCGCCGCCAACTTGGTGGTCTTCAGGAACACGCTGCCGTCTCTGGTTACGGCCACCAGCACTGCGTCGTCCTTGTCGGCGGCTTGCATCGCGACGGGGTTGTTCGTGCGCACCATGTCCACGCTGATGCCCTTGGAAAGCATGGGTGTGATGACCATGAAGATGATCAGCATCACCAGCATCACGTCCACCATCGGCGTGACGTTAATGTCCGCCATTGGGCCGGGAAGTGCTTGTTTTTTCGCCATGTTAGCCTCCATCTCGAGCTTCGCTCGCCCCGCTGGCCGCGCTGCGGTGGGCGCGCTGCCCACCGCGGCTCGACCTGCGTTTCAACTCGCTGAAGCTCAACACGTGTCGCCCAATTACAACGGGCGTTACTTCCCGGCGCCGGAGCGCTGGCTCCGCTTCAAGAAGTAGTCAATCAATTCCGAACTGGAGTTGCCCATCTCGACGTCGAACGACTCGATGCGAGCCGTGAACGAGTTGAACATCCACACCGCCGGAATGGCCACGAACAAACCGATAGCAGTGGTAACCAGCGCTTCGGAAATACCGCCGGCCACGGCGCCCAGACCGGTCGACTTCTCGGTCGAAATGCCCTTGAAGGCGTTGATGATGCCGACCACCGTTCCGAACAGACCCACGAAGGGGGCCGTGGAACCGATCGTCGCCAGGGTGCCGACGCCGCGCTTCAATTCCGCGTGCACGATCGCTTCGGCGCGCTCCAAAGCGCGCTTGGAGGCTTCGATCGCTTCACCCGGTATCTCGCTGCTCATCTGGTGCGCGCGGAATTCCTGCAAGCCGGCCACGACGACCTTCGCCAAGTGGCTCTTCTTGTAACGATCCGCGATCTTGATCGCTTCATCCAACTTACCTTCGCGCAGCGCGCCGGCCACGGCCGGGGCAAACGCGCGCGACTGTTTGCGGGCTCCGTTGTAAGCCAGCAGTCTGTCGATCATGACGCCGATGGACCACGCCGACATGACGAACAGACCGATGACGACGAGCTTCGCCATGATACCCATCTGGGCCCACAACGAGCGGGGATCCCATCCGATTGCGCCGCCTTCCTGTAACAAAAGGAACGCCCATACCTGCATCTGCAAAAGCATCTTCATTCTCCTGCGAGTTGAAATTGTGTCTTACGACATCAAAAACGTCTACTGGTTCAACGTGAAGTTCACGTCGATGACCGTAATTACTTCGACCGGTTCCCCGTTGAGCAGGGTCGGTCTATATACCCACTGTTTCACGGCTTCCAGCGCGGAGGGGACTAGGAGCGGGTGTCCGCTCATCACCTGCAACTGCTGGATGGTGCCTTCTTTCGAAATGATGGCCTGCAACTTCACCGTGCCCTGAATGCGGGCCTGGCGGGCCAGCGGAGGATACACGGGATTGGGTCTCCGCACCAACATGGCGTTCTGTACGTTGCCGCCGACCTTGATGCGCTGCGTCTGCTTCACCTCTTCCTTCTTCTTCTCCACCGGAGGAGGAGGAGGAGGCGCCGCGGACGGCACGCCGCCCAAAATGCTGCCGATCACGCCGCCCGGGGTTCCACCCGGCACGCCACCCGGCACGCCACCGACCACGCCCACGCCACCGCCCATCGAAGGCGGAAGCTCTTCTTCCTTGATGATGGCGATTTCTTTCGGGATGCTCTTGGGAGCCATCAGGCGGCCCGCGTCGAACTGGCGGGGAATGACCTTGACGATCTTAACGGGAGCGGCTGCCGGAGGCGGAGGCGGAGGAGGCGGCGGAGGAGGAGCCACCAGGAAGCTGGTCAACGTCGTCCTCGGCAGCGTGTCCGTATAGATCAGAGGGATCAGGATGGCGACCGTGATCAGTACGACCTGCAGCAAGAAGGAAACCGCAACAGTCCACGGCTTGTTGGTCTTGCCGGTTCCTTCCACGAAGGTTTGCTCAAACATGATACTTATCCTTTCCGCGTCTTTCCGGCCGGGGTGGCAACAGCCAGCTTCCCGCGGCCGTCCTTGAAATTCTGCCAGAACACGAGGATCGAGCTGGCAATGAAGATCGACGAGTAAGTGCCGACGATAATTCCGATAAACAGGGCATAGGCAATGCCCTCCAGCACCGCGCCCCCTAGGAAGTATAACGCCAGGGTACACAGCAGCGTCGGACCCGCCGTCAACAACGTCCGGCTCAGCGTCTGGTTAATGCTCTTGTTCACCAAACCCGGCAGCGCCATGCGCGCCATGGTCTTCAGATTCTCGCGCACGCGGTCGAATACTACGATCTTGTCGTTCATCGAGTATCCGATCAACGTCAGCAACGCCGCGATGATCGTAAGGTTGATCTCCCGGTCGAACCAGGAGAAGAATCCCACCGTGATGAGAGTGTCGTGAATAATGGCCACGATCGCGGCGACTCCAGCGATGAGCTCGAACCGGAATGCGATGTAGACCAGCATACCGCCAAGCGCGAACAATGTCGCCATCAGCGCCTGCCGCCTTAGATCCGCTCCCGCCTTGGGCCCCACCACTTCCACCTGCCGGATGGCGAATTTCGCCAAGCCGCATTCCTGCTGCACGGCCCCCATCACGGACGGCGTCATACCGGCTACGTTTCTTAACTCGTCCAAGCTCGCCAACACACCCGAACGCTGCGTGTCGCGATAGGCCAGGATGGCGGCGGCGAGTTTTTGGAGGTCCTGTTCGGAAGTGGCCGCCCCGGCCCGCTGCAGCGGCTCGCGCAAGCGGTCCATCAAGGCTTGCTGGCCGGTGTTGTTCAAATCCAACTTACCCTTCGGCGCGCCGTATTTGTCTTCCAACGCGCGCGCAATGCTGTAGCGCGCCTGGTCCAGCGCCTTCTCGTCCTTTAACTCCGTCCCGATGATGACTTCCTCGCTCTTGCTGGTGGCCGTTTCCTGCGACGTGGTCACATTGACCTCGCCCTGCAAAACCGCGCCCACCACGCGCCGGATCTCATCCACCGGCGGTTGCTGCGCGAATTTCACGTAGACCAGCGCGCCACCCTGGAAGTCGATCCCCCACTTCGGACCGCCTTTTATCACCAGGCTCGCGATGGTGGCCAGGACCAGGACAACAGAGATGCCCAGGGTGAGCCACTGCTTGCTCAAGAAGTCGATGTTGGTTTCTTTCTTAAAAAGCTCCATCGATACGCACCTGACGGCACTCTAATTCTCTAGACACCGGCCGCCTCGTTTCAGTTCCCAAAGCTCGACTCAAAAATCTAACACAATGCGATCAGATACTCAATCGCACGACTTGCCGCGACCGGTTCAGCACAACATCGAACATGAAGCGGGATACGAACACAGCCGTGAACAGGTTAGCCACCAGTCCGATGACCAGCGTCACGGCGAAACCCTTAATCGGACCGGTTCCAAACATGAACAGGAAGGCGCTGCTGACAACCGTGGTCACATGCGTGTCGATGATGGTCAGGAACGCGCGGTCAAACCCCGCCGCTACCGCCGCCACCACCGCCTTGCCTCCCCGCAGTTCTTCTCGAATCCTCTCGAAAATCAACACGTTACTGTCCACCGCCATGCCGATACTGAGAATAAATCCGGCAATGCCGGGCAGTGTCCAAACAGCCTCGAAATACGCCAGCGCCGCGACAGTGATGACCGCGTTCAGCAGCAGGGCGATGATCGCGTTGATCCCGCTCTGTTTGTAGTACACCGCCATCACCGCGATCACCATAGCCAAACCGACTAATCCCGCCACCACGCCCTGCCGGATCGAATCCGCTCCGAGCGACGGTCCCACTGTACGCTCCTCAAGATAGACGATGCCGGCCGGCAACGAACCCGACCTCAGCACCAGCGACAGATCCGCGGCCTCGGTCTCGCTCGATTGTCCCGTGATGCGCCCCGAATCCTCGATGCGCGATTGAATCGTCGCCACGCTGCGGATCTGCTTATCCAGAACCACTGCCAGGCGGTTGCCGATGTTCGCTTCGGTGAAGCGGCCGAAACGGCGGCCGCCGTCCTGCGTCAACGTGAAACTGGTTTCCCACTTGCGGAATTCGTCCTGCCCGGGACGCGCGTTACGCAGATCCCGGCCCGTGACGACGGCCGTGCGGTTCAGCAGGTACCAACTCTCGCCGGCTTCGCCGCGCGGCGCCATGCGCACCAGCACCGTGTTGAGCGGCAACACGCCGCCGTGCTTTGCCCGGGCCGCTTCCTGGCTCGGGAACGGACCGTCTTTAACTTCGGAAATCTCGAGCATGGCCGCGGTTTGAATGATCTGCTTCACGCGGGCCGGATCGTCCACGCCCGGCAACTGCACCAGGATCTCGCCCTCGGCTTCGGCGCGGCCGCGTTGTTGGATCACCGGTTCGGTCAATCCGAGCGCGTTGACGCGGTTGTCAATGGTACGGATGCTGCGTTCAACGGTCTCTTTACGCAACTCCAACGCTTCGGTGGGCCGGAGGTTCAACCGGTAGTCAGTGGAATTCACCGGAGTTAGCACCCAGGTAGCGAACCGCTCGGTGAGGATGGAACGGAAGTCGCCCGTGCGTTCGGCCGCGACACCTTGAATATTGATCTGGATGCGGTCGGCTTGATCGAGCGTCGCCGGATCGTTGCGGTCAATGTTGTTGTAGTTGATGCTGGCCTTGCGCAACTCTTCCTTGATTCGTTCGATGGTCTGGTCCGCCTCGGCTTTGAAGGCGTCCTGCACCTGTACCTGCAACACCAGGTGGCTGCCACCGCGCAGGTCGAGCCCCAACTTGATATTGTTCTTCCAGTTGGCGGTCAACTCGTCCTTGGACTTCGGCAACCCGATGATGCCGTACACGCAAAGCAACAACACTGCGACAATGAAGGCGATTTTGAAATTCAGATTCTTCTGCATGCGGTAACCTTCTGCGGACCTATTTCTTCGTCTCCTCTGGCAGCACGCCGGCCACCGCGCTGCGGGTCACTTGGATCTTCACGTTGTCCGGCTTAACGCGAATATAAAGGGTGTCGTCGTCGTTCACCGAAACGATGGTTCCGACAACGCCCCCGTTGGTGACGACCTGTTGGCCGTTCTGCAATTCGCTCAGCATCTTCTTCTGTTGCTTCTTCTGCCGCTGCATGGGAAGAAACAAAAGGAAATAGAAGATGGCGAAAATCAGGAGGATGGGCAGGAAGCCCATGATCGGGTTCGCCGGCCCCGGTTGCTGAAGCAGGAAGTTGAAAACCACAAGTCGCCTCTAGCTGCGGATCAACGCTCGCATCGCTGGATTATTTTGGTCCTGAGGAACTTAGAGCCCGCTACTCCTCTAAGGCTTGCCTGGAGCTTAGCGCTCTGACGAGATCCACAAATGTCCCAAGCCTTATAGACTGCCTGATTCGGGCCATGATGTCAAGGTAGTGCCGTACGTTATGAATGGTTGCGAGCGTGGAATATAGAATCTCGCCGGACTGGAACAGGTGCCGCAGGTATGCGCGCGAATAATGGCGGCAAGTGTAACAAGAACAAGCCTCGTCCAGCGGACCGGAATCGTCGCGATATCGGGCCTGCTTAATAATGACGCGTCCGGTACTAGTAAAAAGGCACCCATTTCGCGCATTACGCGAAGGCAGTACGCAGTCCATCATGTCCACACCGCGAGCTACGTATTGCGGCAGCTCTTCCGGCATACCGACGCCCATCACATAACGAGGACGGCTAGCAGGCAGCAGCGGCGCGCTCACCTCGGTCATTTCCAGGCTCAGCTCACGCGGTTCGCCCACCGAAAGGCCGCCAATCGCGTACCCTTCGGCGTCCAACTCGCACAACTGCGCGGCGCAATCGCGCCGGAGATCGGCATACATGGACCCTTGCACAATGGGGAATAGTGCGTGGCGGGTTTCCATTCCGTCAATTAGCCGGTGGTAATGCGTAAACGCCGCGCGCGCCCAGGAAATCGTGCGCTGCATGGATTGGAGCGTGACATCGCGCGCCGCCGGATAGGCCAGGCACTCGTCCAGTACCATGGCGATGTCACTACCCAGAGCCAACTGCACGTCCACGGTGGACTCGGGCGTGAACAGATGCGCGTCGCCGTTCAGGTGCGAGCGGAACAACACACCTTCGTCGGTCACCTTTCTCAGATTATCGAGACTGAAAACCTGAAAGCCGCCTGAATCGGTCAGAATCGCTCCCGGCCAGGACATGAACCGGTGCAGCCCACCGTGCGCGCGAATCAGTTCGTGCCCCGGACGCAAAAACAGGTGATAGGTATTCGCCAGCAGAATCTGCACGCCCAGCTCGTCGCGGAGCTGGTGTTGCGTCAGGCCCTTGACGCTGGCGTGCGTACCCACCGGCATGAACACGGGCGTCTCCACCACGCCATGCGGCGTGTGCAGCAACCCCGTGCGCGCACCGGTCACCGGGCACTGGGCAAATATCTCGAATCGAAGCGCGGGCACCAACTGACCATTGTACGGCGCGCTATGCCCGGCTTGCCCCGTTCGTGATAGTAATGGTCATGCCTATGCCGACAAGACGCGTGTTTCTGCAATCGGCCGGTGCAGCGGCGCCCGCGCTGTCCAGCGTTCTCACGGCCGCAACGGCCGCTACAAACCGTTTCACTCCGATCGGCCTCGACTCGCGGTTCAACGCCGCCAGCCTGGATTGGGGTCCCCAGGAGCAGGCGCGACGGCTCAGTAAAGCGTCGGCGAAAGATCAACTTGTGCGCACGCCTTCGGGCAGCGTGGCCTTGCGCGGCATTCCGTTCCTGCTCGGCCCGGAAGGAGTGCGCGAGAAGTCCTGGCTCGCTGTGAGCCGCCGCGGCGCATCGTGGACCGCCTCGGAGGCTGAAATTCCGATCGGCGGCAGCGCCCGTCACTTGGCGATCGTGAGTTTCTGCGACTGGTACGAGAAAGAATTCTTCGCGCCCGGCGAAGACACCGTCGACCTGGTTGGCGAACTGCTCGCGCAAGTCACGCTGATCTACGAAGACCAGACACAACACGACACGCCCATCCGCCGGCGCTTTGAAACCAATGCGCCCACCGCCGCCTTCGGCCAACTCGCTTACGCCGCGCGTCCGCATCGCAAGGACACGCCCAGCCACTTGAGCGATGCGCTCGCGCATGGAGCACTGTGGGGAAATCTGCAAACCAGCGTCTGGGATCGTTCCTATGGCGGCGGTGGCGCGGACCCGCACGGCAACGTCTGGATATACGCCATCGAAAACCCGCATCCGGACAAACGCATTCGCGCGCTCCGCCTTAAGAGCGAAAGTCAGGGGCTGCTGTTTGTATGCGGTGTGACGTTGTGTCACGGCCGCCAACATCCGCTCAAGTACGAGCGTCTGCAACTCTACCGCTTCACACTGCCCGAAGGCGGCGCGGCCAACGCCGACGCCTGGGAAGTGGATGTCGACCTCGGCGTCGTGGCGCGCCAGTATGCACTGCCGCCGTTTTCCTCCGATGCCTGGCTGCGTTCGCCGGACGCGCGCGTGGCTCCGCAGCCCGGTCCGTCTTCGGCGCCATGCCTCTTTGCCGAAATCGCCGCCTCGCCCGAAGCCGTCGTCACACTGAAAGAACGTTCCACCGGCCACATCGCCACATTCGATCTGAGCGAGTTAAAGCCCCGCATTGAGCTGCTTCATCCGCACAAGACCTGGCTGCACGGCAAGGTCGTGGACCGCGCGAGCGGCCGCCCCACGCCCGTGCGTCTGGCTTTCCGTTCGCTCGAAGGCCGCTATCTGCCGCCTTACGGGCATCGCTACGAAATCAACACCGGCTGGTTCCAGGACTACGGCGCCGACGTGGTCGCATCCGGTTCTCCGTTCGCCTATGTCGACGGTACGTTTCAGGTGGAACTGCCGGTGGGCGACGTGCTGGTCGAAATCGCCAAGGGTTACGAATACGGCACCACGCGCCAGCGCGTTAAGATCGCTCCCGGCCAGCGGGAACTCACGCTCAACGTGGAACGCCAGTTCGATCTGCGCTCTAAAGGCTGGATGACGGCCGACGTGCACGTGCATTTTCTTTCGCCCTCCACGGCTGTCCTTGAGGGTCAGGCCGAAGGGCTGAACTACATCAACCTGCTGGCCGCGCAATGGGGCGACCTATTCACAAACGTCGGCGACCTCGGGCAAGGCGCGCTCACATCGAAAGATGGCGAAACCACCGTGTGGGTGGGCACCGAAAACCGCCAGCACTTTCTGGGACACCTGGCGCTCATGCGCCGCCAGGGCGAGCCCGTCTATCCGATGTCGGCCTCGGGCCCATCAGAGAGCTACATCGGCGATCCCATGTGGGCCAGCCTCAACGATTGGTGCGACGAGAACCGCTCCCGCGGCGGCCTCAACATCGCCGTGCACTATCCGCATCCGACTTCGGAACTCGCCGCCGCCATCGCGCTCGGCAAAGTGGACGCCGCCGAAATCTATCTATTCAACGACGACTTCAACACCATGCGCATCCGCGATTGGTATCGCGCGTTGAATTGCGGCTATCATCTGCCGTGCGTCGGAGGCACCGACAAAATGAGCGCCGGCATGCCCGCGGGCACCGGACGCACCTACGCTTACATCGGCGCCAAGGAGATGAACTACGATTCCTGGGCCGAGGCCGTGCGCAACGGACGCACCTTCACCACCACCGGTCCGCTCATCGAATTCCGCGCCGAAGGCCGCATGCCCGGCTCCGCCATCAAGATCGCGAGCGGCGGAGCGACCCTGGTTTGCCACGCTGACGTGTCCAGCTTCATTCCCATCCATCGCGTCGAAATCGTCTTCAACGGAAAAGTGGTGGCCGCGCGCGACGCCGCGGACGGCGCGCGACAGTTGACGCTCAACGAGCCGGTGAAGATCGATGGACCCGGATGGCTGGCCGCGCGCTGCGTGGGCCGGTTGGGCCCATATCCTGGCGTGCGTTTGGGTATTCAGGCGCACACTTCGCCCGTCTATGTGACCACGCCTGACCGCGAACATTTCATGCCGGAAGCGGGCGCCTACATGTTGAAGCTCATTGAAGGAACGCGCACCTGGGTGGACACGTTGGCCGCTCACGCCGGACCGGAACGCGCCGAACGTCTGCGCAAGGCGCTCGCCGAAGCCCGCGCGGATTTGGAATCGCGCCGCGCGCGCCATCGCGGCTGAACCCTGCGCCGCTTTGCTAGAATTGGAGTTAGCCCAGCCTCGATGTCCAGTCAAACCGATTTATCACGGATCAGCGTGGTAGATTTCGCCGAACGCTTCCGCGGCGAAATGGTCCCGCTATCGAACACCTTTTCCTACTTCTCCGCGATTCCGCTCAGTGAAGAAGAGCTGAAGGAGTATCTGGAAGAGCCCATCGCCGCGTTGCCGCCCGCCATCCCCAAGGCGCTGCCGAAGACCTCGGTGTTGCTGGTGCCGTTCCTTGAAAAAACCGGCACGAAGGGCGGCGAATGGGTGTCGTTCGAAGCGCCGGCGGACAAACAAATCTCCTGGTCCGCGCAGTTGGCCTCGCCCGCCGGCGTGGTCATCGTGCTGCCCACCAAGGCGCTAGAGCTGGGCGATTACCACTACCAGTTCTACTACTGCATCGCGGAATTGATGGGCGGAGCGTGGAGCGAGGGCGAGCGCGCCAAGTACAGCAGCCTTTTGCGCGAGGAGCTAAGCGGGCGCGTGCACGGCGAAGTGGACGACCGCGCATGGCGACAGAAGCAGGCTCTCATGCGGCGTCAAACCAACCTGCGTCGCGAAACCAAGGGGTTTCAGGAATACGCCACGCAGAGCTTCATCGACACGCTGGCGCTTTACCTGCACGGCATCTGCTGCGATATCGACGTCGAAACCGGCCCCCGCCAATTGCCCAGCCGCTACTTACGCAGGCGCTTGCTCCTGCTCGAAGAATTGTACCCGCCACCCGAGAAGTACAGCGTGTTCCCCGAAGCGGCAGTTTAAGAAATCTACCGGGCGCGCGCCGGTTCCGGAATCTCCACTGAGCCGGTAGCGCCGGAGACGGCGTCCCGCACCACGATGCGCAATCGATGGCCGCAGGCGGTTGAGTCCAGGACCTTCTGCACCACCAGCCCATTCCGGCCCACTTGGGCGTAAGCCTCAGGCGACATGTGGAGGTTCACTTCATCCTTGACCACGGTGACCTTCGGAGCATCCGGCGCGGCTTGCTGCACATACGCCACATCCAGCTTGGCCATCCAGCGCCCATCCGCCTGGCGGAAAGCGATGTCGACCGGTTCAATCATGACGCGGACAGCGAGTTTTCCGGTCGAAGGAGTATCCGGCTTGATGGCCGCCATCAGACGGATGCCGGTCGCCTCCAACGGGTTCGCAAGCGCCTCTTCCAGGCCACCGGCACGGTCGGCGGCCGCGGTGGATTCGTCGGCTGACGCCACGTAGCCGTTGCGATGCCGCACACTCACACCGGGACGTTTCACCTTCACCGCAAACCGCTGGAAGTGCCCGTCCCACTTGTCGTGGCTGGGGCGGTA
>CAZDIZ010000064.1:27222-32047 GCA_964505625.1 uncultured Solibacteraceae bacterium | reverse complement strand
ACGCCCACGTGCATGTGCGTCGCAAGCAAGATCGAGATGGCGCCGGCGGATTCGGCGCAGAAACCGCCGCGAGGTTTCAACCGCGTAAGCCGGCCGCCCATGGTGTGCACGATGCGCCAACCGCCGGTCAACGTCCCCAGACCGATAGCGGCTCCCGCCGCCACGATCACCCATATCGGCACTTCGAAATGCTGCATGTAGCCTGCGGTTACCAGCACGCCCGTGATGATGCCCATGGTCTTCTGCGCGTCGTTGGTGCCGTGCGCGCAGCTATAGATGGCGGCGGAAACCAATTGCAGCTTCCGGAAGTAGACGTCCATCCGGCGCGGACTGGTGTTCCGGAACATCCAGTGCAGCGCGATCATGAGCACGTACGCCAACACTAGCCCGATCAGCGGCGCCAGCACCATGAACATCAGCGTCTTGATCCAACCGCTCCACACGATGACTTCGAATGCGTGTTCGAAACCTTTGTTGAGCGAAACGCTGGCCATCGCGGCTCCGGCGTAACCGCCGAACAACGCGTGTGAACTGCTGGTGGGCAATCCAAACCACCACGTGATGAGATCCCACACAATGGCGCCGAGCAGCCCGCACAGGATCACCAGCATGGTCACCGATTTCAGATCCACCATGCCGGAGCCGACCGTCTTGGCGACACCCGTGCCAAAGGCGAACGCGGAAACGAAATTGAAAAACGCCGCCCAAATCACGGCCTGAAACGGCGAGAGCACGCGCGTCGACACCACCGTGGCCACCGAATTGGCTGCGTCGTGAAAGCCGTTGATGTAGTCGAACAGCAGTGCGACTACGATGATGAGAACGACCAATGCCAGGACCGACATGTGCGGCTAGCTGTTCTTGACCTGCACGTTCTGCAAGACGTCGGCGACGTCTTCACAACGGTCGATGGTCTCTTCAAGCACGTCGTAGACTTCGCGCAACTTGATGAGCGCGATGGGGTCCTTCTCGGTCCGGAACAAGTCGGCCACGGCTTGCCGCATCAACTGGTCGGCGCTGTCTTCCAGACGGTTGATTTCAATGCAGGATTCCAGGAACGGTTTGCTTTCGCTTAATGCTTCAAAGGCGGTCTGGAACGCCACTGAACAGTCGTAAACGATCTCGCACAACTTCAACACGGTGGGCGGAATCGGTTCCAGGCGATAAGCCGTGATGCGGTGCGCGGCGTCCTCGATGCCATCCAATACGTCGTCCAACCGGCTGGCGATCGAGTGTATGTCTTCCGGATCGATCGGGGTGATGAAAGTCTGATTCAGCCGTTGGAACACATCGTGAATGATCTCATCCCCTTCGCGTTCCAGATGGGTGATCTTGGCGTTCGAGTTCCACAGTTCGGAGTTGCCCGCCCGCGTTCCATCCATCAACAGGCGCGCGGCCATCGAAATAATTTTGACTTGTTTTAAAAAGAGGGCGAAAAACTTCTCTTCGCGAGGTAAGAGGTTCATAATGCGCTCAGCAGTTTGCTAGAACAGTCCATACTCTAAGTAAGAGGAGGGAATACCATTATCGCGCAACGCCTCGGTCCCAGGTCAAGGTAAACTCGGTTACAGTTCCGTGACAATCGGTGGAAGCTCCCCGCCGCCCCCGTCGTCCAGATTCAATAACCGCTTGTCTAACAGTCTCTTAACGTCAATATTGGCCATCGCCGAAAGCAGGCACTCTTTGGCGAATGGATTGCGCTCTTCCACCTGAGCCAGCAGCTCGCGAATGGCCTTACGCACCGTGTCGGCGCGCTGCGAACAGCCGCAGGGAACTAGGGGGGCTTTCACCTGTTCGACCCAGGCGCGAGTGACCTCTTCGGTGACGAACACCAGGGGCCGGATCAGCCGGAATTCCCGGTCACTGGAACTGGTGACCGCCGGCAGCGCGCTCAGCCGTCCGGTGAACAGCGCGTTGCGCAGCAGCGATTCGCAGAAGTCGTCCGCGGTATGCCCGAAGGCAATCACGTTGGCCCGGAGCCCGCGCGCCACTTCGTAAACCGCGCGGCGCCGGTAGCGGCTGCACAAATCGCAGCCGTGGCCAGGTTGGTCGACTGCCAAACGCAGTGAAGGTTGGTCGCGATAGTAGGTCCACTCGACGTTCTTCTCCTTCAGATACGCGGCGAGCGGCTCGATGGGCCTTAGAAATTTGCCTTGTTCGACGGTGAAGGCGCAAACGCTGAACTCGACCGGAGCGCGCCGGGCCAGTGTGAGCAGCGCATCCAGCAGCGTGAGCGAATCCTTGCCGCCGCTCAACGCCACGGCCACGCGGTCGCCGTCGCGGATCATGCGGTAGCGCCCGATGGCCTCGCCTACTTTGCGCAATAGAGTCTTTTCGAGGTCCAAGTTCTATTATAGGAGTCTGACCCTTCATGCCGTCTGAACGCACTTCCATCTCACCGGCACGGTTGGCCGCCTGCCAGGTCCTGCTCGCGGTCGAACGTGGCGGCTATGCCTCCGACCTGTTGCGCGAAATCGAGTGCGACGCGCGCGACGCCGCGCTGGCGAGCGAAATCGTCTTCGGCGTGCTGCGCTTTCGCGCGCAACTGGATTGGCTGATCGTGCACGCCACGCGGCGTCCCTGCCATAGTCTGGACGCCGAAGTGCTGGCCGCGCTGCGCATGGGCATCTATCAACGGCGGCACCTGGACCGCGTTCCACCCCACGCCGCCGTGAACCAGAGCGTCGAACTGGCGCGGCACTACGGCAAACGTTCCGCCGCGGGGCTGGTCAACGCCGTGCTTCGCAAGGTAAACCGTGCTCCGGTGAAGTGGCCCAACCAGGCGACCGAGCTATCCGTCCCCGAATGGATGCTGGCGCGCTGGCGTGAACGTCACGGCGCTCCGGCCGCCTCCCAAATCGCCGCGGCGTTTCTGAAAGCGCCGGAAACGTACGTGCGCGCGCCCCAGGGCCGCATCGAAGGCCTGGATCTTGAACCGACTGACGTGGCCGGATGCTATCGCGTGCTGGCCGGCCGCCCCGACCCGGTGATGATGCAGGACATCGGCTCGCAATCCATCGTGCCGCTGCTCGAACTGCGGCCCGGCCTTACGTTTCTTGACGTCTGCGCGGCGCCCGGCAACAAGACCGCGCAAGCGCTCGAATCGGGCGTGCAAGCAGTTGCCTGCGACGTCTCCTGGAAGCGCCTGGTAGGGATGCAGCGACTGCAATGCCCGCTGGTTCAAGCCGACTGCGCCGCCGGGCTGCCGTTCTCCAAACAGTTCGACCGTATTCTGGTGGATGCCCCCTGTAGCGGCACCGGCACCATTGGCCGCAACCCGGAGATCAAGTGGCGCGTCCAACCCACGGAGTTCGCGTCGCAACATGACCGGCAAGTGCGTCTGCTCATTCATGCGTTGGAACGTCTCGCCTGCGGCGGAAGGTTGGTGTACTCGACCTGCTCGCTGGAGCGAGAAGAGAACTGCGACGTGGTCTATGAGGCGCTCGATCAGTTCGACGAACGTTTTCAGTTCGCGCGCGTCGTCGAACGGCTGCCGGGACGCGACGCTGGGGATGGATTCTACGCCGCTGTGATAACATCGAATGAGCCTCCAAATGATTGAAATCGCACCTTCCATCTTGTCGGCCGACTTTGCCCGGCTGGGCGAGGACATCGCCAAAGTGGAACGTGGCGGAGCACGCCTGTTGCACGTCGACGTCATGGACGGGCATTTTGTCCCGAACATCACGCTAGGGCCTCCGGTGGTGAAATCGCTACGGAAAATCACCAAGATGAAGCTCGATGTTCACCTGATGATTGCCGATCCGGATCGCTATGCCGCTACCTTCATCGAGGCCGGCGCCGACCTGGTGAGCGTGCATCAGGAGACCTGCCCGCACCTGGACCGGACGCTGCACATGATCCGCGACCAGGGCGCGCGAGCCGGTGTGGTGCTCAATCCGTCGACTCCGGTGGCCACGCTGGACGACGTGCTGGATGTGGTGGACTTTGTGCTCATCATGAGCGTGAACCCGGGCTTCGGCGGACAGAAGTTCATTCCGCGCGCGCTCGATAAAGTACGCGCGCTGGCCCGAGCGCGCCGCGAGCGCGGTCTGGGATTCAAGATAGAAATCGATGGCGGTGTGACGCTCGACAACATGGCCGCCATCATTGGCGCCGGATGCGATTGGCTGGTGGCTGGCGCAACCGTGTTCGGTTGCGAGGACCCGGCCGCGCGTGTGGCCGAGATGCGGCGCATTGCCGAGGAGGTGTCAACCGTTCGCGTCTGACGGCGCGCGACGGTGAGTGAGGTTATGGGCATGATTCTCAATCGACCCTGGACGAAACGGACGTTGGCGTTGTTGCTGGTGGTGGGCCTGGCGTTCACGTTCGGCTGCCGGCGCCGCAAATACGAAAACCCCATCACGAAAGATACGTTGCAGCCGGACAAGGTCCTGTTCGACAAGGCCATTAAGGACATTGAGAGAGGCCGCTACGAGATCGCGCGGCTGACGCTCAATACGCTGATCAATACCTACGACACCAGTGAATTCCTGGCCAAGGCCAAGCTCGCCATCGCCGACACCTGGTTCCGCGAGGGCGGCTCGCACGGGCTGGCGCAGGCCGAAGCCGAATACAAGGACTTCATCCTTTTCTATCCGACGCTGGAAGAATCCGCCGAAGCGCAAGACAAGGTTTGCAATATTCACTTCCGCCAGATGGAGAAGTCTGACCGCGACACCGTCCATGCCCTGCGCGCCGAGGATGAATGCCGCCAGCTGCTGGTGCAGTTCCCCAACAGCAAGTTCGCGCCCGGCGCTCAGCAGCGTTTGCGTGAGATTCAGGAAGCCATCGCCGATCACGAATTCCGCGTGGGGTATTTCTA
>CAZDIZ010000064.1:24224-27122 GCA_964505625.1 uncultured Solibacteraceae bacterium | reverse complement strand
CCGGTGGCGTTGGCCCGCATGAAGTATGAAGTCGAGAACTTCGAGAAGGCCAGTCTGATGAGCCACTTCTGGGGCATCTTCCGCAAGAGCCCGGATGTGCGCGCGGCGGCCAAGAGCGGCACGCCGGCCATGACCAGCCTGAAGCCCACCGTTCCGGTCAGCGTTCCGACGCCGGCGGAGCTCGAAGCCGCCGCCGCCAAGGCTGCTAACGCCGATGTGACCGTCTCGACCGTTAACGATACTTCGGCGCTTGATTCCAAGCCCGATGCGCGCCAGAATCCTCCCAAGGACGCGACCTCCGCCGCTCAGCCTGCTGCGGCGCAAACCGGTGAGCAGCCGTCCGACAAGAAGTCCAAGAAGAAGGCGAAAAAATAACTCTTCCCGTCCATGAGCCGGATCCTACTCGCTGACGACAGCCCACACGCCCAACGGATGGGCGAGCGGATCCTTCGCGAGGAAGGTTTCGAGGTTGTAACGGTGACCGACGGCGACACCGCCATGGTGCGCCTGCCCGACGTCGAGCCCAACCTGATCCTCGCCGACGTGTATCTGCCCGGTAAGTCGGGCTATGAGATCTGCCGGGCGGTGAAGTCCGATCCACGTTTCCGCTTCACCCGCGTGGTGCTCACGGCGGGCGCTTTGGAGACGATCGACGAGGCCGAAGCTCAGCGCGTCGAGGCCGACGGGATCCTGAAGAAGCCCTTCGAAGCCAGCGTGGTAGTGGAGACCATACGCACGCTGCTGGAAGCGGCTGAGTTCGCGCGCGGCCTGTACGTGGAGCAGCCGCCAGTGGAGCCGCCCAAAGCTGTTGAGCCGCTTCCGCCGCCACCACCGCCTCCTCCGCCGACTCCGTCGACACCCGAAGTGGACGCCGAACGTGTGCGCGCAGCCGTCACGCTCGCGCTGGAAGCGGCCATGCCCGCCATGATCGACGAGATCACCGACCGCGTGCTAATTGCGTTGGGACACTAAGCCTGCTAGAAGCTGGCTTGTTTGAGCTCGCGCTCCAGCCGTCGCGTGGCGCGCTCGCTGATGAGCGAGGCCACCTGGCCGAGCAGCTCGGGCAGGTCCTCAGGCTCGATCAGGACCGTGCGCGGCGTCTTAGCCGGCAGCGGGCTCTGCGAATCGCGGTAGGCCGTAATAATGGCCGTCGCGGGCTTATATTCCATGATGCGGGCGTGGGCTAATACCTTCAGACCTGCCTCGGGGGACTCCATCTGCAAATCGCTGAGCACCAGCTCGTATTCCTGCTCATCGAGCTTGCCTACGGCTTCGGCCGCCGAGGCCGCTGAATCAACCTCGTAACCGCCTGCTTCTAAAACAGTTTGTAGTGTGAGTCGAGAGGTAGGATCATCGTCCACCAGCAAAACCCGTGCCAGAGCTATAGTTCGGCTGCGCGCGGGGCGGGTGCCCTTAAGCATTGAGCGATGTTCCTTTCCGGGGTTCCGTAACGCTTCCTCACCTACAGTGTAAGCGAAAAGAGCCTAAGATTAACCCGCAAATACACGGTTTTTGATACTACTAATGTAGAAATATGAGAACTACATTGATAGTAGTGAACGCGCGACGCCGTTTATTCAGTAGAATTGAACACTCGGTCGAAAATCAGCCGCACGTTGTGCAATTGGCGATCCAGCGAGAAGCTTTCGGCGATCTTCTCGGCGCTGAGGATGGCCCGGATTTCAGGATCGGCCTCGATGGCGGCACGGAAATCGCCTTCTTCTTCCCAGGCACGCATGGCGTGAGCTTGCACGACCCGGTAGGCGTCCTCGCGGAGCATGCCGGCGGCGGCTAGATCGATCAAAAGCTGTCCGCTGAAGACTAACCCACGTGTTTGGTTTAGGTTGCGAAGCATGCGTTGGGGGTAGACGGGCATGTTTTCGACCAACCAGCAGGTTTTGGCGAGCAGGTAGTCGGTCAGAATGAGCGAATCCGGCAGGATGACGCGCTCCACCGAAGAATGCGATATGTCGCGTTCGTGCCACAGTGCGATGTTTTCGAACGCCGCCTGCGCGTTCGAGCGGACCACGCGCGCCAGGCCGCAGATCTGCTCGCAGGTGATGGGGTTGCGCTTGTGCGGCATGGCCGAGGACCCCTTTTGGCCCTTGCTAAAGGGTTCTTCGGCTTCGCGCACCTCGGTGCGCTGCAGGTGCCGGATTTCGAGCGCGATCTTTTCAAGCACGGCGGCGACCAGCGCGAGCGCGGCGACGTAAGCGGCGTGCAGGTCGCGGCTGATCACCTGGCTGGTCACGGGCGCCACACGCAGCCCGAGCCGTTCGCAGATCTTCTCTTCGGCCGCGGGCGCAACGTGCGCGTTGTTGCCCACGGCGCCGGAGATCTTGCCGACGCGGATGTCTTCGGCGGCAGCGGCGAAGCGTGCGCGGTTGCGGCGGACTTCGTCGTACCAAAGGGCAAGCTTCAGCCCGAATGTGATGGGCTCGGCGTGGACGCCGTGCGAACGGCCGGCCTGCGGCGTGTCGCGGAACTCGAAGGCGCGCTTCTTGAGCGCGTCGGCCAGCCGGTCAATGCCGGCCAGCACGATCGCCGAGGACTGCTTGAGTAGTAGCGCCTGCGCGGTGTCGACGACGTCGTTCGAGGTCAGCCCGTAATGCAGCCAGCGCGAAGAGGAAGCGCAGCCGGCCACGGCCATGCTCTCGGCGACGGCGGTGGTGAAGGCGATGACGTCATGCTTGACGGTTTTTTCGATTTCCAGAATGCGCGCGGCGTCACAGCTTGCATGCGCGCGCAGCAGGCGTGCGTCTTCGGCGGGCACTTCGCCGGCCTCGGAGAGCACTTCGCTCGCCGCCAGCTCGACTTCCAGCCACTGCCGGTACTTGTTCTCGTCGCTCCAGATGCGGCCCATGTCGGGCCGTGTGTATCGCGCAATCATGATGTTCG
>CAZDIZ010000064.1:18335-24124 GCA_964505625.1 uncultured Solibacteraceae bacterium | reverse complement strand
TCGCTCCAGATGCGGCCCATGTCGGGCCGTGTGTATCGCGCAATCATGATGTTCGGACTCGCTCCTTCACAGGTGAAACACTTCGGTTTGCTTCTTGGGCAGCGCCACCACCAACTGTATGGCGGCGCCGCGTCCTTCTATGGCCTGGGCCGCCGCCAGGCGCGCCAGCTCCGGATGGTTGTTCTGTTCGCTCAGATGCCCCAGCACGATGGTGCGCGTGGACGAGGCCAGATCCTGACGAATGAAATCCGAGGCCACATCGTTCGACAGGTGGCCTTTGCGCCCCATCACGCGCTGCTTGACCTGCCACGGATACGGCCCGACTTTCAGCATTTCCAGGTCGTGATTCGATTCGAGGATCAGAAAGTCGGTATCGCGCAGGTGGAAGCGTATCGAGTCGGGCATGTAGCCCAGGTCGGTGACCAGGCCGGCCTTCAGACCTTGCGTATGAAAACTGAACCCGATGGGATCGATGGCGTCGTGCGGCGTGGTGTAGGTTTGCACCTCGATATCGCCAATGGAGAGCTTCATGCCGGCGCAAAAGGTTTCGACGGCGGCCTCGTACGCGGGCTTTTCGAGCGTACCGTAAGTGGCTTCGGTCACGTAGACGGGCACGGGCAGGCGCTGCTTGTCGCGGCGCTTGGCGACGGTCCACAGGCTCGATACGTGGTCGGTGTGCTCGTGGCTGACGAGGATCCCGTCGAGGCTTTCGATATCCTCGCCGATCGCCGCCAAACGGGCCGCCGTCTCACGACGGCTCAATCCGGCGTCCACCAGCAGACGCGTGGTCGCGGTGCCGATGAACGTGGAATTGCCGGCGCTGGACGAGGCCAGTACGCAGATCTTTAGAATGCTCGCCTCCCCTTTTCGCGACGCGCCGGAACGCGCGCCCTATTTCAATCGTACCGGTTTGCCGCTCTTGATGGAACGTAGGGCGGCGTCGATGATCTCGTTCACGCCCACGGTGTACTTCATCGATACCAGGCCTTCCACCGGGCGCTTGTGCTTGAGGCAGTCCACCATGTAGGCGACGGCCGAAGTGCGCTCGGGCGGGAGCGGCTTCATGGCGAGCGGGGCGGCGGGCTGGCGGCCAATGCGCATTTCGGGTTTGCCTTCGGCCTGACGGATGTAGCCTTTGTAGCCGGCGATTTCGAAGACGTTCACGCCCGGCGGCAGATCCCAACTCTGCTCGAGAATGGCCACGGCGTTCTTGTACGTGAGCACGATGGTGGCGCCGTCCTCGACTTGCGGAAAGTCGTTGGGCCGCAGGTGTAGCGCATAGGCGTAGACGGTTTCGGGGCGGCCCAGGTAGTAGAGCGAGTAGAGCGCGTTGTAGCAGCCGAAATCCATCAACGCGCCCGCGCCGTTCTTCACCGGATCGATGAGCCACTCGTGAAAGATCTTGCTGCGTCCGGATTTCGGAAACACGCCGCCGTGGCCGGTGACCACGTGCAGGCGCCACGGCGCGCCGAGCGCGCCACTATCGATGGCGGACTTGGCCGCGTAATGGAACGGGCTCCAGGCCGGGCTGAAGTTGGTCAGCACCTCGATGTTGTACTTGGTCGCGGCGCGTTCAATAGCCACGGCCTGCTTGTAAGTCGCGGCGAGCGGCTTTTCGAAGATGACGTGGATTTTGCGCGGGCCGCAGGCTTCGACGATTTCCTGATGCCGGTTGTTTTCGACGAAGGCCCAGACCATGGTGGGCTTCACTTTGTCGAGCATTTCCTTGTAGTCGGTGAAATAGGCGACTTTGTTGGCGCCCATCTTGCCGGCTTCGGCCACCAGCGACGGATCGGTTTCGGCGACGGCCACGAATTTTGCGGGCGACGCCTTCAGCAAGGATTCGAGGTGCCCCCAGGTGTGCGAGTGGCGCAGACCGATGAGCGCGATGGTGTAATCGTTGGCCGCGACGGGCAGCGCGGCGGCCGCGAGCAGCAGAGGGAGAAATCTACGAAGCATACAGTTCCTATACCATAACGGTGTGAGAAACATTGCCTGGTCGAAGATGGGACAGACAGCCTTTTCCGCCATGAGACGTTGGTGTGCGTTGGCGAGCGTGTTACAGGGCGGAAAAGGTGTCAGTCCCTGCCTTGTCGTCAGCAGCATCGCGCTGCTCTCCGCGGCGCTGTTTGCCGGGGCTCCGGAGATGGTCTACCGCGGAGACCTCGTGTCGTTTCCCGCGCAGTGGGCGTTTAAGGTTCCGCGTGAAGGCATCATTCTGGTGACTGATGACGAACTGGAGGCGTTGGGTGATCCGGACCGCGCGATCGACCTTGCGTTGACGCGCAAGCGCGAACCGGCCAGCCTGCGGCAGATCTGCGAACGCGCCAAAGCGCGCGGTGCGCGCACGCTGATTCTGGCTTTCGATCACTTCTTCAGTCAGTACCGGCCGGGGCAGGCGGGCAAGCCGCGGCGTCTGATGCCGGACACCGATGAGTACATTCAGCGCATCGCGGCCATCAGCAAATTCGCTTCCGGCTACGGGCTGGGGTTGGAACTGAGCCTGTTGAGTCCGCTGGAAATCGGGAAGGGCTATCGCGCACGCACGGGTGAAACCGGTGTGTGGATGCAGTATCGTGAGGGAACGCGCGACCCTGAGAGCGGCGCCTTCAGCGTACAGCTTTGGCGGCACACCAAGTGGGTTAACAACAAGGGGCCCATCGATATTGAGGACGCAGGCGTGCGTGTGTTCGCGTTCCGGGAAACGGCGGTGCGCGGGACACTGTATCGCGTGGTGGATCCGCAATCGATTGTCGAATTGAAGGGCGACATACAAGTGGAGCGCTACCCAGGTGTGGAAGCGCGTTCGGGCGATTTCCGCGCCATGCGCGTGCGCGTTCACGGGCGCGTGGCATCCGCCGAATCGGGTTTGAATCGCGTGCTGGTAGTGCAGCAGTACCGCACACCGGAGATGGATTACTTCAGTCCTCGCGCGCTGCCGTTTTTGAAAGACGTGGTGGATCGTTATGCCGCTGCCGGCGTAAAACTGAACGGGCTGTACGCCGATGAAATGCACATACAGCAGGACTGGGGCTACTTCTCGCATCACGATCACGGCGAGTTTACGCTGCGCTACGTGAGTCCGGGACTGGCCGAAGACTACGCGCGGCGCTACGGGGCTGAATACAAGGACTTCGCGAAATACCTGGTGTACTTCGCTTACGGTCAGGAGGATTTCGCGAGCGACCTCACCGCGCGGCAGGGCACCATGCACGTCGTGGGCGCGTCGGCCGAAGACGTGCGGCGCACGGCGCTGATGCGTTCGCGCTACTACAAGCTGTTGCAGGACGGCGTGGTGGATCTGTTCACGGCGGCCAAGCGGCACGCCGAGCAGAAGATGGGACACGCGCTGGAATCGCGCGCGCACGCCACCTGGGCCGAGAGTCCCACCATCGACCGCTGGCAGGTGGGGCGCGAGCCGCAGGCGCGCCACCAGTATGAATACACATCGAACTTCCTGTGGTCTGATACGGTGCATCAGGCGGCTTCGGCCTGCCACGACTATTTCAAGTGGGGCGATTTCCTTACCGGCAACGGCAACGACCACGCCGAGGGCGGGTATCTGGACCGCGGTTATTTCGCGCTGGCCCTGGCGTGTTCGACCGGCATTCTCAACGACGTGCCGTATTCTTACGGCGCGCACTGGGGCATGCCGAACGAGGTCAACCGCCGGCGCATGGCGGTGGTGGATGTGTACGGCGCATCGGGCGAGGCGCACTTCAACCTGGTTGAGGACATGCAGCATCGCGACACGGAAGTGCTGATGCTGTATCCGCTGGACCTGGTGGCGGTGGAAGAGCGCTTCGGCAGTTGGATGACGCAGTATGGCTATACCAATTACGTGACGGCGGCGAAGTTGCTCGAGCGCGGGAAAGTGTCGGGCGCCGCGATCGAGATGGCGGGCCGGAAGTTCACGACGCTGGTGGCGCTGTTTGAGCCGTTTCCGTCGCGGCGCTTGCTCGATATGATGCGCGAGTTCGCCGCGAACGGCGGGCGCGTGGTGTGGTCCGGTCCTCCACCGGTTCTGACCCAGGAAGGCGCGCCGGCTCTGGCGGCGTGGCAGGAGATCTTCGGCGTGGACTACGCGCCGGACATCGACGAAGGCCTGCTCGCACCGGGCAAGATGGTGCGCTTTGAAGGGAGCTTCAAGAGCGTTGCGCCGCAGACGATTCTGACGGACTTCCTGGTGGACCGCATCTATCCGGTCACGCCGCGCGCGGGGACCGAGGTGGTGGGACGCGCGAAGAATTGGGTTGTGGCGACGCGTCGCGGCACGGCGGTGTTTGCTGGCTACCGCCCGCGCGACGATCAATCGCGCAGCCTGGGCTACGACGCACGCAATTGGTTCGAGGTGCTGGATGCGTTGGGAGCCTATCCCGCAACCGGACGCTTCGCCGGAGTGAACGACAATCCGGACCGCGTATCACGCACGGGTCCGTACATGGCGGCGCGGTTTCCCAATGGAGCTATCGCCATCGCGCCGCATCTGCGTGAATACGAAGAAGGCTGGGCGGGCGGCTTCGCGCGCGATGAACAGAAGGACGCCGAGTATCTGAAGCTGAACCCACCGCCGAGCGAAGCGCTTCATCTGACGGATTTCAAGGTGCAAGGACGTTCGGTCAGTTATGAAGGCGAACACGCCGTGGCGTTCCGCGTGGGCTCGGGCGGCGAGTTGGAAGCGTTCGCCGGGCACAAAGCGAAACAGATAACAGTGGACGGCAAGACCACGGTGTTCGCCGATCGCGTCTTCGACATGGTGGCGTGGGCGCCGGTGGCGCGGGAGCGGCGCATCGAAGGTGGCGCGGTGATGCAGATCATGGCGCGCGGCGATGGCGCGCTGCGGATTCCGGCGCGCGAGCTAACATCGTCCGCGACAGTTTACGCGGAAGGACCCACGCCGGGCAGCCGCGGCAAACGCGTTCCGGCGCGGGTCGAAAGCGGCACGCTCATCGTCGAGATTGCGGGCGAGGCCAGCGGCCGTTGGCTGTACGTGGTGCGCTAACAGATCAGCGCAGCATCCACGGCGCGACGGTTGGGTCCAGGGTGTAGCAGTAACGCCCTTTGGGATGGTTCCAGAACAGCGGCCTACCGTCCTGAGGTTCGTCGCTCGCGACGGCGAACACAGCGCAAAGCTCGTAACTAGACGGACCGCGCTTGTGATACCCGTAGGCGGTCTGCGTTTCCGGGTCTTTCAATCGCAAGCGCACGCCGGGTTGACCGAAGGCCACCTGGTCGAGCTGCTCTGGCAGCTCCGTGCCGCCCGCGCGGCCGCGGCGCAAGTGCAGTTCGCGTGCGATGGCCTGCAGGTCCTGCACGCGTTGCCGGTCCGCGCTCACCGCGCGTTGAACATTGGGCGATCCCAGCATCGTGAAACCCGTAACGACGACAGCCACAACCGCGACGGTGGCCGCTAGTGCGAAGGAGCGGTTGGTGTGCCATGCGGCGGCTTGTCCTCGCGGCGGTCTTAGGAAGCCGAAGTAGTACCAGAAGACTCCGCCCGCGAGAACACCGGCGGTCAGAACCTTCAGCACAAAGCGAACTGTAAGCTCTCCGCGCAGGAAGTACGTTAGAAACGTAATCAGGTCGGCTGCCACCACCGTCGCCGCGATGAACAGGGCGATATAGGTGAGCCATTTGCGAACGCCCGAGTCGTGCTTCTCCGGACGTGCTCCAAGCTCGCGGACAATGAAGCGCATGGTGAGCAGGTACAGCGGGAAGCCTACTATCACCATGGCCAAGTTCGTCGAAAGTAGAGAAGAGGAGTCGGTGTAAGCTCTGCCGGCGAGCGC
>CAZDIZ010000064.1:10755-18235 GCA_964505625.1 uncultured Solibacteraceae bacterium | reverse complement strand
AAAACCGGGGACGGACGGGTCTGTCCACACCGGCGTCGGCTGAACTACCTGCAATTCACTGAGTAGGGGACAGACTCGTCCGTCCCCAGCTTGATCGTAGGCGCAAGGACCGTTACTCTGGAAAGTCCGGATCGGAGGAGCCGGAGGCTGGGTGTTGTACGAAATTGGTTATTACAGCCGCATGGCATCGGGCGTGTGGCGTTGCGCGAAGGCGCCGCCGGCGACCGACGCGCGGGCCGTGGTGCGCCACAACCTGGAGCGCCGGGAGCAGCATTTCCTGGACCTTGCGCGACGGGTGGTGTTCGCGAATCCCGCCAACCCCTACCATGCGATGTTCCGCATTGCGGGGTGCACGTTCGAGGATCTGTCGGCGCAGGTTCGTTTGCAGGGGTTGGAAGGAACGCTCGAAGCGCTTTCCCGCGCCGGCGTCTACGTGACGCACGAAGAGTTCAAGGGTCACAAGCCCATGGTGCGATCCGGCGAGCACATTCCGCTGCGGGCCGATAGCTTTGCGAATCCGCTCGTCAAGCCTGTGTTTGAGACGGCCAGCAGCGGCAGCCGCGGTCCGCGCGTGCGTACCCGGGCGAGTGTCGAATCGCGCCTCTACCGCGAGGTGCAGGACCTGCTGGTGCGGCAGGAATTCGCGTTGGTTGGGCGGCCGGAAGTGATCGTGGCCCCGCTGTTGCCTTCGTATTGGGGATTGATGCACTGTCTCCGGGCCGGCCGCGAGCGGCATCCGGTGGAGCGTTGGTTCACTTACGGCGGAAGGCTGCGGGACACGCTTCACTACCGCTTGGCGACGCACGCCATGGTGCGAGTGGGCCGGGCGGCGGGTGCGCCGATGCCGGCGCCTGAACCGCTGCCGCCGGACGATTTCACGCCCGTGGCTGAGTACGTGGCGCGGCGGCGCTCGGACGGCGAGCCGTGCGTGATGCGCGGCATGGTGAGCGCCGCGGTGCGCGTGGCTATGCGGGCCAAGGAACTGGGCTTGGATATTCGCGGCACTTTTTTCCGTGCCGGCGGAGAAGCGTTCACCGATTCGAAGCGCGCGATTGTGGACAGCGTGGGCGCGGAATCCACCGCCAGCTACTTCATCAGCGAATTGGGCGCGGTGGGCGTGGGATGCTGCAAGATGCGGCGTGGGAATTCGGTGCATCACTTCGCCGATGCGACGGCCGTGATCCGCCGCAAGATAGCGGCGCCGCTCGCCGGGACCGAGGTGAATGCGTTGCTGTTCACAACGCTGCTGCCGTTTTCGCCGCGCGTGCTGATCAATGCCGACTTGGGCGATTGCGGCATCGTGGAACCGGCCGATTGCGACTGCACGTTTTCGCAGCTCGGATTCACCACCTGCGTACGCGACATTTGGAGCTACGCCAAGTTGACGGGGCAGGGAATGACGCTGGTGGGCACGGATCTGGTGGAGGTTTTGGAACACGCGCTGCCCGCGCGTTTTGGCGGCGGCCCCGGCGATTATCAACTGATCGAACGGGAAGGACAGGGACAAACGGAGATCCTGTTGCGCATCAGTCCGCGCGTGGGAGTCCGTTCCGCCGATGAAGTACGCGAGTATCTGCTTGGCAGGCTGCGGAAGTTTTATGGAGGCGCGCTGGCCAGCCGCGACTGGCGGCACACGCGCGCAGTACGTGTTGAGATCGCGGAACCCGCCGTTGGCGCGACCGGCAAGGTGCTGCCATTGCATTTGCTCGGGGGAGGACAGAGTGCATCGTAGGGAGTTTGTAGGATCGGCCGCGGCCGCGGCGATCGCGGCTGCGCAAGGCTGCAAGAAGCGTCCGGCGGGACCGCAGCGGAAATTGAAGGTCGCGGTTGTGCCGCAACTGACGACGGCGCCGATCCATTTAGCCGTCGAGATGGGGTATTTCGAGCAAGCGGGCGTGGACGTGTCGCTGGTGGAAGTGGCCCACTCGTCGCAGATTCTGTTGTTGCTGGCCGGCGGCGAAGTGGACGCATCGTTGGGAAGCCTGACGTCGGGCTTTCTCAACGCGGTGGCGCGAGGCTCAAAGGTCCGCATCGTGGCGGGGCGCACGGTGCTTTCGACGGCGTGCGAAACGGGCGACCGGCTCTATGTCAGGCGCCGCGAATACCCAGACGGACTCAAGGACATCACGCGGCTACGCGGCAAGCGGCTGGCTATCAGCCGCAGGGCCACGGCCACTGAGTTCTTTTTGGACACGATGCTTGAAAGCGTCGGGATGAGCCAGGCCGATTTGCAGGTGTCGGCGCTGGCGCGTGCCGAAGCGGTGGCGGCGCTCATCGGAGGGCGCATCGACGCGGTAATGGACCACCAATTCGAACGGGACGTCGAGGAAGTGGCGCGCCAGGTGGTGCGCGGCCCGCGCGTGTCCGAGTTCCTTCCCGGATTCCAATACGCGCACGTGTTGTTCGGCGCCAAGGTGCTGGCTGAAGATCTGCGGCAAGGCGTGGGCCTGTTGGCCGGATACTTGCGAGGCAGCCGTGAATTTCTGCGCGGCAGTACGCCGAAGTTCGTGGACGATTTCGCGCGCGTGAACCGGCTGGATCCCGCACGTACCCGCGCCGTGTGCCGCAACTTCTTTACCGAGGACGGCCACATTCAGGCCGCCGATCTGGAACGCTTTGTCGCCTGGGCGGTCAAGAAAGGATATATGAAGACGCCGATGAAAGCGGCGGATCTGGTGGATGCGCGCTTTCTCGCGGCGGCGCAGCAACTGTCGGTGGAGAGCGAAGGCCAACGGCTATGAGCATTCTGTGGTGCGGCATCGCGGGCTTTGTCCTGACGATGTTGTTTGCGGGCCGCGTCGTGGCGCAGCCGTTTGGCGCGATCGAAGGAGCTGTGCGCGATCCTTCGCAACGTGCGGTGCAGGGCGCGGCGATCTCGATCACCGAAGCCGCCACGGGCGCCTCGCGAAGTTTGGAGACAGACATTCATGGAGAGTACCGCGTGCTGGCGGTGCCGCCGGGCGTCTATCAGGTCACGGTTTCGAAGACGGGATTCGAGTCGCAATTGCGAAGGAATCTGGAGTTGGCGGCGGGCCGCGCACTGCGGGTGGATTTCCTGCTGCGGTTGGGCGAGGCGCGCCAGACCGTGGTGGTGACCTCGGAGCCGCCGCTGGTGAACGCGGCGGCCAATGATTGGGGAGGCTCCATCGAAAAGCGCAAGCTGGACGAGCTTCCGCTGAACGGGCGGGACCTGTTCGATCTGGCCACGCAGGAACGCGGCGTCACATTGGCGCGAGGCGCATCCCGCACGCAAATCACCGGGTTGGGCATACGCGCTTCGGTGAACGGCGCGCGCCCGAATCAGAACAGCTACCGTCTGGACGGCATCTACATGAACGACTCCAGCGGCACAGCGCCGGCCAGCGGCGCCGGAACATCGCCGGGCGTCGAAGCCATTCAGGAGCTGCATCTGGTGACTAGTCCGTTCAGCGCTGAGTACGGGCGCGCGACCGGTGGTGTGTTCATCGCCGTGAGCAAGTCGGGCGGCAACGATCCGCACGGCAGCCTGTACGAGTACTTTCGCAACAGTGCGCTGGATGCCAGGAACTATTTCGATTCCGGCGACGAACCGATTCCGCCCCGGCGCAAGAACCAGTTCGGCGGGCTCGCAAGCGGTCCGCTGCGCCGCAACCGCCGCTTCTTCCTGGTGAACTACGAAGGGATTCGCGACCGCATGGGAAAGACCGTGCGGCCGGTGACGCCCACCGCCGAAGCGCGGCAAGGTGTTCTCCCCACGCGGACGGTTACCGTGGCCGACGTGGTGAAGCCGTATCTGACGCTCTATCCGCTGCCGAATGGGCGCGACTACGGCGATGGAACCGGCGAAGCCGTGTCAAACACTCTGACGCGCACGCGCGAGGACTACCTGGTGGGGAAGTTGGATGAGATCGTTTCCGAGCGCTGGCGCCTTTCAGGGCGTTACACCTTGGATGCCGCGCGGATGAACTACCCGGATCAGTACCGCATCTGGGATTATGACGCGAACTCGCGCCATCAGTTTCTGAACACCGAAACGCAGTTTGTGCAATCGCCCACCGTCATTCACACGCTGCGGGCCGGCTTTAGCCGCGTGCGCAACTTCGAAACGCATGTCGTCGATGCGCGCGTTCCGGCTGCGCTCTCCTTCCTGCCCGGACAGCCCATCGGTTCGATTGAAGTGACCGGTTTAGGCGATTTCGGCGGCACCACGGCGCGCACACGGCCGCGCCGCTTCGTCACCAACGATTACCAACTCAACTTCCAGACGATGGCGGTGCGCGGCAAGAGATCGTATCAGGCCGGCGTGTCGTATGATCGCGTGCAGTTCAACCAGGTTTCGGATCTGAACGCCGCCGGATTCTATCGCTTCGATTCGCTGGTGAACTTTCTGTTGGGCAAGCCGAAGTCGGCCGAATTGATGGCGCCCGGATCGGACACTACGCGCGGCTGGCGTCAGCATCTGGTGCAGAGTTTCTTCCAGTACGAGTGGCGTCCGGTGCGCGGCATGAGCCTGACGCTCGGCGTCCGTCACGAGACGTACTCGGTGCCCCGCGAAGTGCACAACCGGGTTTCCACTCTCGCCGACGTGGAACGGGGAACTACGCTGGAAGTCGGAGGCGCTTTCTTCGAGAATCCGTCGCACGACAATTTCGCTCCTCGCGCGGCGCTGGCGTGGAATCCAACCGGTGACGGCCGAACGGTGCTGCGCGCGGGTGCCGGTTTGTTCTTCGACACGCTGGGATCGACGGAATTGATCACCACCGGGGCGCGCACCTGGCCGCTGTACAAGCGCCTGGTGGTGACCAGTCCCGCATTTCCGGGGTTGCTCAGTGCGGCATCCAGCGCCTCCACAGACGCGAGCCTGGACATTCTGCAATACCGCCCCTTGCAGCCTTACGTCGCGCAGTTCCAGTTCGCCATTCAGCGGCAGATCGGAACCGATACGGTGGCGGAATTGAACTACTCCGGTTCGCGCGGGGTGCATCTGGTGGGATACCTGGCCGAAGTGAATCCGAGGCGGCCCAGTCGACTCGCCGACGGGCGATTGTTTTTCCCGGCTTCGGGCGACAGAGTGAATCCCGCGTTTGCCACCATCGGTATGCGGCGGACCGAATTCAACTCTTTCTACCAGAGCTTCCACGCGAGCGTGCGGCGCAGGTGGCGGGGCGGCGTGAGTATGCAGGCTCGGTATTCGCTGGCCAAGAGCATCGACGAAACTTCCGCCGTGGTGCAAGCTGACTACTTGAACCGCGATCGCATGCCGACGATGTTCAACTACCGGCAGAATCGTGGGCTGTCGGACTACGACATCCGCCACATGCTGACCGGCAACTTGAGTTGGGCGCTGCCGTCAGCGGGCCGCATCTTCCGGGGCTGGGAGCTGTATACGATGATTCAGATGCAGACCGGCCATCCGTTCACGCCCATCGTTGGCTTCGACCGCGCGCGAACCACGGGCGGTTCGAACGAACTGGGTCAGCGCCCCGACTACGCGGGTGTTCCAGGGCAGAATCTGATCCTGGGCGACCCGGCGCAGTACTTCGATCCCATGGCGTTCTCGCTGCCGGAGGTGGGAACCTACGGCAACTTGGGACGCAATACCCTCGCGGGGCCGAGCTTGGCGGTGGTGGACGCGGCGGCGCACAAGCTGCTGTGGAGCAATGACCGTCATCAGATCCGTTTGCGTGTGGAAGGCTTCAACATCCTGAACCGGCCCAATTTTCAGGTTCCGTCGGCGCTATCGTTGTTCACCGGATCGTTGCAGCGGGTGGGATCGGCGGGACGCATCACCGAGACCAACACCACGGCGCGGCAGATTCAAGTGGCGTTGCGCTGGTCGTTCTGAGAAAGGATTATTCGGCGGCGCCCAGGCGGCCGGCGGCGAACAGTCGCGGGTCCATGCGGGCGAGCTTGCGATCCATGCCGGGAGCGAGCAGCGGGATGTGCGGGATGACCACCAGATATTCGGGAATGGCCCAGACATCTTCCTCTGACGTCATCCAATGAATCGAATCGAAGCGTTTGAGGTTAACCGGACGCGAGTAGTTGCGCAGAGTTTTCTCGCCCTGCAAGTTGTAGTAGTGCTCAAAATACGACATGGCGAGCTCGCGCAATGAGCGATAGACCGGTTCGCGATAGCGCAGCCCGGAGTAGTTGGACTTGGCGATAGCGCCCCAGTGTGAACCTTTACGGAACACCGCCAGGACGTGATCGTCGTCGCGCACGGCTTCCAGGTCCATGAGCAGCGGCGGGTAGCCAAGCACGCGGAGCGCGGCGGCGGCCAGCAGCGCGCCCTCCATGCAGTGGGCGATGCCGTCGCGCAACACGCGACGCGGGGAGCGGCATGTGACGCCGTCGGGTTCCTTGTTGTAACCGATGTCCTGGTCGAGAAAACGCTGCACGCGTTCCGGAGTCCGCAGCGCCTTCAAAACGCGCACCTCGGCCGGATTGAAGCTGTCGCGGCAGGTGCGCGTCAAGGCCGGACGTCCTTTCCAATCTTGTCGCTCAGCCGGATGCTCACTCCACCTCGCGGCATGGATTGGTGTCCGGCCAGTTCGTAGACCCGCGCGCGAGGATAGTCACCGATCAGGCGCCAGGCGGTGGGTTGAGCCGCCACCATCTGCCCGAGTAGATCGTGATGCAGGCGTGGCCGGGCGGCGCTTTTCTGGAGAACTAGGATGCCGGCGGGGATACTTCGCAGGTACTGTTCGAGAGGTTCCACTTGCTGGAACTTGGAGGAGTAGAATTTGCCTTCCCATGTGGAACTGCCCAGTACCTTGCTGGCACGCAGCACAACGTGGGAGGGGCGGTGCTCGGCGAGCGCTACTTCCGAAATGAACATGCCTTCATCGGCCGGATCGCCCGAAATCAGGAACACCGATTCGCGGTATTGCGGCGCATGAGCCAGGTAGTCGGCGGCCTCGATGTAGCCGGCGGGCGTCTTGAGCGGGAGCCCGGGCGCGTTCACGCCGCTCCATACCACAAGGACAGCGGCGGTGAGCGCCACACTCCATCGCGGTCCCATCTTCCGGAAGGAAAGCCACTCGGCCAGACGGACAATCCCCGCGGTGGCGAACAGAACCAGCGGCCCAATGAGCATGGCCGTATTTCGCATTTCGCGCGCCGAACGCACGAACAGCAGTAGCGTCGCCGCCGAGCAGAACAACGCGATGCCCGCGATCCACCGCGCATCTTCGCGGGATTCCACGCGAAATGCACGCCGGCGGGAGAAGATGCCGATGACGGCAAGTGCCGGCAGAACTATGCCCAGCCCGGCAGTCCAGAATCGGGCCGCCTCAACCAGATACGAAACCTCGGCACTCGGTGCACCATACGCGCCCGAGCGCTGCTGCATGGCTTCCGGTGCGAGCCAGTACCAGGGGCCGCAGATCGCGGCCACCATGATGGCCGGAAGCCAGAATGAGGCTCGCGCCACCAGCCGTATGCGGCCGGTGAGCAGGATGCAGTACACAGGCAGAAGAGCCAGGGCTATTCCGGTTCC
>CAZDIZ010000064.1:0-10655 GCA_964505625.1 uncultured Solibacteraceae bacterium | reverse complement strand
GATGGATGTGCGCGTGGCGGGAAAAACCAGGTTCCAGGCGGCTTGCACGACGTAATAAACTGGCGGCCAATGTCCGAGCGCGGCCTTGGGATAATGCGCGTAGTAGTTCTCCGCGAACCGCATGGGATGTTGCGGTATGCCGAAGGCGACGTAATCGCGCACCAGCAGGCTGGTCACCACGTGGGACGGCTCATCCGGATGAGCGCCGAATTCGCTGCGAAAGGCGCCTCCAAGGTATTGCAGCAGCACAGCAGCCGCGAAGAACGCGGCCAGCGCCGCACCCGCTCTCAAGACCGCTTGTCGCGTGTCAATCAATGAACCCTCCGCGCAAGCAGCGGCTTGCGGGCGTGGACCGCGGAAAAACAAGCTGTAAACTCCCGTGTCGGAAGCCGATCCAATGCCGCGAACAGGCGCAAGAGGCCGGCGATTGGACGGTTCGCACGGTCACCCAACACTCGCCTCAACACCAGGAACAATGCCGTGGACACAAGGCGCGGGTTGTGAATCAGCATTCGTGAATCCAAAACCTCCAAACCTGCTTGTTGCAGCATATCGACTAAGCCGGCGCGCGGCTGGGTGACTCCTAAGTGGAAGGGTAACCGATTCAGACGGCTGAGCAGGCGCAAGATCCAGTAGACCGGATTGCGCGGGTTATCCAAGGTAATCACCAGCCGGCCACCCGGCTTCAAGGTGCGCGCCAGTTCGGCGATGGCGTCACGCAACTCATCGGCCGAATCCAGATGATCGAGAGTTGAAGTGGAAACTGCGATGTCCAGCGATTGTGAAGCGATCGCCAGACGGCGAACGTCGCAGCAGAACAGACCGGCCTGGTGTGCCGTAAAACGCCGTGCCGCTTTTCGTGCCGTAGCAGGGGCTAAGTCGAACCCGAAGCGCATTACCGGTGTAGGCGTGACGTCGTAAAGGATGTGGTCGGCGCCGTTGGCTTCCTCGAAAAGGTCGGTCTTGAGCAATCGTTCGGGCGACATTCCGTCGCACCAGCGCCGCACCAGTTCTAGATGGACCGCGCGCTTTTGCGCCGCCACCAACGGGTCCAGATACCATGAAGCACTTTCGGATTGAGACATTACCGCCAAGGTTACATTCTAGTTTGGAACGGCGGCTGAATGCGAAGGTAATATGAATCCATGGCGGGATCGAACTTCGTGTTGTTCGGCGCGGCGCACCTGGCAATTCTGGCCTCGATACCGCTGTTAGCCGCGGCGCTGGGGTGGTGCGGCAGACTCGGGCCCGCGGCCGCGCGCGCCGTTCGCTGGGGCGCCGGCGGGTTTCTGCTGGTGAACGAACTGGTTTGGTACGTCTTCAAATATCACCGCTATCACATTCCGTTTCCTGAAGGCCTGCCGTTGCAGCTTTGCGATCTGGCGTTGTGGATGACCATCGCGGCGTGCTTCCTGCTCAAGCCTTGGGTTTTCGACGCTGCCTACTACCTAGGGCTGGGCGGCTCCGCGCAAGCGGTGCTCACGCCGGACATGTGGGAACCGTTCCCGTCGTACCCGACCGTCTACTTCTTTCTGGCGCACGCGGGCTTGATGATCGCCGTACTGGCGCTGATCTGGGGCCGCCAGGCGCGGCCGACGCCGCAATCACTCTGGCGCGGGCTGGCGGCGGCCAACGCGTGGGCCGTGCTGGTGGGCGTCTTTAACGCCGTATTCGGCACCAACTACATGTACCTGTGCCGCAAGCCCGCGGGTGCGTCATTGCTGGATTGGTTCGGCCCATGGCCGTGGTATCTGGTGGGTGGCGAGTTGATGGCCCTGGCCATTTTCGTTCTGCTATGGCTGCCGTTCCGCCGAATGCGGGCGCCGAATGCGGTACAGTGATTCGTTGATGAGGAAGACTGCGGGCGTATTGCTCCTATTCAGCGCGGTGTTGGCGGCGGGCACTCCCGGCGCCACGTCGCTCACCAATAAACGCCTGAAAGTCCGCGCGAGCACGGAACACACGGTGACGTTGCGGCGCGGGGATGTGGAAGCGGTTTTCGTCGACAATGAAGCCTTTGGCCCGGATCACGCAAAAGGCTACAACGGTGTCGCCTCGCTCAAGCACAAACGGCGCGGCGGCAACGTGTTCGTGCCGTCCTACGCGGGTTTGAACTTCGAGCTGATTTTCGATGGAACCAACGCCTCGCGCGAAGTTATGTTCGAGCCGCGCCGCGCGCCCATGGAATTGCGCGTGGTGGGTAAGAACGCCGTCGAACTGTATCAGGCGCCCACGCCCAACTGGAAGCTGGAGAGCGCCACGCGGTTCGAACTCGAACGCGACGGCACGATCCACATGACTTTCGAATGCATTCCGCGCGCGGCGGTGTTCAAAAACGGATGGATCGGTCTGTTCTGGGCGAGCTACATCGACAAGCCCGGCGCGGGGACCATTCACTTTCTGGGCCGCGAACGCGGCGGGCGCGGCGAACGTTGGATCGAGGCGGCATCGCCGTCGCACGGTGTGCAGTCGACGCACGTCATGGCCGGCGACAAGCGCGAGTTTCCGCGTGCACCCGATTTCCCCCCGCATTGGATGGCCTTCAGTTTTTCCAATTACGAGTACACGCAGCCTTTCTATTTCGGTTTCAGCCGCGGACTCGGATTGCTGCTTGAGTTTCGCCGCCAGGACCAGATCCGGTTCACGCAGTCGCCTTCGGGCGGCGGCAAGGGCAACCCGGCGTGGGATTTTCAGTACTACATTCCAAGCTACAAGGTGAACACGCCTTACGGATTCGAAATGCGTTTGGCTTACGCGCCCTTCATCGGACAGGAGAAAATGGTGAAGTTGCACGAGAAGTTGGCCAAGCGTTGGAGGTGATGGAAGATGAGAAGATACGGCACTATTTTCATGTGCATGATGGCGGCATGGCTGGCGGGATGTGGTCCGTCATCCGTAACGCCGAAACCCAAAGGAGATAGCTCCATGTACACACTGATCACATTGGATCCGGCGCACTTCCATGCCGCCCTGGTGCAGAAGGAAATGTACCCCGGCGTGGGCAAGAAGGTTTACGTCTACGCGCCGCTCGGTACCGATCTGACCGCGCATTTGAACCGCATCGCGTTGTTCAACCAACGTAAGGACAATCCCACGTCCTGGGAACTGGACATTCGCACCAGTGCGGACTTCATAGAGCGGATGCTCAAGGAGAAGCCCGGCAACGTCGTGGTGCTGAGCGGGCGCAATCGCCTGAAGATGGACCGCATCGTGTCGTCGGTCGAAGGCGGGCTGAATGTTCTGGCCGACAAACCGTGGATTCTGAAGTCCGAGGATCTGCCCAAGCTGAAGAAGGCGCTCGACACGGCTGATGCCAAGGGGTTGGTAGCTTATGACATCATGACTGAGCGCTTCGAGGTCACCACCATCCTGCAGCGCGCGCTGGTGGCCGACAAGGCCGTGTTCGGCGATGTGGTGCCGGGTACGGCGGCCGAACCGGGCGTCTACATGGAGAGCGTGCATCACCTCATGAAGTCCGTGGCGGGGGTGCCCAGTCTGCGTCCAGCGTGGTTCTTCGATATCACCGAACAGGGCGAGGGCTTGTCCGACGTCGGCACGCACCTGGTGGACATGGTGCAGTGGACGCTGTTCCCCGAGCAGATGCTCGATTGCGAGAAGGACATACAGATTCTGGATGGCAAGCGTTGGCCCACGGTGTTGACCAAGGCTGACTTTCAGCGTGTGACCGGTGCTCCGGACTTCCCGGCCTACCTGGCTGAGAACGTCAAGGGCGACAAGCTCGACTACTACTGCAACAACATGGTGACTTACACGCTGCGCGGCGTCACGGTGAAGCTTGACGTGCTGTGGCGCTACGAAGCTCCCGCCGGCACCGGCGACACGCACTTCGCGGTGTACCGCGGCTCGAAGAGCCGCGTGGAAGTGCGGCAGGGCAAGACCGAGAACTTCCGCCCCGAACTGTACGTGGTTCCGGCGGCGGGCGCGGCGAAGGCCGAACTGGCCGCGGCGCTGAAGTCGCGTGTGGATGCGCTCCAGGCGACGTGGCCCGGCGTGAGCGTGGAGGATACCGGTAAGGAATTCAAATTCTCCATTCCGGATAAGTACCGCGTAGGTCACGAAGCACATTTCGGTCAGGTGGCGACGCAGTACTTCGGATACCTGAAAGATCCGAAGACGCTGCCGGCTTGGGAAAAGCCCTTCATGATGGCGAAGTACTACGTGTCGACGAAGGGCACTGAAATCAGCCACAAGAAGTAACGCCGCAAGAAAGGGGGCGTGACGTGCCGACCCGGCGGGATTTTCTAGCGCGGACTGCCGCGCCATTGATCTCGATGCGTGCCGCTTCGGGCGCACGCCCCAACTTCCTCTGGATCTCCTGCGAAGACACTGGTCCGCAATTGGGCTGTTACGGAGATCCTCACGCCATCACTCCCACGCTCGATCGTCTCGCCGGCCAGGGTGTCCGCTACACCAGTGCGCACACGGTGGCCGGAGTCTGCGCGCCGAGCCGTTCCGGCATCATCACCGGGATGTATCCGTCCACGCTCGGCTCGCAATACATGCGCTGCCGGATTGAGCTGCCGGATTTCGTGCACTGCTTCCCCGAGTATCTGAGACGCGCGGGATACTACTGCACCAACAACGTAAAGACCGATTACAACTTTGCGCCTCCGCCTAAGGCCTGGGATGAGTTGAGCAACAAGGCCCACTGGCGCACACGCGCCAAGGGGCAGCCGTTCTTTTCGGTGTTCAACATCGTCTGCACGCACGAAGGACAAGTGCGGATGCGCGGCGCGGCGCACGAGGCCAACGTGGCGCGCCTCAAACCCACTGAGCGTCAGGACCCGGCGCGTTTGGCGCTGCCGCCGTACTATCCGGACACGCCCGAATGCCGGCGCGATTGGGCGAACTATTACGAACTCATCACGGCGATGGATTATCAGGCCTCGGACCGTCTGCGGGAGTTGGAGCAGGACGGTTTGCTGGAGGACACCATCGTCTTCTTCTGGGGCGATCACGGCGCGGGGCTGGAGCGCGCGAAGCGCTGGTTGTATGAAGCCAGCACGCACGTGCCGCTCATCGTGCGCATTCCGGAAAAGTTCCGCCTATCCGGTCAGGGCGCACCGGCAACCACCGATGCGCGCCTGGTGAGTTTCATCGATCTGGCTCCGACGATGCTGAACCTGGCGGGCGTGGAAGTACCGCGTCACATGCAAGGGCAGGCGTTTCTCGGGCCCAAGCTTCCCGCGCCGCGCCGTCACGTCTTCGCCGCGCGCGACCGCATGGACGAACGCTACGACCTGTTACGCGCGGTTTCCGACGGACGCTATCGTTACATTCGCAACTTCGAACCGTGGACTCCCTGGACGCAGCCGCTCACTTACGCCGAGCACGGCAACGTCAGAAAGGAAATGCGGCGGCTCGCACGGGAAGGCAAGCTCACCGGTCCCGCGCGAGATTACATGGCCGACCACAAGCCGGTGGAAGAGCTCTACGACGTGCGCGAAGATCCCTGGTGCATTCGCAATCTGGCCGGTGCCGATGCGCATCGCCAGACGCAAGCGCGATTGCGCCGGACGCTCGACGAGTGGATGATCGAAACTAGGGACCTGGCGCTGATTCCGGAACCCGTAGTGGCTGAGCGCGGCGCTCGTTTCGGTTCGCGCTACGCGATATTGCGACAGCCCGGCGCCGAAGCCTATTTGAAGCGGTTGCGTGCCGCCGCCGATGGCGCCGGTGTCGATCCGCGCGATCCGGACGAAGCGATTCGCTACTGGGCCGCGATGTGGATGGCGCACGGCTGCGACAAATCGCCCGAGCGGCTGCGCGAGGCGATGCGGGATCAGTCGGCCACCGTGCGCGTCGCCGCGGCTCGCTTCGTGGCCGATGCAGCAGCCATCGCGCTGCTCGAAAAGGAACTCGCGAACGCGAACGAATGGGTGCGTTTGCGCGCGGCCACGGCGCTAGATGAGTTGGGAGTTGCGTCCCCCGCGTTGCGCGCCGCCGCCCAGGACAGCAACGAATACGTCCGCCGTATCGTGGCGCACTCGAGCCGTGCGAAAATGTGAAGTGATGACCCGTCGACTCTTTGCAGCCATCGCCACTCTCTGTGTGTCTGGCTTCGCCGCCGACACCGCTGCTTTGCCTCGTAAGGCGCCTGAGTTTGTCATCAAGTTGCCCGATGGCGGACAGAAGCTGCTATCGCAGTATCGCGGCAAAGTGGTCATTCTCGAATTCCTGCTCACTACGTGTCCGCACTGCAAGGACACCAGCCGCGTGATGACACGGCTGCAAACCGACTTGGGCCGGCGAGGTCTGGTTTGTATCGGCGCCGCGGTCAATGAGGACGCTAAATACAAGATCGCTCCCTATGTGCAGGAAACCGGCGCGAACTTCCTGGTAGGTTTCGCCGATCGCGACCCAACGCTGGATTTGCTGAAGCACCCGCCTAACAAGCAGTTCCTGGTGCCGCGGGTTGTGTTCATCGACCGGACCGGCATGATCCGTGCCATACGCGGTGGCGGCGGCGACGACGAGTTCTTCAAGAACGAAGAGCAGATCATGCGCTCCATCATCGAACCGATGCTTGGCCGCGCCAGCGTGCACAAAGCGGCGGCGAAGAAGAAGTAGTAGCGGCTTCTCAGAAACCAATCCGGACCGCGAACTCAATCTGCCGTGGCGTGCCAGTGCCGGTGGCGCCCGTGTTTATCAACTGCGTGATCTTGCCGAAGCTGGCGGCGCTGGAGAAGTTCGACGCCGGGTTGGCGAATTGCGGGTGGTTGAAGACGTTGAACACCTCCGCGCGGAGTTCGATCCAGGCGCGTTCGCGGATGTGATTCCGCTTGGAGAGCGCGGCGTCGGCGTTCCAGATCACCGGACCGCGCGCGATGTTGCGTCCCGCGTTACCCCACGCGCCCTTGGCGGGAATCGAGAACGCTGCCGCGTTGAGCCACGCCGAGATGTTCTGGTTCGATGGAATCACCGCGACGCCTGCCGCCACGTCGGGCCGCTGGGGACTGGTGACGTTTTGATCCGGCACATCGGTGGCCGAGCGCGAAATGGTGACCGTGATGGCGCGGCCCGTGCGAATCGCGGCGATGCCGCCCACCTGCCAGCCTCCCAACAACGCTTTCGCGAAACCGCGCCGTCCGCGTCCGAACGGCAGTTCGTAGAGCGTGTTCAGGTTGAAGGTCTGCCGGATGTCGAAGTCGCTCGATGCGCGATCGCATCGGCGGCAATTCACGTTCTGCGGATACCCCACGTCGTCGCCGCCGGCCGAATACTCGTCGATGGCGTGCGACCACAGATAGTTGGCATTCCAACTGAAGCCGTCGCTTGCCTGGCGACGCGCGGTGAACATCAGGCCTTGGAAGTTGCTGTTGCTGCCGTTGCCGCGATAGGGAATCAATCCGAATTGAGGCAGAGGCCGCGCGCCGGTCACCGGATTCACTGCGTTCATATAGAGTCGCGTGAACAACTGCGAACCCTTGCTGCCGATGTAGGATGCTTCCACCGCGTAGCGGTCCGAGAGCGATTGCGCCACCGATGCGGTCCACTGCGACGTGTACATGTCCTTGCGGCGGCGCTCGAGATCAAGCGGCGCCGTGGTGTATGTGGTGGGTGAGTTCGGCAGCACCGGGTTGAGCAAATCCGCCAGCGCAATGCCGTTGAGCTGCGAGCCGGAAAGCGAAATACGCGTGGTTTCGTTCTCCACCGGGCTGGTTTGATTGCCCAGTTGTCCTTCGCCGTAGTACATGCCGAAACCCGCGCGCAGCACCGTCTTGCCTGCGGCTCGTTGCGGCGCCCAAGCCAGACTCACGCGCGGCGCCAGGTTGTTCCTATCGGAAAACGTGAAGGGCGCACCAGCCGCGCAGAATCCGCCGCAGGTTTCGATGTTGAAGGTCTGCGCGCGGTCGTGATCCTCGCTCAGCACGCCGAAGTACTCGTAGCGCAGCCCGGCGTTGAGCGTCAGGTTCGGGCGGAGCTTCCACTCGTCCTGCGCGAAGGCGAAAATCTGCGTCTTGCTTACGCCGCGCGTAGGCAGGTAGCCGTTAAGCACCGCCGTGGTCAGACGGTTCTCAAGCAGCGCCGCGGTGTTCGCGTAAGTGAGGCTGCTGCCGTCGGCCGCCGTGCGCAGCGCGAAACGCAGCGGGCGCAGTTGAATTCCGGCCTTCCAGGTGTGCGCGCCGCGGACGAACGTGAGGTTGTCGGCGATGGTGTAGGTGGTCGAGTTGACCATCGACTCGCGTCCGCCCGGAATGCTGCTGAATCCGGAGACGCGTAGCGCGGGCAGAATCGGACTGTCGTACTGCGAATGAAACGGAACGCGATTCACACCGACGCGCGCTTCATTGAACAGCACCGGCGAGAAAACGTGTTGGAACTGAGCGACGGCCGTCGTGACGCGCTCATCGACGCGGTTGTAGGTGTTCGGATATCCGGTGGAATCGCCGAGCGGAGTCTTCACCTGCATGTCGTCGGTGGAGTAGCGCAAGAACATGGTGGTGCGGTCGGTGAAACGCTGATCCAGGCGCAGCGTGCCGGAATGCTGATCGTTGTCCTGGCTGCCCGGGCCGGTCCAGAGCGCGACGTCGGCGCTCGAAGTAGCGGCGTTCGAGCGCGGATAGGCGTCCAGCAAAGGCCGCAATTCAGGCTTGGTGGAGAGCGCTTGCGCGCGGTAGCTTTCGCTGGGAACGTAGGCCACCAGCGTGCGGCCCAACCGCTGCGCCAGTCCTTCGTAATTTGCGAAGAAGAACGTCTTGTCCTTGACCAGCGGTCCGCCCACGCTGCCGCCGAACTGATTCAGCCGGAATGGCGGGATGTTCGAAGGATCGAATGGCGACCGCGCATCCATCTTGTCGTTGCGAAGATATTCGAACAGGCTGCCGTGAAACTCGTTCGAGCCGGAGCGCGATACCACCTCGACCTGCGCGGCCATGGTGCCGCCGGTCTCGGCCGAGTAACCGGCCGCGCTCACGCGAAATTCCGCCACCGATTCCAGCGAAATAGCCAAGCGCACGTCATCGCGCGGCACCTGATTGCGCACGCCGGTGGCATCCACGCCGTCGAAGCGAAAGTTGTTATCGTCGACGCCGTGCCCGGTGAAGCGCATGCCGCGCGCATCGCCCGTGCCGGTGTTAATCGCGCCGGGCGCCAGCGCGAGCAGTCCCTGCCAGTTGCGCCCGTTCAACGGCATGTTCGAAATCTGCGCGTTGCGAATCACGCCGCCAAGTTCGGCCGAATCACGAGTCAGCGCAATCGCATCGGCGCGAACTTCCACCACGGTCGATTTGGCCGCGGGCGCGAGTTCCACATCGCGCGTGAGCGTTTGTCCGTTGGCGAGTTCGACTGACTCGTAGCGAACGCTCTGGAAGCCTTCCTTCGAGTAGCTCAGATGCGCGCGGCCGAAGGGCAATCCAGCCACGAGGTAGAAGCCGCGGCCGTTGGTTTGCACCGCGCGCCGAAGTCCCGTCGCAGGCATCTCGATCGACACGGTCACTCCGGGCATCGCCGCGCCGGTCGGATCCGTGACCGTGCCCTTTACGGTGGCTCGATCGGTTTCGGCAAACGCCGCGACGCAGACAAGAAAGAGGAGGAGACGTTGAATCATGACGCGCACCCGGAGAGAATAGACTGAGTAAACATGATCGCACAAAGCCACATTGCAACGAGACTACTCGCGGTTGTTTCGCTTGCCGTCGCTGCGCTCACTCCGGCCGCGGCCGAAGTGCGCGTCACGCAGCAGAAGGACTCCGTCACGGTTGAAATCAACGGCGAAGCGTTCACCACGCTGCACTTCGGCAAGCAGGTACGCAAGCCGTTTTTGCACCCACTGCGCACGGCCAGCGGCAAGATCATCACTCGCGGTTATCCGGTCGACACGCAGCCGGGCGAGGAGCAACGCCTGCCGCATCAGGTGGGCGTTTGGATGGGACACGAACGTCTGAACGGCGTGGACTATTGGGAAGTGGATCCGCGCGCGGTGCCCAAACGCAAGGTCGGCTCGGTGGTGTTGAAGGACATCACGCGCATGGAGCAAGGCGTCGACCGCGGCTCGGTGTCCTTCGTGGCGGACTGGGTGGACCCGGACGGTGTCGCGGTGGTGAACGAGAACCGCACGATGGCGTTCTCCGTCGGGCCGGAAGATTCGCGCATCATCGACATTGACTTCCGCATGGAGGCGCTGCAACGCGTCGCCATCAACGACCACACCGACGGAATTCTCGGTCTGCGATTGGGGACAGCGTTCGAAGAAAAGAACGGCGGCCGTCCGCGGATCCTCTCAGGGTTCGCGGGTTCCGATGCGGTGATCGGCAAGCGATCACCGTGGCTGGACTACATGACCATCCAGCAGGGCGAGCGCATCGGTGTGTTGGTCATGGATCACCCGCTCAACTACAACTTCCCGGCGCGCTGGAAGGTGCGAACGTTCGGATCGATCTTCGTCACGCCATTCGCGGAGTTGGATTACTACAACGAAGAGCCATTGAAAGGACCAGCGCCCAAGACCGCGCGCGACGCCGGCGTGACGCTGGACAAAGGCGACAAGCTGCGCTTCCGTTACCGCATCGTGATCCACTCATCAACGTTCGACATCGATCAAGCCTGGCGCGACTTCTGCGCGTACGAGTGGGACCGGAGGTAACTTGAGCCGGCTGGAAAGCCGGCTCGGCCGCCAGGAATGGCGGCCCCAC
>CAZDIZ010000063.1:8645-32201 GCA_964505625.1 uncultured Solibacteraceae bacterium | reverse complement strand
CCGCCGATTGTCACCACCACCGGAGAAGCACTGCTGGCCGGAATGTTGGCCGGCACGGTGACGTTCAGTTGCAGTAGCCCGGGGACCGAACCCGGCGGCGCTTGCGCGGCCTGGACCGTCGCGTCTTGCCCGCCGATGGTCACTGTGGGAGTCGCCAGAGGCGTCACCGCCGGAGTCAAAGGAATCAGGTGCGTATAGTCGGTGGACGTAGTGGCGCCCGCACCGGTCATATAAATCACCACGGTGGAACCGCGCAGCGCGGCGTTGGCGCCGGAGTTCACCGTGTAATCGCCGGTGGTGCTGTTGTAGTTCAGAATGGCGCCGGGTCCTTGGCCGGAATAGGTCAGCGAGTACAAGCCCGGATTGGTCGGCGCTACCGTCAGGCTATAAGCCTGCGACGAGAGCGATCCGTAAGTGACAATCACTTGCGCCGACGAACCGCTGATGGTGTAAGGCACGATCACGCTCACTTGCGTCGCACTGGTGTAGAGCACCGGCGCCGCCGTACCGTTGATCGACACTGACGTCGCCGAACCGGTACTGGGCAACGACGTCGGAATAGGCGGCGTGCTGGGGTCGAATATCGTCAGAGTGTCGGGTCCCAGCCCCAGGCCAAAAATGGTGATGACTTCGCCCGGCGACACCGTCCCTTGCGCCATGCTGGCGGCGTTCGTGATCGCCAGAACTTGCGGTTCCGGCCCGTAGACCTGGAACTGCGTTTCGTTCGAGGTTCCACCGCCGGGAGCCGGCGTGGTCACCGCCATGCGCAGGATGCCGGCCGTGGCCAGGTCGGCCGCGGGGACCGTCACCAATACGCTGGTGTCGCCCACCGCCGTAGACGAAAGCGCGCCCATCGCACCGTCGGTGGTCGGCGTGCCGCTGAGCACTCCGGCAGAACTCAATGTCAACCCAGCCGGAAGATCGGTGGCGGTCCACGTGTATGGGCCGCCCGTGCCGCCCGCCGCGGTCAGTGTGACGGGGCCGTAGGCCGTCCCCACCGTGCCCAAACCTAGCTTCGATGCCGCCACCGTGACGCGCAGCGCGGTCGCGCCGCCCGGATCAACCGTGAGTTTGAGTTGGGCGAACGCAATTCGCGCGGGCGTGCTGCTGTCCGTGACCTTCACCACGAACGAGTACGATCCGGCTCCCGCCGGCGTGCCGGAGATGGCGCCGCCCGTTATCGACAAACCGGCCGGCAGAAGACCTGAATCGAGCGTGTAGGTGTATGGCGCTGTGCCCCCCGCCGCGGCCAGAGTCTGCGAATACGCCACCCCCAACCTGCCACTGGGTAAGGGTGACGCCACCGCCAGGCGTAACCCGGTGGCGGAAGACTGATACACCGGGATGTAGAACGTCTCGGACGCCGTCGCCGAACCGTCGCTCACTGTGATGGTGGCGGCCGGTGTGAATCCGGTGGCGGTGACCGTGGATGTCGAATAGTAGCCCGATCCAATTACCGTAACAGTGCTTGACGGCGATCCCCGCATCAGACCCGCCGGCCAAGTGCCGGTCACTGTAGGCGGCGATGCGTTTACCGTAAGCGTCACATCGATGGTGAGCGTTTTATTGGCTGCCGAAGGCGCGCTCACCAGGATCTGCGCCGTGTAGACTTTCGAAGTTAATCCGGTCGGGTCCACCGTGACGGTCAAGGTGTTGAGCAATCCCATCAGCGTGATGTTGCCGGTGGGCGTGACGGTCAACCAACTGGCGTTCTTCACGCTGACAGTCGCCGTCAGCGCGCCGCCGCTGCTCGCGAGCACCAGAGCGCTGGTGAGCGATGAATGCGGAATTGGATCGCCGGTCGTGTAGGTGAAGTTCAACGACGCCGGCGTCGCCGAGATCGTGGCGGGAGTTGAGGTCACCGCCATCGTTACCGCGACTGTCTGTGTCTGGGTAGCTCCACTGACAACGGCGGTGAAGGTCATTGTCGCGGTGTAGGTTCCCGCCGGCAAGCCGGTCGGATTCACTTGCACCTTGATGGAAGCCGGCGCCTTGCCGCTAGTCGCCGACACCAGCAGCCACGCCGCGTTGAAGGGGCTGCCGGTGACCGCTAATGAGAAGTTGGCGCCCGTCGGCGTGGTGGTCACCTTGACGGTCTGCGCTGCCGGCAGAGTCGTGCTACCCGCTTGGTACGTAAAGCTCAACGTGGCCGGACTCAGCGTCAACGGACTGGTGGCCCCAAAAGCCGTCATGCTCACCACAACGGCGATGACCGCAACCAATAGCATCCTGCTCGACATGTTCGCTCCCGCGGCTGGAAAGCCGCCTCACCCATGCTTTATCGGCACGCTGGAGGGGGTCCGCCAAGGTTTTTGCCCGTAGAGCGGAGCAAAGCGTCACTGCGTGTTATAATTATTCACGAGAGTGAATAATTAAACAGATGGCTATTCGTGTCGGCATTGTCGGCTTCCGCGGGTACAGCGGCGCGGAGCTTATTCGGATTCTTTCCCGGCATCCTCAGGCGGAGCCGGTTTTGCTGGAGCATCGTTCGGATTCGGAAGCCGCCGTGCGCCCGCGCGGCTGGAAAGGCCCGCAAGTGGCACCGGCCACAGCGGAAGCCGTTAAGAATGAAGGGATTGCCGTGGTGTTCCTGGCTACGCCGGCCGACGTGTCGATGGCACTGGCTCCGCCCATGATCGAAGCCGGCGCCAAGATCGTGGATCTGAGCGGCGCTTTCCGCCTGCGCACGGCCGAAAACCACCGCAAGTGGTACAAGGAAGAGCACACCGCCACCGATTGGCTGGCCAAGGCCGTGTACGGGCTGCCGGAGTTCTACCGCGACCAGATTCCCGCCGCGACCCTGGTTTCCAACCCCGGCTGCTACCCAACCGCCGCCAACCTGGCCATCCGGCCGCTGATTGCGAGCGGGATTGCCGACCGTCGCGCGGGGATCATCTGCGATGCCAAGAGCGGCGTTAGCGGCGCCGGGCGCAAACCCAGCCTGAAGACAAGCTTCTGCGAGGTAACGGGCAACTTCTCGGCCTATTCGATTCTGGACCATCGCCACGTGCCCGAAGTGCTCATGAACAGCGGGCTGGAGGAATCCGAGTTCTCCTTCACCGCGCATCTGATTCCGGTGGATCGCGGCATTCTCGAAACCGTTTATTTCCGCGCCGCGAAAGCGGTGAGCGCGGCCGACGTAGTGGCCGCTTACGAGCAGGCCTACGCGGGCGAAACCTTCGTGCGCATCTACGATCCGGGCAAGGTGCCGGATCTGCACGCCGTGGCACACACCAATTTCTGCGATATCGGCGTGAAGATGGACACGGCGACCGGACGCGGCGTGGTGGTCAGCGTAATTGACAACCTTGTGAAGGGTGCCGCCGGACAAGCGGTTCAGAACATGAACCTCATCATGGGCTATCCGGAAACGGAGGGCCTGCTGTGAAGTTCCTGGTGAAGCTGGGAGGCACACTGCTCGACGGAGCGGAATCGCGCGACCGTTTGGCCCGGGAAATACACGCGCTCGCCGGGAAGGGTCACGCCGTAACGGTGGTACACGGCGGCGGCAAGCAGATGACGCGATTCCTGGCCGAACGGAACGTCGAAAGCCGGTTCGTGAACGGTCTGCGCGTGACCACGCCGGAAGTGGTGGACGCGATTCTGAAGGTATTCGCCGGAACGGTGAACCACGAACTGGTCGGTTCGTTCATCCGCGCCGGCGCGAAAGCGGTGGGATTGAGCGGCATCGACGCGTGTCTGGTCGAAGCCGTCCAAATGGACCCGGCGCTGGGCGCGGTGGGCAAGCCAGTCGGCGCCAACACCGCGGTGCTTGATCTGCTCACTGGCGGCGGGTATCTGCCGGTGGTGGCTTGCGTGGCGGGCGACAGCCAGGGCCACGTTTACAACGTGAACGCGGACCAGATGGCGGTGGCGTGCGCTTCGGGCTGGCAGGCGTCCACACTGCTGTTTTTGACCGATGTTGACGGCGTGCGCGGAGCCGACGGCACGATCCTGCCGCTGGTTACCCCGGAGACGGCCGCCGGACTGATCGCCGAGGGCGTGGCCACCGGCGGGATGCAGGCGAAATTGAACGCGGCGTGCGCGGCGCTGGAAGCCGGCGTGGGCCAGGTGCTGATCGTTCCGGGCGCGCTCGAAAACGTAATCGAACGGATCTGCGCGGGTGAGCGGATCGGCACGCGCATGGTCGCGGCGGAGAAAAACGGTTGAGTGAAGCCGCTCCCATTCCGGCGTTCGACGTGCGCAAGGCGCGCATGCAGGACGTCCACCCTCTGCTCGCGCTGATCAATGCGTACGCGGCCGAGGGCGCCATGCTGCCGCGCACCGCATTTGAGATGTCGGAGAATATCCGCGATTTTACGGTTATTTGCTCTGGAGATCGCGTATTAGGCTGCGCCGCATTACATTTCTACGGATCCACGGCCGCCGAAGTACGTTCCCTGGCCGTCGATCCGAGTTTTAAATCACAGGGTCTAGGCAAGCTGCTGGTGGAAGCAGTGGAACGTGAAGCGGTGGATTTCGGTCTGGAATTACTTTTTGCCTTTACCTACGTTCCGAAGTTTTTTGAGAAGCTCGGATTCATCATCGTCGACCGAGGTGAACTGCCACTGAAGGCCTGGAAAGACTGCCTGCGGTGCCCGAAATTCCAACGCTGCGACGAAATCGCCATGCGAAAAGTGCTGCGTGCACAATCAGTTACGAACCACACACAAACAAACGGCGAAGAGCCCGTGGTGCTTCCCATCCTCGCGTCCCACTAGGGCGTACCCCACCATCCTCATTTTATCCGCACTAAAAATTCCTCAAAGTAAATGTGAGAAAAACTAAGTCTGTTTTACACCAACTCCATGTATAATCATTAAACGTCGTGGCCAAAGGGCCAGAGGTGACAGCATGAAGGCGCAGACTGTCGATGTGAAAGAATCCACCGGACGCGTGCTTTGCTGCACGATTTTTAGACCGGGAGGTAGGAAACTCCTGGCGAAAGGCCACATAATCCGCGAGGAAGACGTGCAGATGCTCGAAACAGAGGGGCTGAGCCACGTCTGGGTCACGGAACTCGAGGATGGCGAAGTCGGAGAAGACGAAGCAGTGATGGCGGTGGCTGGGGAGATGGGCTGCGGTTGCCTTGAAATCCGGCTGGCCGCGGGCGGCCGTGCAAATCTGGTAGCCACCGAGGATTGTTGCGTCTTGGTGGACGACGAGCTGCTCAAACAGATCAACTGTACTTCGAGCGTGGTGATCGCGACCTCGCTGAACTTCTCCCACGCGCAAGCCGGCCAACGGATTGCCACCGTCAAGAGCGCGCCCTTTGCCGTGGCACGAGCGCAGTTGGAAGCCATGGTGTCTATCCTGAAGGAGCGCGGCCCCATCCTGCAGGCCCGCCCGATCAGGAGCGCTTCGGTGGGTGTTCTCTATTCCGATCCGGTGGCCGGCGAGCGCGCGCGCCAATTATTTGAAAACATCATGCAGCAACGGCTGGCGCGTTTCGGCGTTTCAGCTAACTATGTCCTGGCAACTCTGGAAGATGAAAACTCGGTATCCAGAGGATTACAGCATCTTTTACGCACGCATCCGACGGTAATTCTTGTAGCCTCCACCACCGCGCCGGCGGGTCCGGAAGACGTGGTGGGCCGCGCCATGCTGCGTATCGGCTGCCAGGTGGAAAGATTTCTTGCTCCGGTCGAACCCGGCAATTTAATGATGCTGGCCTATAAGGATGATGTGCCGCTGATTTCCGCGCCGGGTTGTTCACGTTCAGCCAAACCGAACGTGGTGGATTTAATGTTGCCGCCGTTACTGGCCCGCTACCGGGTTTCCGGTTGGGAACTGGCATCGCTGGGCCACGGCGGATTATTGGCTTAGCATAACAAGCTCCTCCACAACCACTGAACCGCACCCTCCGAGCGGTTCGCTGGTGCTCCTTCGCCGGGCGCCTTCCGGGCGCCCGGCATTTTTTTATGGCGCGGCGGCGGACTCCCCATCGTTGCTATGCTGTAGTTTCAACCCCGTTCTAAAAGGAGATCTGTGATCATGAGCGAGAACCTTTCCCGCCGCAGTTTCGTGACGCGTTCCACGGGCGTAGCCATGGCAACCGGCCCGGCCGTGTTGCGCTCGTTGGGAGCCAATAATAAGGTGAACGTCGGCTTCATCGGCACGGGCAGCCGCGGTTACTACCTGATGGAGATGCTTTACAAAGGCTCTCCGGACACCTTCCAGATCACCGCGGTATGCGACGCCAACACGGGCCGCCTGGCCCGCGCCAAGGATCGCGTCCAGACCATGGGCAAGAACGAGCCCAAGACTTACGGCAACTACCAGGACGTGCTGGCCGATCCCACGGTGGAAGCCGTGGTCATCGCCACGCCCGAACACTTGCACCAGGCCATGACGCTGGCCGCCATGAAGGCCAAGAAGCACATCTACGTCGAAAAGCCGCTGGCGCACACCATCGAGGAAGGCGAGGTGGTGCTGAAGGCCGCGGCCAACTACGACAAAGTGATCCAGGTCGGCACGCAGAACCGCAGCAACAAGTTCTATCAGAAAGCCAAGGAACTGATCGCGCAAGGTCTGATCGGCGACGTACACTATGTGCGCGCATTCTGGTACCGCAACTCGCTGGACACCAACCCGGCCTGGCGCTATCAAATTCCGCCCGACGCCAACGAGCAGAACACCGACTGGCAGAAGTTCCTGGGCTCTGCGCCCAAGCGCCCCTTCGACAAGCGCCGCTTCTATCAATGGCGTCTGTATTGGGACTATTCGGGCGGCATTTCGACCGACCTGCTGGTGCACCAGACCGACATCACCAACTTCGTGGTGGGCAAGACCGTCCCGACCAGTTGCATGGCGAGCGGCGGCGTCTACCGTTGGGGCAGCGCCGAGGACGATCGTGAAGTGCCCGACACCATCAGCGCCATCTACGAGTATCCCGACAAGTTCCACATCAACTATAGCTGCTACTTCGGCAACGACCACTACGGCTATGGCGAACAGTTCATGGGCAACGAAGGCACCATCGAGGTGATCAGCCGCCGCGAACTGCACTTCTACCCCGAGAAATTCAATGGACGCGCGCCGGCAAAGGTGAAAGCGCGGCAGGAAATCCACGAGACCGACCCGGGCGCCGACAACGAAAGCGTGCAAGCCCACCTGCGCAACTGGCTGGAAGCGAGCCAGGGCAAAGGCAAAGTGATCGCGCCGCCGACGGTCGGCCAGCAGGCCGCCATCAGCGGGCACCTGGCCACGCTGTCCTATCGCAACGGCAAGAAAGTAATTTGGAACGACACCACCCGCAAGTACCGCTTCGTCTAAATCTCCACTACGGGCCGCCGCAACATTTCGCGCGCGGCGGCCCATTTCCACACCATGACTGGCGCCGAGTGTTTGCTGCGCACCCTTCTCAACAATTCAATTGACTTGTGCCTGATGAACCCGGGCACCAGCGAGATGCAGTTCGTCTCGGCGCTGGATCGCGTGCCGGGCATGCGCGGCGTGCTGTGCCTGTTTGAAGGCGTGGTATCGGGCGCGGCCGACGGCTACGCGCGCATGACGCGCAAACCCGCGGCGACGCTGCTGCATTTGGGGCCGGGGCTGGCCAACGGCCTGGCGAACTTTCATAACGCGCGAAAGGCACGCACTCCCATCGTGAGCATCGTTGGCGAGCATTCCACGCAGCATCTGCCGCACAACGCGCCGCTCACCACCGACATCGAACAACTGGCGCAACCGGTTTCGGGTTGGGTACATACGCTCACATCGGCCGAACGCATGGGCGCGGTGGCATCGGAGGCCATCGCGGCCGCGCTTGCACCGCCCGGACAGGTAGCCACGTTGATCGTGCCCGCGGATCATTCCTGGAGCGAAGCCGGCGCGCCCGGCCAGGCGGTTCCCCGCCCCGTGCGAGCGGTGCCGGATAGCAAACGAATCCGCGAGATCGCGGACCTGCTGCGCACACACCAATCGACAGCGCTGCTGCTCAGCGGCGCTGCGTTGCTCGATGGGGCGCTCGAAGCTGCGTCGCGTTTGGCCGCGGCGACCGGCGTGCGAGTGTTCGCGGACCGCTTCGCGGGACGCATGCAGCGCGGCGGGAGCCGATTCGCCCCCGAGAGGATTCCGTACTTCCCCGAACCGGCGCTCGAACTGCTCAGCGGCGTGAAGCACATGATTCTGGTGGAGGCGCATCCACCGGTATCGTTTTTTGGCTATCCGAATACACCCAGCGAAATGGCGCCGCCGGATTGCCGAATGCATTCGCTGGCCACGCCGGAAGAAGACGGCACTCGCGCACTGGAGGCTTTGGCTGAAGAGTACGGCGCGCGCAAAGCTTTGTGCATCGCTTCCCCGCCCCGTCCGGATGTTCCAAGCAATGTTCCGCTCACGCCGTCATCGATCGGACGCACGATCGCGGCTTTGATGCCCGAGGATGCCATTCTTAGCGATGAGATGGTGTCTTCGAGCGAAACGGTGTCGCGCGAGTTCGTCGGTACGCCGCGGTACGATTACCTGGCCGTGAGCGGAGGATCCATTGGACAGGGCTTGCCGGCGGCGCTCGGCGCCGCGCTGGCTGCGCCCGAACGGAAGGTAATCGCGCTCGAAGCCGACGGCAGCGCCATGTACACGCTACAGGCGCTGTGGACCATGGCGCGCGAGAGGCTCGACGTGGTCACAGTGATCTTCGCCAACCGCAGCTACCGGATTCTCAACGTCGAACTCCGGCGCACCGGAGCAGGAGAAGCGGGCCCACAGGCGGCGGCCATGATGGACATCGGCCGGCCGGATCTCGATTGGGTGGCGCTCGCCCGCGGCCATGGCGTCGAAGCAACGCGCGCCACAACCATCGAGGAATTCGTCACGCAATTCGGCGCGGCCATGCGCGAGCGCGGACCGCGTTTGATCGAAGCCGTGATGCCCGCCAAGTAGTGTAGTCTTAGTAGGACAACCATGAAGATTCTCAGCATTGGTGAAGTGCTGTGGGATGTGTTTCCGGATGCGGAAAAGCTCGGCGGCGCGCCGTTCAACTTCTGCTATCACGCGCACCGGTTGGGTCACGATGTGCGCTTCTTAAGCGCTGTCGGAGACGACCGGCGGGGTGATGCCGTCATCGAACAGGCGCGTGCGATCGGTATCGAGACCGAGTATCTTCGGCGCGTCCAGGCGCCCACCGGCGTGGTGACGGTGGCGCTCGATGAGGCGGGCAAACCCACGTTCACCATTCATCGTCCGGCGGCGTACGATCTGCTGCGATTGTCGAACGAAGATTTCGCCGCCATCGCGCGTTGGCAGCCGGATTGGATCGCCTTCGGCACGCTGCATCAAATGGACGCCAACATCCGAACGCTGCTGAAGCGGCTCATCGAGACCAACCCGCAAGCACGCCGGCTCTACGATATCAATCTGCGCAAGGAATCTTACACTCCGGAATTGATCGCCGAATTGCTGCCGCTGGCGAACGTGGTTAAACTCAACGACGATGAAGTCGTTGAGATGGAACGTATGTTCGGCACCAGTGCGGGATCGATCGAAGCGTTCTGCCGCACCTGGTCCGCGCGCTACAACTGGGAAGCGATGTGCGTGACGCTGGGCGCTAACGGCTGCGCTGTGCTGATCGGCGGCGAGTACGCTGAAGTGCCTGGCTACAAAGTAAACGTGGTGGATACAGTTGGCTCCGGCGACGCCTTCACCGCGGCATTCCTGCACGGGATGGGTGAGAAATGGCCGGCCCGGCAAATCGGCGATTTCGCCAATCGCCTGGGAGCGTTAGTAGCAAGCCGAGCCGGCGCGGTGCCGGCCTGGACCCCAGACGAGCTGCGCTCGTAGTTTCGGGGACAGGCTACGCTGGTACGAAACTTCGGCGGAGATTCGTACCAGCGTAGCCTGTCCCCGAAACTATGAAACGCGGATATTGGGTTTTGGCTTTGTTGGTGTCGGCGGCTTCGCTGTGGGCGCAGACTCTGCGTGTGGATGCCGCCAAGCGCCGGTTCAGCTTTGGTACGGCGATCGAACACGCTCGCCTGGGGCTGGACGTGGACGGCAAGACGTTGTGGGCCGAAGATGCCGCTTCAGCCAAATGGGACAGCGGCACGCTGACGTTGCGCTTCGCCGCGCCCGCCGTCGAATGGCGTATCGAATTTCAGAAGGGCCCGACCGACTCTTCGGCGTTCATCACGTCCTCGATTCGGAACTTGAGCGGCGCGGCGGTTACGCTGCGGCGCTGCCGGCTCGTGGATGTGAGTGCGCTCAACCTGGGGTTATCGCCGGAGCGGGCGGTTGCGTTCATCGAATCCGGATCGCAACGCACATCGCCGGTGACAAGACTCGGCGCGATGGAGAAACCGCGCCAGAGCAGGACGCTGGTCGAGATCTACAACCCGGCCTCGCATTCGGCTGTGCATCTCGGCTTCGTCAATTACGACCGCATCAGCACAGTGCACGAACTCGCCTGGGACAAGGCGCGCGGTGTGCCCACACTCAGCACGTATTGCGACTTCGAGGGTTACACGTTGCCCGCGGGAGCCACAGTCGCCACCGAGCGGCTTCGGCTGGCTATCGGCACCGATCCTTACGCGGATCTGGACACCTGGGCCGACCTGGTGAAAGCCGAATACAAAGTCAGCATCTGGCCCAGAATTCCCGCCGGTTGGGTGGGATGGAGTTGGGTGGACGGGTTCAACATTGAACGCTATGAAGACGTGGTGTTGCGCAACGCGCGCGCGGTTCGCGAGCGCCTGCCCGGACTCGACATCGAATATCTCTGGGTGAGCATCGGCAACCTGGAAGATAAGCAACCTGGCAATTGGCTGCGCTGGAATTACAAACTGTTCCCGAGCGGGCCGCAAACGTTGATCAGCGATCTGTCCAAGAAGGATTTCAAACTCGGACTGTGGTGCGGCGCGTTCTGGCTGAGTTCGAAATTGAAACCGGAAGTTGAGAAATTCCGCGATGCCCTATTGCTCAGTGGCGGCAAGCTGCTGGCGGTGCCGCATCGAGAGATCGGAGAAGTCTACGCGCTCGATCCCACGCATCCGAAGACGCAGGCGTTTCTCAAAGATGTCTTCACGACGTACCGCCAATGGGGCGTGCGGTATTACATGATCGACTTCTTGGATGCCATCTCCGGCGCGGTTCCCGGCAACCACATTCCCGACGGCTACCATGACCGCTCTCTGATTCCTGGGCCGCAGGCCTATCGCGCCGGCATCAAGGTGATCAGCGACGCCGCGGGTAAGGACACCTACCTACTGCCGAGCACCGGCCCGACGCTGTTAAACGTAGGTCTGGTGGCCGCCAACCGCGTGGGCACCGACTACGGCGAAGGCCGCGCGCTGGATGGTCCCGGCAAGGGATTCTATCCGGGCACATTCATGATCAATCGCGCCGAATACTGGACTTCCCACCGCGCGGCGACCAATGCGCTGGCCGGTAACTACTTCACGCACCGCAAGCTGTATCTGGCGGATTCAGGCAATGTGATGACCATCGACAAGCCGATCGCCGAATCCGACGCACGCATCACCGCGACCATCTTCGGCATCAACGGCAGTCCCGTCATGCTGGGTGACGACATCGGCCGTATGAGCGAGTCCCGGCTGGCCATGATCAAGCAGGTTTTTCCGAGGCTTCCCGAAGCGGCGCATCCGCTGGATTTGTTCGAAAAACCCGAGCCGGGTTGGCCGGAGACGTTCCACCTGAAAGTGAAGCGCGATTGGGATGAGTGGGACCTGGTGGCAGTGTTCAACTATCGTTCGAAGGTGCTGGAGGAAGACATTGCCTTCGAACGGCTCGGGTTGGACCCCGCGGCATCGTATGTCGTGTGGGACTTCTGGAACGAACGCTACATGGGCATCCACAAAGGTTCCGTCCATTTGCTGGTGCCGCCGCAATCGGTGCGACTGGTACGCATCGCGCGCGAGCGTGCACATCCGTGGGTAGCGTCCACCGACATGCACGTGCGCCAGGGCCAAGCGGAGATTGTGAATGCGCAATGGGACCAGGCGGCCGGCGAATTGACCATCGAAGCCGAACGGCCGGCCGGCTATCGCGGCAGCGTCTTCGTACGCGCACCTAAAGGACTAGCCATGAAAGATCCGAAAGGGTTCTTCGTCGCCAAGGATGCCAACGACAGCTCGTTGATTATTCGTTGCGATTTTGATTTCGTCTCCGCGCCCCGGCAGACACACAAATTGGCGTTCGTCGGCACGCCTTGATCAGAGGGGCGACCGCGGAGATTCCGTGGTGGGGTCGCCGCCGGGGCGTGCGCTGGTTTTATTGGCACGCGGCGATCCTGGGCACACATCTTCGCGAGTCGCGAATCTGGTTTTCGGACCTGCGCCGGCGTGCGTTCGCGCCGCCCAAGCCGGGTAGCGCCGCCTACCGGCGGTTAGTGTCGGAGGAGATTTACCATTACTCGGTTTCGCATCGTGCGGAGTCCGGAAGCGACGCTCGCCTGATTGAGAACGCGCCGCCGGTGTGGGAAGAGATTCAGAACCGGTGCGCGGAGCGGATTCGCCAAGCCACGGGTGCGGATCTGGTAGGACATGCTGTCGCGCGCCTCGGGGCGCGTCCGGGAGCCAGATTGATTTCGCTCGGTTCGGGACCGGGAGGCGTCGAATTGGCGATCGCCCGCGAGGCGCCGGGTGCGGACTTTCTGTGCCTGGATCTCAATCCCGACGCCATTGAATTGGGCCGCGCGCAGGCGGCGCGCGAGCGGCTGCCGGTGACGTTCGAACAGGCGGATCTGAATACGGCGCGATTGCCCGAAGGCGCATTCGACGTCGCGCTCTGCCATGCCTCCTTGCATCACATTCTCGCGCTCGAACATGTGTTGGCGCAGATTCGCCGCGCGCTGCGGCCGGCGGGCACGCTGATCGTATTCGACGTGATCACGCGCAACGGGTTTCGCATGTGGCCCGAATCCAGACGAGAAGCCGAGAAGATCTGGGCCGCGCTGCCTGATCGTTATCGCGTCAACCACACAGCAAGTCCAACACCTCGACTGGACAAACGTCTATGGGATGATGACACGCGCCGCTCCGGCATGGAGTGTGTGCGGTCACAGGACATCCTGCCACTCATGCGCCGTATGTTCCGCGAAATCGCCTTTGTGCCGCTGCTTAGCCTGGCCACGCGTTTCTGCAATACAATGTACGGCCCTAACTACGATCTGGAGCGGAAAGACGACCGGGAAATCGCCGATTGGATATGGGATCTTGATATCCGTTTTTTAGAAACCGGCCATTTGAAACCGGAGTCTTTTTTCGGCATCTACTCGCTAGACTAGGGTGATATATACTCGAACCTTTGGAGCGCACTCATGAATCAATCTGATCGCAGGCAGTTCTTATCAGGCGTGGCCGGCGCCGGCTTGGCCGCGCGCGCCATGGCGCAATCCGGCGCGGCGCAAAAGAAATTGCGCGTTGGGTTGATTGGCGCGGGTGGACGGGGCAGCTACCTCGGCAAGACCATCAAGCAGTTCAGCGAACAAGGTGATCCCGTCGAACTGGTGAGCGTTTGCGACATCTACCAGCCGCGGTTGGAGCGCGCCGAAGTGGCGTTGAAGGCCAAGGGCTACGCGCGCACTGCCGACATGCTGAAGGACCCCAGCCTGGACGCGGTAGTGATCGCCACGCCCGACCGGCAGCACGTCTTCAACATGATGGAAGCGATTCGCGCCGGCAAGGATGTGTATTGCGAGAAGCCGGTCACGCACTGGGCACAATTCGACAAGCTGAAGGAATTGGTGCACGAGAATCGCAAGCTGAAGCGCGTCATTCAAATCGGCACGCAGTATGTTTCCGACACGGTTTGGGAACGCGCCGGCGAACAGATCCGCCAGGGCGCCATCGGCAAAGTCGTGCATGCGCAGAGCTGCTACTTCCGCCGCGGCGATCAGGGCGAAGCCGGCATGCCGATCGACGACCCCAACGCCAAGCCCGGCGTGGGCGTGGATTGGGAGACTTTCCAGGCCGATGCACCACGCCACGAATTCACGGTGAGCCGTCTGTTCCAGTGGCGTCTGTATATGGACTATTCCGGCGGACCGCTGACCGATACTTACCCGCACATGCTGACGCCTCTGGTGAAGATGCTCGGCGCGGGATTTCCCAAGAAAGTCGTGGCCACCGGCGGGCGGTATTTCTACGGCGGATTGCGCGACGTGCCGGACACCTTCGATCTGCTGATCCAATATCCGCAAGGGTTGGACATCGCCTTCCTAGGCAGCTTCGTCAACTACGTGGGTATCGACACGCTGGTGCGTGGTTCCGAGGGCGTGGCGCGCAAATCGGACCTGGCCATCACCATTGAGCCGCTCAAAGGCGTGGGGCGTCCCAAGCAGGAGCTTCCCACCGACACGGAAACGCGCGGCGAAGGCCACTCGAATCTGGCCGTCGCGCACATGAAGGATTTTCTAAACTGCGTGCACACACGCGGAGTGCCGCGCGGCGATCTGGAACTGGCGTACCGCGTGCAGACGCCGCTCATCATGGCCATGCAGTCGCACCTGCAAAACAAGGTGGCGCTGTTCGACGAAGACAGCGAGACCATCCGGCTGGTGTAAACGCCTCAGAAAGAACGAGGCCGGGGATCGAAGTAGATGCCGCTGATCACGGCATCGCCGCCGGTCACGTGACTTAGACGGACTCGGCAGGAGCGGTCGTATTCGTATACGAGATACTTTCCACCGGCGAAGTCTTCCACCAGTGCCACCGGTGCGATGAGCTTCAGTGTATCGAGATCGAATAGCTCCACCGCCATGCGGCGCTGTTGACGATCGCCATCGATCAGGTGCAACGCCATCCGGTAGCCGTGTTCGGATTTCAGGCGCACATCCACCGTCATGGTTTGCTTGGTTGCGCTAGGATTTCCGGTCATCAGATAGCCGGTTGCGGTAGATAGCGACGGCCAGACGCCGGCGCGCGCGTTCACGTGGGTAACTGCGGCCACGTAGTCCGGCAGATGCGACACATCGCTCCCCGATTCGCCGATGCTGAAGCGTACCCAACCGTCGGCGCCTCGCGGCTCGGCTTCGACGCGTTTGGCGGGATAGGACACGGGGTTGGGCCGCGCGGGGAGCGCCACGGGCGGTGCATCGTAGCGAATCTGGAATGTGTGGCGGCCCGGCTGAACTCCGTTGAAGTACACGAAGCCGGCGTCTTCGCGCGCGGCGGCGATGCCGGGTGCTTTGTGAAATGCGCCGTCCCAGATCAACGTTCCGTTGGAAGTGATGGCGCGGATGGTTCGACTCTGCTTCGGAATTCCGATGGTGCCTTCGGTACCGGCGGGCGCGGTAACAGTCATGTACCCGCGCGCGGTATCGACGTCGACCGCGATCGGTCCACGCGGGGTAGGCATCACGCCGGCCACTCGCGTAAGCGTGCCGCCGAGGTGGGGAACGACAGAGAAGGTGGCGAAGCCGGGCGTTAATGGACGTATGCCCAGCGTCTCCTCGGACAACCATTTGGTGACACCGCTGCTCCACGGATGACACAAGCTGGTGTAGCCGGCCTGGCAGTTCGGCACTGGATCGTTCGGCTTGAGGAACAGGTTCCAACTCGGACGGAAAACTTCGAAGAAACACGTGCCGCCGTATTGAAGCTGCGCACCCCACAGATCGCGAACGGTCGCCAGAGCTTCTTCGTGCATGCCCACGCTCGCCATCGCCTGCAAGACGAAACACTGGTTGAATGGAGAATACGACAACCGGTTCAACGGATCGGCGAACTCGCGCGACCATAGCGGCCGGGTATCGCCGGCCAAGCCCGCGGCGACGGCTTCGGCGGCCACGTGCAAGCCGGCCTTACGCCACCAACTCGCGGAGTTTTCCAGGCGCCGCGTGAGTCGTGCAGCCGCGGCATCGATCTCCCCCGCCTGTTTGGCGTCACCTCGCGCGGCGAGCGCCCAAGCCAATTCGCGGCAGGCACGTATCGCAAGCAAACGGTACGCCAGCTTGCTCTCCGGATTGTTGGGCTTTTCGAAACCTGCTCCGGTGCGTTCGTCCCAGCCGTAGAAGTTCATGGGCGGATCGCTCCAGATGGCCTCGGCGTGCGCCAGTTTCTTCATCGCCACCGGCGCGAGCGTGTCGAGCGCGGCGTTGTCTCCCGTGTAGCGATAGTAGTCCACCAGACTCAGCACCCAGTAGAGCGAGTAACTTTCGATGGTGTTGTCGGCGTGCGCCGTGCGTTCCAGGTTGGCTTTGACGAAATCCCAGTTGCCGAAGGCGGCCAGCGCGGCGGCTTGCGATGGATGCGCGTCGCCGGTCCAGGAAATGCGGTCGCCGCGGTCCATGAGGATCGCTCCGAAGTAGTCAGTGAGCAGATTGAGTTTCACGGCGTAGGCGCCGGTGTACCAGATGCGGTCCAGCAGCGCGTCGTTCGAAGCAAAGGCGCCCTGGTAGTTGGCGGGCTTGGTTTGGCAGACCAGACGAACAGCGGTGATGTGCCAGGGACGGTCGACTCTGCGCACATGAATCCAGCCGAAGCGGACGCCTTCGTAGAGATCGCGATTCAATTCCAAGCGGTAGGTGTTGCCGTGGCGAACGGGAGCGGTGGTCTTCACCGGGTGCCGCGGGCCTTTGTTCACGATCGCGGGCTGGTTGTATTCGCTGATGCTCATTTCGACTTCGCCGGCCAGATCGGGGCTGTCGAATTCGAGCCACGCCGCGCTCTCAACACCGAAATCGAAGCGAATCGAACCCGGCGCGCGCACAGTGATGCGCGGCTCAGCGCCAACAGCGGAACTCAGATTTTCGAACGAAGCGGGAGTCGCGGTGGAGAAGCGTTGCGGACGCAGCGTGTAGATCTGCAACCCGTCGCCGGCGCGGACCGTTCGCCAGCGATAACGAACCAATGGGTCCGGAGACGCGGCGACCGCTGGGCCGGTGAAGGCGCCGCCAGCAAGCGGCGGATACGGCTCCTTGGCGGAAGCGCTGAATTCCAGCCGTGCGCGCGGGCCACTATCAGCGGCGGCACTCGCGACGCAACACAGCGCCGTGGCCCACAGTTTCAACCGTCGCAGTCGGGAATCCGGCATGCCTCATTATCCCAAGCGAGGCAGAGGCCAGACGGTCAGAGGCCCGCTCTACTTGCCTGCGTCGATCCGTAGGCGGGCGAATTCGGCTCGGAAGCCCGCGCCTTTCGGGCTGCATGCGTAGATGCCGCACTGCGCGTGGCGATGTTCGCCGGCGTCCAGATGCGCCATGCGGATCATGTTCCAGTCTTCGGCGTCACTGGCGCGATGCTCGACTAGAAAATCGGTCCCCGTGCGCCGGACGCGTAGATCAACCGAGTTGCGGCCGGGCGGAAAGTCCTGGACCGACCAATCCGAGTGGCCGTGGTTGGTCACCACCACACCGAGCTTGGCGGGGCCTTCCGGTTCGTACTCGACCGACGTCTTCAGCCAGCAGTCGCTCGAAAAGCGCACCATCAAGCCGGCTTGATCGTACTGATTCTTCGGAAAGAAAACCACGCTTGCCGAAAGGATAAAATCGCCGCCAATGCGCGCGTGGAACAGATGACCGTTGCCGGCCGTGAATCCAGAGTGCGTACGGTTCCAGAAATCGGTCTCGGCGTCGGGCATCACCACCAAACGCTGCACGCACGTATCCACTGACCAGACACCGGGTTCATTGAGCCATTCGAGGCGGTGGTCGAGATCGGGCTCCGAGAATCGCTCATCAAGATACGGTTCAAGCATCGTGGCCGTGTTCCTGGTTATCCGGGCAATTGCGATGCTAGCACAAGCCACTGGTTCGATTGCACGTTTTCGACGCCTCCATCGTCAGAGCTAGTGTGAGAGCCGTCGTGCTAGGGGTGTGGTTTATGCTGGCGCCGGCGTTTGCCGCCGACGCTCCGTTGAAGACGCTTTTGAAGGCCGTCGAGCAGCGCTACAATCGCGCGGCGACGCTGGAAGTGCTTTTTTCACAACGATATACCATGCAGGGCCGGACGCGCTCTGAATCCGGCCGCCTGTGGCTGCGCAAACCCGGGCGCATGCGTTGGGAGTACCAGCAGCCGGCCGGCAAGCTGTTTGTGTCCGACGGGAAGTTCATCTATTTCTACAGCCCGTCGTCCAATCGCGCCGAAAAATCCAAGCTGAAGGAGAGCGAGGATTTGCGGGCGCCGCTGGCGTTCCTGCTCGGCAAACTGGATTTCGACCGCGAATTCAAAGCGTTCACGACCAAGCCGGAAGGCGCGGACACGCTGATCACGGCGACGGCCAAGTCCAACCGTCTGCCTTACACCGATGTCGAGTTCCTGGTGACGCCCACGCACTCGATCCGCAGGCTACTGGTGCGCGGGCAGGACCGCTCTGTGCTGGAGTATTCTTTCGACGGCGAAAAGGTGAACCCGCCGATCGACGATGCCATGTTCCGCTTCAAACTGCCGCCGGGCGCCGAGTTCGTCGAGAGCCTGGACGAAACAGACCGGAGACCCTGAGCCGTGCCGGAATGGGTAGTCAAATACGCCGACAGCCGCGGTGAGATTCGCCAGCAGACCATCGATGCGGATTCCGAACAGGAGATACGCGACCGCTACGCGGACCAGGGCTACCTGATCTACACCGTCAGGCCGCGTTCGGCGGTGCCGTTCGCCGGCGCTATCGCCAAACACGGGCGCAAGATCAACATCGAGAAATTCCTGATCTTCAACCAGCAGTTCGTCACGCTGGTGAGGGCCGGATTGCCCATTCTGAAATCGCTGGATCTGCTGGCGGACCGTCTCACAGACCCCAAGCTGGGCCGCTACGTGAAGCAGGTCCGCGATGAAGTCCGCAACGGCGCCATGCTCTCGGAGGCGTTTCGTGACGCGGGTGTGTTCCCGCCCATCTACGTCACCAGCGTGATGGCGGGCGAAAAGAGCGGCAGCCTGCCGGAAGTGCTGGACCGTTTTCTGGCCTATCAGAAACTGGCGCTGGCGGTGCGCAAGAAACTGCTGCTCTCGCTGCTCTATCCGTCGTTCCTGGTGGTACTGGTGATCGCATTGATGGTGTTCCTGGTCACCTACGTGGTGCCTCGCTTCGCGCAGCTTTACGAGAGCATGCAGGCCAGCCTGCCGGCGGTGACGCAGATTCTGATCGCGGTGGGCTCCACGGCGCAGAATTACGTTGTACTGGGCGCCGGAGCATTGGTGGCGGTGGTGGTGTTGTTCAACCTGTGGGCACGCAGCGAAGGCGCGCAGGCCCGAATCGATTCCATCAAGCGCCGCACGCCGCTGCTTGGCGAAATCTGGGTGAAATACCAGGTGGCGCAACTGGCGCGCGTGCTGAGCACGCTGCTGTTGGGCGGCATCCCGCTGGTGCAGGCGCTGGAAACGGCGTCGGAATCGTTGGGGTCACGGCTGCTGCGGCGCTCGCTCGATACAGCGCGGCAGAAAGTGCGTGAGGGCGAATCGCTGTCGAACGCGTTGAGCGGCACGGGCATCTTCCCGGCGCTGTCCATCGATATGATTGAAGTAGGTGAATCCACGGGCGCGCTGCCGGCCATGCTGGGAAGCGTGGCGGAGTTTTACGAGGACGATGTGAATACGCAGATGACCGCGGCGCTTTCGCTGATTGAACCCGCCATCATGATCTTCATGGGCACGTTCGTGGCGTTTGTGCTGGTGGCGTTGTATCTGCCCATCTTCTCGCTGGCGGATACGTTGAGGTAGCGGGAAGGAGGCGAAACGGACATGGGCGCGGATCGCACCAAAGCGGTGGATTTCGAAAAGGAAGCGGCCGAAGCGAAGGCGCTGGCGGCGCGCTATCGCTGGGAGTTCGTGGATCTGAAGGAATGCCACATCGACCACGACCTGTTCCGTTCGGTACCCGTCGATCTGATGTTCCGTTACAATTTCGTGCCGCTTCGCGCCGAGAACGGAACGCTCGACATCGCGCTGGCCGATCCACGCAACCTAAACCTGATCGACGAGATCTCGCTGCTGCTTAAAAAGAAGCTGCGCGTACGCATCGCCACGCTGTCGCAGATTTCGGATCTGCTCAAGAAGACCGAACAGTCGCAGCGCGTGCTGGAAGAGGTGACCGAAGGCTTCACGCTCGACGTGGTGGCCGACGAGGACGCGCAGGACGAAACGCTTTCGATTGATAAGCTCTCGGCGTCCGATAGCGACATCGCGCCGGTCATCAAGCTGGTGGACACCACCATCTTCAACGCCCTGGAGCGGCGCGCCTCCGATATACACATCGAAACGCGCGACGCTGAGGTCGCCATCAAGTACCGCATCGACGGCGTGCTGCACTACGCCATGCCGCCCATCGCCAAGGAGTGGCACTCGACCATCATTTCGCGCATCAAGGTCATGAGCGAACTGGACATCGCCGAGCGCCGCGTGCCGCAGGACGGCCGCTTCCGCGTGCGATACAAAGGCCGTCTGATCGACTTCCGCGTTTCCATCATGCCCACCATCCACGGCGAAGACGCCGTGTTGCGCGTGCTGGACAAAGAATCGATGAGCGAGAAGTTCGCGCAGCTCTCGCTGGACGTGGTGGGCTTTTCCGAAGACGATCTCACCAAGTTCCGCCGCTACATCAAGGAGCCGTACGGCATGGTGCTGGTGACCGGGCCGACCGGTTCGGGCAAAACCACCACACTGTACGCAGCGCTGAGCGAAATCAAGAACGACGAAGACAAGATCGTCACCATCGAAGACCCGGTCGAGTATCAGATCAAGGGCATCACGCAGATTCCGGTGAACGAGAAGAAGGGTCTCACTTTCGCGCGCGGCCTGCGCTCGATTTTGCGCCACGACCCGGACAAGATCATGGTGGGCGAAATCCGCGACCAGGAGACCGCGCAGATCGCCATCAACGCGGCGCTCACCGGCCACCTGGTGTTCACCACCGTGCACGCCAACAACGTGCTGGACGTGATCGGCCGCTTCCTGAACATGGGCGTCGAAGCGTACAACTTCGTCAGTTCGCTCAACTGCATTCTGGCGCAGCGGTTGGTGCGCGTCATCTGTTCGCACTGCAAGGCCGAGGTGCACTACCCGGATTCCTATCTGGATGAAAGCGGCCTGGAACCGGACGAGTGGCGCAACCGGCCGTTCTATGAAGGCGCCGGGTGCTTTGAGTGCGGCGGCACCGGATTCCGCGGGCGCACGGCGATCCATGAACTGCTGGATTTGAGCGAGCGCATCCGGCAGATGATTCTGGACAAGCGCCCCAGCATCGAAATCAAACGCGCGGCGCGCGAAGAGGGCATGACGTTTCTGCGTGAATCGGCGCTGGCCAAGGTGGCGCAGGGGGCAACCACGCTGCGCGAGATCAACAAGGTGACCTTCATCGAGGGCTGAAACGAACGACACTATGAACTTCTGGCACCGTCTCACCAGCCTGGTCAAAGATCCACCGCCGGAACTGGTCTGCGAAATTTCGGAAGCCGGCATCGCCTACGCGCGCCTCGGCGAACAGAGGCAGGTGGGCTTTGCGCCGCTTACGCCGGGCGTGGTGCGCGTATCGCCGGTCGAAGAAAACGTCGCGCAGCCGGACGTACTGGCTGAAGCCGTGCGCGGCATCGCCGGCGAATCCACGGGCCGCAAGCGCATGCCGGCGGCGCTCATTCTGCCGGACGGGTGCGCGCGCGTGAGCGTGCTGGACTTCGACTCCTTCCCGACGGAGCCGGCCGAGCAGCTTTCGCTGGTGCGCTTCCGCGTGAAGAAAACCGTTCCGTACGATGTCGAAACCGCCGCCGTGCAGTACTTCGTGCAGCAGCGCCCGCATCAGGCCAAGAAACTCGACGTGGTGGTGGGCCTGATTCCCATGGACATTGTGGCGCGCTACGAAGCGCCGCTGCGTTTGGCCGGATTCCAGCCGGGCCTGGTCACCACATCGGCCTTGTCGGCACTAGGATTACTGGACGGCGCGACGGCGGCGAACACCGTGACGTTGATGGCCAAGCTCACCGGGCGTGCGCTGACCTTGTGCGCGTTGCGCGGCAGCGCGGTGCGCATGGTGCGCACCGTGGAACTGGACGCGGTGGCCGCCGGCGAAATCAACGGCATTCTCTATCCAACCATGGCCTACATCGAAGACGAACTCGAAGCGCGGCCAACGGCGATACACGTGTGCGGTTTCGAATCGATCCAGAACGAGCTTTCGGGCATCTGGGAAGCGGAACTAGACTTGGGCGTGACGCCGCTGGATACACCGCTGGGCACGCCGGGCGAATTTCGCGCGGGTTTGTTCGGCTATCTGCGCGAGCAGGGGGCGTTTTAGCATGAGCGTCCGCATTCCCTTCAACTTTTCGAGCGAACCGTTCCGGCGTGACCGGCCGGTGATGGCGGCGACGGTCTCGGCGCTCACAGTGCTCGCGTGTCTGCTTGTGATCCTGTGCTACTGGGCATACACCGAGCGCGACCTGGCAAGCGGTGCGCGAGAGCAGGTGGCCAAGCTCACGACGCAGCAGAGCCGCCTGGCGCAGGCGCAGGCCGAAGTGGATGCGCGCCTGCGGCGCCGCGATTACGCCGACGTGATCGAGCGCAACGCGTTTCTCAACGTGCTGCTCCTTCGCAAGGGCATCAGTTGGACCAGAATTTTCGAGGATCTTGAGAGCACCTTGCCGCACAACGTGCGCTTGATTTCCGTGCGCCCGCAGGTGACGCCGAACAACGAGCTGCTGCTCGATATGGTGGTGGGAGCCACGTCGAACCAACCAGTGATCGAACTATTGATGCGCATGGAGGCTTCGCCGCTGTTCGGCGCAACCAGCGTGTTGAGCATGCTGCCGCCGTCGCAGAACGAACCTCTCTACCGCTACCGCGTGAGCGTGAACTATGTCCAGAAGCTATAAATCGTGGCTGGGTGCAGCCTCGTGGCGGAGCGCGGTGAAGCAACCGCACGCGATCATGCGCGGCGCCATCGTGGTGCTGCTGGCGGCGAACCTGGTGGCCGCAGTATTTGCCTTCCATCCGTTCGGGGGCTCGGCGGAATCGCTCGAGGAGCAGCTCGTCGTGTTGCAGCGGGACATCCAGCAGAAGCAAGTGGCGCTCACACGGTCCAGAAACATCGCCGCCAAAATCGAGCAGGCGCGCGCCGCGGGCGGCAAGTTCATGACCAGTTCTTTCGTCAGCCGCCGCGCGGCCAGTTCCACCATGATCAGCGAGTTGGTGAAGTCCGCCAAACAGGTCGGCATGCGGGAGCGCGAGCATAGCTTCCAATTTGAACCGGTCGAAGGCAGCGACACGTTGAGCATGATGACCATCACCGGCAACTACGAAGGCACCTACGCGGATCTGGTGCAGTTTGTGAATTTGCTGGACCGCTCACCGCGGTTTCTGATCATCGAGTTCCTGCAAGCCTCTCCGCAAGCGGGCGGAGGCGTGCTGAACGTGAGCATGAAGTTGAACACCTTCGTGCGCGAGGATGCGGAGGCGAAATGAAGCTGGGCGCCGAACCGAAAAAGATCATCATCCTGGTGGGGCTACTCCTGATAGCCGCCTACGTATTTTATTCGAACTCGACAACGGATGTGCCACGCAGCGCCGCCCCCAGCACGCCCAGCGCGGCGCCGAAGCAACCCGCGCAACTCGCCGTTTCCGGCGAAGCCCGCGAGGCGCCGCGGCGGGAGGACAAGTCGCGCTTCATGCGCCAGGAATTCCG
>CAZDIZ010000063.1:3615-8545 GCA_964505625.1 uncultured Solibacteraceae bacterium | reverse complement strand
CCGCCACCGCCGCCCACGCCGGTCTACAAGCCGCAGGCGCCGCCTATTCCCCTCAAGTTCTTCGGATACGTCAACGCGTCGCGCGGCGGGGCGCGCCGTGCGTTCTTTCTGGAAGGCGAGAGCATTCACGTGGCCGCCGAAGGCGAGCTGGTGAAGAAGCGCTATAAAGTGGTTCGCATCGGCGTGAATTCAGTCACCATGGAAGACACGCAGTTTGAAGGGCAGCAGACGCTGCAACTAACGAAGGAGCAGGGCGGGTGAAACGCGGGCGCAAACCGGAGAGCGAGCGCGGCTTCGCGCTGCTGTTCGTGTTCCTGATGGCCGCCTGCGTCGCCATTTTGTTCTATCTGGAATTGCCGCGCGCCGCCTTCGAATCGCAGCGCGTCAAAGAGGGCATGTTGATCGAGCGCGGCGAACAATACTCGCGCGCCATTAAGCTCTACGTCCGCAAGTGGAACAAGTATCCAGCCAATCTTGAGGAACTGGAAAACACCAACAACATCCGCTATCTTCGCCGGCGCTACCGCGACCCGCTATCGGGCAAGGAAGAGTGGCGGCTGATCCACGTCGGACCAGGCGGCGTGTTCACCGATTCGCTGGTCTATGACCGCGCCAAGGACGTCATGGGCGGCGACAAGGACAAGTCCAAGGACGGGAAATCCGAGAGTACGTTCATCGCTACCCGTGCCACGTTTGGCAGCATGGATCCGCTCGCGGGCACGGAAGGTACGAGAGGCTCGCGTTACAAAAAAAGGCGGGCCTGGGAACGCGAAAAGAAGACCAGTTCCGAAGAGGACCCGAACGCCACCACGGCGGATGCGTCCACTTCGTCCGGCGGAACAACGACGACAGCGCCGTCCAACTTGAACCCGACCGTGGACCCGCAGACCGGCGCGCCCATGGTGCCGCCGATGCCCAACGTGTCGGGCGTCCCGCCGGCCGGTACCGGGATGGCGCCCGCGGCTTCCAACCAGGCACTGGACATGATCCGCAGAATCCTCACCACGCCGCGGCAAGGCGGACTGGCGGGTATCACAAGCGGCGGAACGCAAATCGGTGGAGGCCTGGCGGGCGTGGCGAGCAAAGTCGAGGAAGAAGGCATCAAGGCTTACAACGACCGCACGGCGTACAACGAATGGGAGTTCGTCTACGACGTACGCAAGGACGCGGCCAAAGCTACCGCCGGAATGGCCGGCACGCAGCAAGGCACACAGACCACGCCGGGTGTCACGCTGGGAACCCAGTCGCCGTTCGGCGGTACGACCGGTCAGGGACGTTGATCGCGCTTCCGGCGCACGTGTTCGGCGCGCCGCACCTCGCGCTCATCCATCCCGAAGTAATGCGCCACTTCATGCCAGACGGTTTCCGCCACCAGACGCTCCAGGTGCGCTCGGCTGCGCGCGGCGCGTTCGTGCGGCCCTTGATAGATGGTGATGCGGTCCGGCATGACGAAGCCATCGCTCACGCTGCGACGCGTCAGCGGACGGCCGTGATAGAGCCCCAATAGGCCGGGCGGTCCTTCCTGCTCGACGACGATGGCCACATTGTCCATGCGCCGCCGGAAGCGCGCGGGAATCGCCCGCAGGCCCTTCTCCACCAGTAGTTCAAATTCGCGCGCCTCCATCCGGACCCATCTTACCGCTATGCTGGTAACTGCCCATGTCGAACCCACTCGTCGTCGCCATTGACGGCCCGGCCGGCGCCGGCAAGAGCACTATTGCGCGCCGCGTGGCCTCCAAACTCGGATTCGTCTACATCGACACCGGCGCCATGTACCGCGCCGTGGCGCTCTGGGCCATTCGCGTGGGCGTGGATCTGGACGACATGTTGAAGCTGGAACAACTAGCACGCGCGGCGCACATCGAGTTCCAGGCCGGCTCGAATGGAATCACACTGAACGGCGAGGATGTTTCCGCCGCCATTCGCACACCGGAGCTTGGCGACGCGGCCTCGCGTGTTTCCACAGTGGCCGGCGTGCGGCGAGCAATGGTCGAAAAGCAGCGCGCCATGGGCGCCGAAATCAGCGTGGTGATGGAAGGGCGCGACATCGGCACAGTAGTGTTCCCGGACGCGCGCATCAAGATCTTTCTCGATGCGCGGGCCGACGAGCGCGCCACGCGGCGTTCACTGGAGCTAAAAGAAAAGGGGGTCGCAGCCGACCCCGCCGAGATCGCGCGGCAGATCACCGAACGTGACACGCGTGACCGCACACGCAAGGAAGCGCCGCTCATGCAGGCGCCTGACGCCGTGTATCTGGATACGACCGGGCTTTCGCTGGATGAAGTTGAACAAGAAGTGCTGAGGTTGATCCGCGAGCGAACGTCGAATGGGAAACAGCTACTCGCCTGACGCCTTTACTGCTTAGCCGCCGCGCCCGTCATTGCGCGCGTGCGGAATTCGTATTGTTGAATCTCCATGGCGGCCTGGCCTTCTTCGCAGCGCACCACGCGCCCGCGAGCCACCAGCTTCAGTTGGCACTTATCGTTGAGTTGTGCCGGCCAACTGATTGACAGCTCGAGCCTCCGCCCAGGAATCAGATAATGCTCGGTGGTGAATAGCACCCCGTTGCTGGAAATGTTGATGGTTTGGCCACCCCCGGCTTCCGGTCCGCCCCGCTTACTCAGGACCTTGTATTGAACGTCGCGGGAAATCGGGAAACGGTCAGCCGAGCGCCGCTCCTGTGGAAACCCACTGAGATTGGCCGTTGTTGGCATGTTCATCGCCAGTTTGTTCATTTTCTTGGTCCTTCGTCTTCACCTATGATCGGCGACGACTTTGTTAACGACAATAGAAGTGCGGTCCCATTTTGCGCTGGTACTCTGGTACCTCAAGGTACCCCTCTGAAGTATCATGCCACTATGAAGCTGACGATGCACTCCGTTTTGCTGGTTTTTCTTCTTTCCGCGGCGGCCGTTTTTGCCGCGCCCAGGAAAGTGATCCAACCAAAAGAGTTCCCCTCCGGACGGCCTTTCAGCCCGGCCATTCTTGCCGGTGACACGCTCTATGTGTCCGGCCAGATCGGGATCGATCTGAAGACCGGCAAGATACCGGCGCAGTTCGAAGACGAAGTTAAATTGTGTTTAGAGAACATCGGAATTCTGTTAAAAGCTGGCGGGATGAGTTATGAAGACGTCGTGTCAGTGCAGGTGTATCTGACCGATATGGACCAATTCCAGCGGATGAATACGGTCTACACGACATTCTTCAAAGAACCACGGCCGACGCGCACCACGGTGGGCATTTCGAAGCTGGCCGGTGGCGCGCACATCGAAATCACGGTAACGGCGAAGAAGTAGACGCGGCGCGATAGACTGGAGTCGTGGAGCGCTCGCTGGCCGGATTGGACGCGGAGGAATTGCGCGCCGCGCTCGGCGCGGATTCGCCGCCCTACCGCGCACGCCAACTCTACGAAGCGCTTTACGCCCAACGCATCGCGGCGATCGAGGAAGCCACCGCGCTGCCCGCCGCCTTGCGTGAGCACTTGGCGCGCGAGTGGCGCATCGGCTGGCCGGAGATTGCCGCCACCTTCACGTCCACCGATCAAACACGCCGCACGCTGCTGCGGCTTGATGACAACCGCACAGTCGAAGCTGTGTGGATGCCCGAAGAGTCGCGCGACACCATCTGCATTTCCACGCAGGTGGGCTGCCCGGTGGACTGCGCCTTCTGCCTGACGGCGCGCATGGGGCTCGAACGCAACCTCACGGCGGGAGAAATCGTTGGGCAGGTAACCGCGCTCACCAGCGCTTTCGCGCAGGGCCAGGACGCGCGCCGGCTCAACATCGTCATGATGGGCATGGGTGAACCGCTGCTCAATCTGGCGAACGTCGTGAAAGCCACGCGCATCCTCACCGATGAGCGCGGCATGGGTATTTCCCCGCGCCGCGTCACGCTTTCAACCTCAGGCATTATCCCCAAGATGGCGGAGTTGGGACGCGAACCGGTGCGGCCGAAGCTGGCGATTTCGTTGAACGCATCGAACCAAGAGCAGCGCTTGGCGCTGATGCCCATCACGCGCAAGTATCCGCTGGCGGATTTGATGGAAGCGTGCCGCGCCTATCCGCTGCGACAGTGGGAGCGCCTGACGTTCGAGTACGTGCTTCTGGGCGGCGTCAACGACACCGACGCCGACGCGCGGCGCGTGGTGAAACTGATCGGCCAACTCGAGTGCAAAGTGAACCTGATCGCGCTGAACCCGGGGCCGGACATTCCATTCGAAACACCGTCGCCCGAGCGCGTACTCGCCTTTCAAGAGACCGTGCGGCGCGCGGTCCCGTGCTTCATACGAAAGCCGCGCGGCCGCGACGTGTACGCCGCCTGCGGACAATTGAAGCGCATGACGGCGTGACCATCACACGCGCACAAGTTCGACCGTGAGCGGAAAATGATCAGAATACGGAATCTCCGTGTGTATCTTGCCGGCTGAAGCGCGCAACGCTCCGCGCACGAAAATCCAGTCCTGCGAACCGCTGCCGTCGCGCTTGGTGTTGAGATAGTCCTCGCCGATGGCGTTGCGAAACCCCGCGCGCTGAGTGTCCTCTATCACGGCGCTCGGACGCAGGCGCGTGTTGAAGTCGCCGCCGATCACGGCATCGGCGCGCGCGGCATCCCGCAGCACCTCGCCGATTTGCTTCTGCCGTCCCGCTTCCGGCACACGGCTCTCCAGGTGCACGTTGTAAGTAGTGAGCAGGCGTCCACCCCATTCAATATCGGCGCGCAGTGCCAAACGTCCGCCTAGGCGCGGCTGGAAGATCCCCCACTTCATGAGGTACCAGCGCGGGCGCCAGGCTTCCGTCTGTTCTTCAAAGCGAATGACGCGCGCGTTGTGAATGGGCGTTCTCGAAAGCGTCGTCTGTCCCTGGAAGGCGGGGTTCGCGCGCGAGCCTTGACTCAGTTCGATCCACTCGGTGGCGAAGACGTAGTTGTAACC
>CAZDIZ010000063.1:0-3515 GCA_964505625.1 uncultured Solibacteraceae bacterium | reverse complement strand
ACCGCTGACGGCCTGGCCGGCGCCGCTCCCCTGCCCTGGCTGCGCCTGGGCGCTTCGGCCGGCTACACCACCATCAACGTGGGCCCGGGCCGCGATCACCGCTACGCTTCGACCGAGAGTGTCTACACGGCGGCGGCGGTCCCCGGCCTTGACCGTCAGACCGACTTCACACGCTACGGCCCGTTTCTTGAATTCGACTATCGCGACGACAAGCTCGGCCCGCGCAACGGCGGTAAATACTTGTTCCAGCAAACCTGGTACAACGACCGCAGTCTGGACCGCTATTCGTTCCGCCGCACCGACATCGACCTGCAACAGTACATCGGCCTGTTCAACCGGCGGCGCGTGTTTGCTCTGCGTGCCCGCGGCGTGTTGACCGACACCGACGCCGGCCGCGCCGTCCCGTTCTATTTGCAGCCGGATCTGGGCGGGTCGGAGAATCTGCGTGGCTTCCGTCCGTTCCGCTTCCGCGATAACAACATGATCGTCGTGAACGGCGAGTATCGCTGGGAGGTGTTCTCGGGACTCGACATGGCATTTTTCGCGGACGCCGGCAAAGTGGCGGCCAAGCGCTCGCAAATTAATTTTCACGATCTGGAAAGCTCGGTGGGTTTCGGCTTCCGCTTCAATGCGCGCAACCGCACCTTCCTGCGCCTGGACGTCGGCTTCAGCCACGAAGGTTTCCAGATCTGGTTCAAGTTCAACGACCTGTTCGCTCCGCGCCCACTCGGCACGGGCGGGACGCACCCGGTGCTCTGATGCGAATCGTACTCGTCTGGATCGCCGTCGCATTCGCGCTCAACGCCGCCGGACCGGTGTTCTATCCCGACGATCCGCTCATGAAGGAGCCGCCGCCGGCAAACGCCGGTAAGGTGCTTTCGCGCAAGCTGAGCGACCTGTACGACTTCTTCGAAAACAACTTCGCACGGCCCGGCCGTCATGAAAAGCGCGTGCCCGCCGGAGGTGTGAACACGCTCGGCGAGCCCATGGATGGCGCCTGGTACACACACCGCCACTACGCGCACCCAATGAGCATCGAGGAGCTGAAGCTAGGTCCCGGCGGACGCACGCCACCAGCGACCCAGGGACCGTGGACCGTCATCAAAGCCAAGAGCGAAGGTGTCACGCCGGGCTTCACCATCATCGACGCCAACAAGCGCGTCTATTTTCTGAAGTTCGATCCGGCCACCAATCCCGAGATGGCCACCGCCGCCGATGCCATCGTCGCGCGCATCTTCCACGCGCTCGGCTATTACACGCCGGACAACTACATCGTCTACTTCGACGAAAGCAGATTGGTGCTCGGCAAGGACGTTATGTTGGCCGACGAGTTGGGACGCAAGCACAAGATGACGCGGCGCGAGTTGCTCGAAATCCTCCTGCCCGTTCGCAAGGATTCGCGCGGACGCTATCGCGCCATCGCCAGCCGCGCGGTCGAAGGCAAGCCCATCGGCCCCTTCCGCTATTACGGCCTGCGCAAGGACGATCCCAACGACATCGTGCCGCACCATCATCGCCGCGACTTGCGCGGGCTGCGCGTGTTCTGCGCCTGGCTCAATCACGAAGACTCGCGCGCGGTCAACACGCTGGACACCGTCGTCGAGCAGGACGGCCGTCGCCACATACGGCACTACCTGATCGATTTCGGTTCGACGCTCGGAAGCGCCAGCACTAAGGCGAATCCGCCGCGCTCCGGACACGAGTATCTGTTCAACTGGACCAGTTCGGCGCGCCACTTCTTCACGCTGGGACTGGACGTGCCCGACTGGGCGCGCGTACACTACCCGAACCTGCCTTCGGTGGGGCGCTTTGAGTCGAGCACATTTAACCCGGAAGCCTGGGTACCCGAGTATCCCAACCCCGCCTTCGAACAGTGCGACGCCGCGGACGCGTTTTGGGCCGCCAAGCAGGTGATGAGCTTCACTGATGAGCAGTTGCGCGCGCTGGTCGAAACCGGTGAGTACTCCAATCGTGAAGCGGCGGCTTACGTCGCCAAAGTGCTCGCCGAGCGCCGCGACCGCGTGGGCCGCGCGTATCTGGAAAAGGTGCTGCCGCTCGACAATTTCACTGTGCGCGGCCGGCGGTTGGTATTCGACGACCTGGGCTTGCGGCACGGCACGGTGAAGGAACGTCCGCTCGCGATCGCGTGGTCGCGCTTCGACAATCAAACCGGCCAGCACTCGGCGATCGAAGGCGCCTCAACATTCGATGTGCCGGCGGCGGCAGCGGATTACTACATGGCCGAGATCCGGCAAGTGGGCGACCAACGCCGCGTGGTAAAAGTGTACGTGCGGCACGGCGGTGAAGCGTACACCGTCGCCGGCGTGGATCGCTCCTGGTAGAACCCCGATGCCCGACACAGAGCTGAAATCGACGCAATCGTTTCCCGTGTTTCGCGCCGTGGGCGTGCCGGTGAAAGGGCGCCTGGATCGCATGCTGAGCGTCTTCGCCGACGTGCGCGCGGGCGAAGGCGCGGGCGCGCTGCTGCTCGCGTTGAACGGCTTCCTGCTGCTGGCGGCGTACTACCTGCTCAAGACCGTGCGCGAAGCGTTGATCCTGACCGAAGGCGGCGCGGAAGTGAAAACGTATTCCGCCGCCGGACAGGCACTGCTGCTGCTCGTGGTCGTGCCGGCTTACGGCGCGTTCGCTTCGCGCGTGAACCGCATGCGGCTCATCGGTTGGGTGACGTTGTTCTTCATGATGAACCTGGCGCTGTTTGCCGCGTTCGGCGCCCAGGGTGCGCGGGAAGGCGTCGTCTTCTTCCTGTGGTTGGGCATCTTCAATGTGTTGGTAGTGGCGCAGTTCTGGGCCTTCGCCAACGATCTCTACACCGAAGCGCAAGGTAAGCGGCTGTTCCCGATTGTCGGCGCGGGCGTCTCGATCGGAGCCTGGCTCGGCGCGCGCGCGGCGGCGCACCTGATGAAGCCGCTCGGGCCGTACAGCATGATGCTGGTGGCGGCGGCGATGCTCGGCGTCACGATTCTGATTACGCACGCCGCCAACCGGCGCGCCGTGGCGCGAGCGAGCAAGGAGAAGGCCGACGAAGCCAAGAAATCGATCTCGGGCGCGGGTGGATTTCGCCTGGTGGCGCGCGACCGTTATCTGCTGCTGATCGCGCTGCTGGTGGTGCTGGTGAACGTAGTCAACACGGGCGGCGAATTCCTGCTCGGAAAGATGGTCACCGCCGAAGCCGCAACGGTGGCGGGCGCCGGACCCGAAGCCGCCGCCGCGCGCCGCACCTTCATCGGCGAATTCTACGGCGACTTCTTCAGTTGGGTGAATCTGGCCGGAGTGCTGCTGCAGATGTTCCTGGTCTCGCGCTTGTTCCACTACGTGGGTGTCGGAGGCGCGCTGTTCGCGTTGCCGCTGATCGCTCTGGGCGGTTACTCGAGCATGTGCGCGATCCCGGCGTTGGCGATTATCCGGCTAGTGAAGATCATGGAGAACGCCACCGACTACTCGATCCAGAACACCGCGCGGCAAGCGCTATTTCTGCCCACCAGCCGCGAAGCCAA
>CAZDIZ010000062.1:30071-32226 GCA_964505625.1 uncultured Solibacteraceae bacterium | reverse complement strand
TGCTCCCAAGTGATCGAATTCGGGATGAACTGGATCTGGTAGCCGGCCTGATAAATGCGGATGCTCATTTCGGCATCCTCGGTGAGCGCTTCCTCGTCCCAGCCGCCCAACTGCTCCACCACCTCGCGACGAATCACGTAATTGGTGCCGGGCAGCGTCGTGACGCCGAGCAACATCCAGCGGCCCGCCTGCAAGATCCACTGGAACGCGATGCTCTCAATGTTGACGAAACGCGTGACCAGGGCGCGATGACGGTTCCACGCGCGGTACATGCCGAGCACGGCCGCCAGCTTGGGATTCGACATCAACTGCGACACCAACGGCCGCAGCGCGCCGGGTTCGGGAACGTTGTCGGCGTCGTAGATGGCGATGATCGAATGATGCGCGAACTGGATGCCGTAGTTCAACGCCGAAGACTTGCCGCGCGCGGCTTTCTCAGGCGGCACATTCACCACCTGTACGCGCGCCACGGAGTTGAACTCGTTGGCCACTTCGGCGGTGCGGTCGGTGCTTCCGTCGTTGATAACGACGATTTCGATTTGCCTGATCGGATAATCCAACGCGAGCAGCGCACGAATGGTGTGCGCGATGACGCGCTCTTCATTGCGGCACGGAATCAGAATCGAAACGCCAGGGCAATCGTCGTCGGCAAGCGGCGACGGCCCTTCGTTACCTTCGCGGGTGCGCCGGTAATACAGGTGCCCGAACAAAAACAAGATGAGCTGGTAGCCCACCATGAACCAAATGACGGTGACCGAAAGTAGAAAGAAGATGTCGATGGCGATATGCGTGCGCACACTCACCTCCCTTGGCGGCGAACGGCCCGCCGCACTTTCATGCGCGCATAAGCGCCAACCATGAACAAAGTAGCCAAAAGCCCCACGCCGCCGATCACCCAGGAAGTGAACCACCCCCAGGTGTTGACAGCTACGGTGGCCGGAGTGTCAGTCACAACACGAATGCTATGCGTGCCGGACGGGAACACCGCCGACCAACCGGCGCCGGCGATCTCCGGCTTTATCTCCACCCGCGCACCGTCCACATAGAAGTCCACAGGGTGCTTATCGAAGATCAACACGGCGCGGCCGGGACTCGAATAGCGCAAGTCGATTCCTTCCGGCAGCGCGCGAGCTTCCGAGATGCCGGCGGTCGATGCCACCAGGTGAACCGGCGCGCCGCTGGGTAACAGCCACGTGCGCCAACCGCGTTCAATCGCGATTGTGTGGCGTCCCGGCGGCAGCCAGGCGTCGTCGATGGAAAGCACTGGCCACGAACGGCCGTCCACCAGGAACGGCAAACGGCGTCCCACCGAAAACAGCACGGGCGATGGACTGTCTAAACGCCAGCGCTCGTTTCCGATGACGTCCAGCCGCGCGGGCATCGCGAGCGCCGTGCGCAGCAAGACCCAATCGTGCGCCGGGACGGTGTGCTCGGAGTACACCGCCACGCGTCCGGAAACCGAGGCCGCGGCGGCCAGTGTCAACGCGAGTTCCGTGCCGGTGGACGTCGCAACCGCCAGCGACGTGCCTCTCAGACTGCGGTCCGGCACCACGTTGACGTCGAACATCAAACGGCTTCGGTCGGCCACCAGCGCCTTGTAAGTTTCAGCGAAGCGCAGGTAGCGGTCCGGAGACTTGTTCCAGAAATCCGCCGGGTCTTCCACTTGCAGCGTGAAGGGGAATTCCTTCATCAGGTCGACGATGCGGCGCGTATCCACGCCGAGTGCGGGCTGCACGGTATCGCTGTGCAGACTATCGAGCGCGGTGACGATGACTTCCCAGCCGTGCTCACGTTGGATGGGTTGTATTTCGGAAAGAATGCGGCGGTGCCAATCGACGACGATGTCTTCGCGGTAGCGCAGGAACTTGTCGAGCGCCGCGCGGTTGGTCGAGTAATGATAGCGCGAGCCGGTGGTGAAGATCTCGATTGGATCGAACTTATGCGCCGCGCGGAAGCCTTCGCGGACTTCCTTGTTCATGGGCGCGAAATTCTCGGGCCGGAACGGCTGCCCGGTGTCGCCGTCGAAGTTGAGTTCGGTGATGTTGACACCATCCCAATCGTGATTGCGCAGGATGGTGTTCATCCACTGCATGGCCGCGCGGTAGCAATCGGGATTCTGCAAGTTCATCGCATAGCGCCAGCCGATGCGCGCGTC
>CAZDIZ010000062.1:28845-29971 GCA_964505625.1 uncultured Solibacteraceae bacterium | reverse complement strand
CCAGGCCTGCTTGCCTTGAATGGGCGTTTCCGGTTTGGACGGCGGAGATATCCATTCCTTGAAACGCTCCCAGTACTCGTGCCACTTGCTGGTCCACACTTGCGTGGGCTCAACGTCGGGCGGCAACTCGCGCAGGCAGTCGATCGCCGTCCAGCCTTGGGGCGCCACGCTGATGGGAATATCCATGGGCGCGTTGAGGCGGCTGCCGGACACGTCGGTCTTTAGCAGACGTCCCACGCGATCGTATTGCCGGATGCGCCAGTACTCATCCTTCGGGGAAACGTGCGCCGTGCCCGAAGCCGTGAAGACCAAATAGGTGCCGTCGCAGTTCACCGTGGGACCGAGGTCGCGAACCGAGAAGAACTGATAGCCCTGGCCGCGAATCCCGTCCACGATTTGTTCGAGCAGCGCCGTTTCGATGAACGGGTGGAAATAGAAGGACGCAATTCCGTCGCGCACCACGCGCATGCGTCGTGCGTTGGCTAGCACGATTTCCGGATCGGGAGTCGACGCGGGGATGTAGCCCAGGTTCTCGGGAATGATGAACCGGCCGTAGCGGTCGATGACCGTGTAGGGGAACGACTGGCCGGTGTCGCCGCGCGCCAAATTGAGCGGGCGGTCATAGGACGCCGAGAAAACCTGGCGGAACGCGCGGTAGTCGATTTCGGAGGCGCCATAGTGAGGCGTTTCGAAAGCCACCGGAAAAATGCCGTTGCGGAAGCACTCGGAAAGGCCGAAGCGCAGAGTGCGCAGCACGTTCTGCGTGGAATCGCCGGCGATGGGCGAATCGCGCATCTCGTCCCAGAACTCGAAGTCATCCGCGCTCACGCCGCGCCACTGGTGCGTCGCGCCGTGCATGATCGGAGTGCCGCTTTTCGAGATCATGTAGCGCAGGGCGTCCAGCAATCCAGGGATTTCCGCCAAACGCACTTCCACCGACTTGGATGGATCGCGGTACACCGGAATCAGCGACACTTGAAACGGAACCTGCCGCGCGGCCAGCACGTTGGCGATGCGCGTCAGATCCTCGGGATCGGACTCCGCGCTAACATCCTCAATGCGCATCAGCGCGCGCGCGGTGTGCGCGTGTTGGATGCCGAGTATGTCGTGCAGTAAGTCGCATATC
>CAZDIZ010000062.1:13266-28745 GCA_964505625.1 uncultured Solibacteraceae bacterium | reverse complement strand
GAAGGGACGGCGAGTGGAACGTATGTCGTTGAGCAACGCCGGCGCCACGCGAGTGTGCCGTCCAGCCGCGATGAAGAAAGCGGCCCGGTAGCGCTGCATCTGACCCGCCGTGTACGCTTCCATCGGCACTAACTGCGCCTTGAGCTGGAAGTGCGTTAGCAGGTTATCCAAGTTCAGCGCGTGCAGATAGGCCCGATCCTTCAGTTTTCCCGGTTCATCGTAGACCACGAGAACCGTGGCGGATCCCGCCGGACGCGCTGGTGGCTGGCTCATCAAAGGTGCCGAATTGAAAAGGGAAAGTGCTAGCGCGCCAGCCAGGGCGCCGCGCTTTATCCATGAATGGGCCACTTCGGCGGCAGGCCCCGTTCCGTTGCTACTCATACATGGTGCTCATGCAATACTAACACTGTGGATGGGGGAGTTCCCAGAAACCTGAATCAAGTTTAATCATAACGTCATCTCGCGTTGTTCACGTGTGGGGCAAGCTATAACTTTGGTGGGAGAGCACGAATGAAGTGGAAAGTCGCTGGAATTCTGGCCGGGTTAATTGCGCTGCTGGTCGCGGCCGGATACGCGCTGCGCGATTCGAAAGCCGCCGATGCGGCACGCTTCGCTTGGTCTCGCGACCGCGTATGCTCGCTCGGTGCCGTGTGGGCGAGCGTGACCGAGTATCGCCAGACCGCCGCGCTGATCGACCAGGCAGTTGAAGCCGAGCGCGTTGTTTCCACCGATGGCGACCTGGAGTTGATCGACACTAAGTTGGGCCGTTTCTGGATCCCCACACGCAATCACAGCATCATGGGCGAGATGGTGGTCGACCGCGACCGCGGCGTGTACGAGAGTCCCTCGCACCAGGTGCGATCGGGCGATGTGGTGCTCGATTGCGGCGCGAACGTAGGCGTCTTCGCGCGCCATGCCGTGGAGCGCGGTGCGCGTCTGGTGGTTGCCGTTGAGATCTCGCCACAGAATCTGGAGTGCCTGCGCCGCAACTTCGCCGCTGAGATCGCCGCGGGCCGTGTGATCGTTTATCCCAAAGGCGTTTGGGACCACGACGAAGAACGCGAGATGCGCATCTACGACGACCAGTCCGGCGGCGACAGCGTAGCGCTCAAGTTCCCGGGCAGCCGCCAAGGCCCCAAGGTGGTGTTGACGACCATCGACCATCTGGTTGCGGAACTGAAACTGGACCGCATCGACTTCATCAAGATGGATGTCGAAGGCGCGGAGAAGCAAGCCCTCGCGGGCGGCAAAGCGTCCATCGCGAAGTTCCGGCCGCGCATGTCATTGGCGCTCGAACACACGCCGAGTGACCGGGAGGACATCCCGCGCCTGGTGCAAACGCTGTGGCCCACGGCGCAGCTCGACTACGGTCCCTGCGTCTGCGTCGAAACCGAGTTCGTCCGCCGCCTGCAACCAGAAGTGCTCATGGTGCGGTTCTGAGCCGTGCGGCGCGCGCGCGTTCAATGAACGGGTGAAACCAACGCCGGGATGCCAGCATCTCAGGCGTCAGGCTGCTGAACTCGCGAAACTCCGCGATCATGTGAGATTGATCGGCGTAGCCTAATTCAAGCGATGTCCGCGCCCAGTCGACCTTCATCTCGCAGCCGGCGTACGCGAGCCCGGCTTGAAACCTTGCGAGCCGACTGAAGAGTTTCGGCGTTACGCCAACACGTTCTCGAAACACGCGGGCCAGATGCTGCCGTGAGATTCCAGCAGCGTCCGCTAAGCGCTCGACCGGCAGCCGTCCGCCGCTCCGCAGCACGCAGCCGGCGAGACCCGGAACATCCAAGGTATTGTCGCGCGCTCGCGCCTTCCCCAATCGCGTGAGCAACGTCTGCTCCAGCAGATCAATTCGCGCCTCCGCCGTGTTCAGGGAGCGGAGCCATGCAGCCATACCTGCGCCGGGATGCCCCCAGACGTCTCCAAGCGGCACAACCTGATCGGTGAGTTCGCTTGCGGGCATTCCGGTGAAGGCTGGTGCATGTCCCGCACGAAAGTATACGCCCATCATCTCGGAGCGTTCGCCCAGCGACGTGTCGCCGACGCTGCTCATCGCTCCAATCACATCGCCGCATGGCCGTGAACTGGCAGTGCGCCAACGGCCGCCGCGCGCGCACGCCTGTTCGAAGCTGAGGACGATGGAGATGTGACCGTCCGCGAACAAAGGCGAGCAGAACGAATCGTCCTCTCCAAACAGAACATCGCGGGTTACCGGCCATCGTTCCGGTTCTTCATCCAGCGGTGGACCAAATGAGAAGTAGGCGCTTACCAGCCCCCGCATTGACGGGCAAGGAGCGTACTCTCGATATTGGGCGACGTACTGGGGCACCTGCACCGGTTATAGCAAAAAGCGATGTTCCATTCTTCCTATCAAACCGCACGTGTACTTACCTAAAATTGCCTTGAAACCCGGAAGGAGACAGCAATGCTTAAATCGATTCTGCTCGGAATCGTCGCAATGGCGGCGGTGAAAACGGCGTGTGGTGGAGACGCCGGAAAATTCGATCCCGAAACCATCGTCGCCCTGGAGCGCGCCGCGCTCGACCGTTGGAGCAAGGGCGATCCGCAAGGTTTTCTCGATCTGTACACCAGCGATGTGACCTACTTCGATCCATACCAGAAGGCGCGCATCGACGGACTCGCCGCCATGAAAGAGCTGTACGCGCCGCTAGTGGGCAAGTGGACAATCGCACGCTATGAGCTGACAGGAGTGAGAGTTCAGCACCACTCGAACGTCGCCCTGCTTACGTTCAATCTCGTGAACTACGACGGGACCGGAAAACCCACCAGCCGCTGGAACTCCACCGAGACGTACTGCCTGACCGGCGGAAAGTGGAAGATCATCCACAGCCACTGGTCCTACACCACGCCCGAGTTGAAGCACGCCGGCGCGCAATAGCTCGGCTACTTCTTCTTCGCCACCAGAATCCCGCCGCCTGGGGTCCGCGTGACTTTGGTTTCCAGCTTCGGGTCTTCGTGCGTGGCTTTCCAGAAAGCCGGTTCGGCGCGTGCCAGCGTATTGGCGTTGTGCGATACAACCACGGCGCCGGGCGCGAGCCGGTCGTAGACCATATCGAGCAGCTTCTTGTGTATGGGCGCGCCGGTATCCATGAACACGAAATCGAAGGTGCCTTCGACCTTCGGGATTTCTTCGAATGCGTCCGCCGTGCGGCAGTCGATTACATTCGCCAGTCCGGCCTGTTTGAAATTCTCCACCGCGACCTTGGTGCGCTCGGCGTTCCGGTCGATGGTCACCAGGCGGCCGCCGTTTTTCCGGAAGGCCATGCCCATCCACAACGCCGAGTTACCCTCGGCGGTTCCGATCTCCAAGCCGCGCCGGTAGCCGTTCTTAGCGACGATGTCGTAGAGTATTCTTCCGTCTTCGGCCGTGAAGTTGTGCATGCGTTCGATCACTGCTCGTGTGGGTCCGGCGTCGATGCCTTCCAAGTGCTTGGCAACGGCCCGCAACGTGGCTTGCCGAACCGCTTCGCGATAGTTCGCCGCGCTCGCGTCCTTATCGAAATGCGTGGCGCGGACGTCCGCGTTGTTGCGCACTTCGGAGAACTCCACCACCTGCTCACCGCGCTTTTCGATAAAGCGCAGCTTGAACGGAACTTTGATGCCGTCCACCGCGCGATAGTCTTCGATGATGGTCTTGTCCACGCGAACGAGCAGTCCGGTCTCGGTGTCGAATAGCGCGCGTAGCGCGGGGCCGCCTTCGCGATTGCCCTCCAGCACCCAAACGTCCCGGCCGCCGTTGGACTCGCGCCCCTTTACCGTGAAACCGGCGAAGTACCGCTCCGGTGCAAGCGCCGCGATCAGGCTGAGTGCGGGATCCTCGCCCGCCACGTCTTCAACTCTCATCGGCTCGGTAGCTCCCGGCGTGTGCACCCAGCCGGCTTTCCCGTCGAAGACATGTTCGATGCCGACATCTTCGGCGAGCGTGAGCAGCATGCGCCACTGGCCCTGCCGATTGGCTTCAACCAGAATCTGAAACTGCGTATCCGGCCCCATCTTGAAAGTGCCGCGACGCACCTGCGTTGAGACTCGTTCGGCCGCTGCGCGTCCGCCAGTGGCCTGAACGTACTTGGCGAGAATATCGTTTGCGGTCGGAGCCGCCGGTTCGGCAGCCGCCAGACCGAACAGCATAGGAACCACCGAAAGAAGTCGAATGAGCATCGAAGTATCCTCTGTACCTGTGACTAGACTACGCCTCGGCGCGGGGCGTTGTTCAAGAAAAATGGTCTTTTCGTTGCGCGCCCCGCTTCGACTGGGATTACACTGCATCAGAGGAGGCTCCACATGACAAAATCCCGACGTGCTTTTGGCGCCGCGCTGGCCTGCGCCGCCGCCACTTCCGTGTCCGCCAAGGCCCAAGCCACCGCGCCCGTCAAGAAGGTCCACTATCGCAGCGGCAAGAAGCCGACCAAGACGCCGCTGTTTTCCGGCGCCGTGAGCTACGGCAATCTTCTGTTCATTGCAGGCAAGGGCGCGCACTTTGAAGGCGATATCAAGGCGCACACCAAACACGTGCTCGATGAGGTCCAGAAAGAACTGGAAAACGCGGGCTCGTCGATGGAAAAGGTCCTGAAGTGCAACGTGTATTTGAACGACCTGAAGGACTACGCCGCCATGAACGAAGTATTTCACGGCCGCTTCGGCAGCGAGCCTCCGGTGCGCACAACCATCGCCGCCGCCGGCGGAATTCCCGGCAACTCACTGGTCGAAATCGACGTGATCGCCTATATCTAAGCGTTTCAGCAGGCTACCGAAAACGGGGCAGACTTCTCTGCCCCGCCGCCGATCCCTAGTTTTTCACCACACACCTCATGGCCTATGATGTCTCACATGGTGCCTCTGAGCCGTAGATCGTTTCTGGCCGCTTCGGCGGCTATCGCCGCGCCCACTCGTCCGCCGGACAAAGTGGTGGTGCTCACCTTCGACGATGCCGTGAAGTCGCACCGGACCTTCGTGGCGCCGCTTCTGAAAGAACTCGGCTTCGGCGCGACGTTCTTCGTCTCGCACGGCTTCATGAACCTCACCGAGCATTCGCTCACTTGGAAGGAGATCGCCGAAATCCATCAGATGGGTTTCGAGATCGGCAACCATAGTTGGACGCACGCCGGGTTTCACACGCCGAGCGCGGCGGCGCGGTTGGAAGGTGAGCTGGCACTGGTCGAATACGAACTCGGGCGCGTGCGCGTGCCGCGTCCGACCAGCTTCGCCTGGTGCGGCAACACATTCGGTCCGGAAGCGCTGGAGGTGCTGCGCGCCAAGGGCTTCCGCTTCGCGCGCCGCGGCGGAATGCCGGAGGTGCCGTATGGACAATTGCTGGTGGGCGCGGCCTATGATCCTCAGCGTCATCATCCCCTGCTGGTGCCGACCACCGGCGACGGCTATCCGGCCTGGACTCTGGAACACTGCAAGAAAGTAGTGAGCGAGGCGCGCGACGGCCGCATCGCCGTTCTGCAATTCCACGGTGTGCCGGACATCGCTCATCCATGGGTGCACACGCCGCCTGAGCGTTTCCGCGAATACATGCAGTATCTGAAAGACGAAGGGTTCCGCGTGATCGCGATGCGCGATCTGGAGCAGTTCGCCGACCTGGAACATCCGCCCGCCGACCCGCTTGTCAACGTCCGCTATCCGGCGCCCAAAGACGGCAAGCTGCGCCTGCCGCCGGAGATGGCAGCCACGCGCGCGGACCTGGCCTACTGGCTTCCCAACATGCTCTCGCTGCACCGCTACAGCGAAGAGGAAGCCGCCAAAGTATGCGGATATCGCGCTGAAGAGATTCGCGCGAAGGCCGCCGAGTTGCGCGTCCCACCGCCGCCCTCCCAACCCGCGCTGCGCGTCGCGCCCTACCCTGGCGGGCGCCATCCGCGCATCGGGTTTCTGGAAGGTGCCATCGCGCCTCGGCGCGGCACCAAAGCCAGCGTGTTCCTGCCGTGGGATGCAGCCTCCTACGTGGTGGTGGATTTGCCCGAAGCCATCTTCAGCAACCTCGGGCTCCTGTATCTGGCGCATACGCATGTTCCCACCCTCTGGAACGAACAGAACAAGGTGATCGAAAACGTCGACTGGGTGCGCTCACCCGGTTTTCAGCAGACTGCCGGCGGCGCACTCACCTCGCACTGGACTCTGCCAAACGACGTCGTCTTCCGCTCGGCGATCAGCGTCGAGAAGAATCACGTCGACATGGAGATTGAACTCACCAATGGCACGCCCGAAAAGCTCGTGAAACTGCGGACGCAAGTCTGCATCATGCTGAAGGGCGCGCCGGGATTCGTCGCGCTATCGAATACGAACAAGCGCTTCGGCACATCCGCCGCCGCGGTGTGCGACGAGAGCGGCCGGCGCTGGATCGTCACGGCCTGGCAGCGGGCCGTGCGCCTCTGGGGGAATCCCAAGGTACCTTGCCTGCACGTGGATCCCATGCTGCCGGATTGCGATCCCGGCCGCACCGTTCGCCTGCGCGGCCGGCTCTGGTTCCACGAAGGAACGGACATCGAGGCCGAAATCGCGCGCGCCGACACCGAATAGCGTCTTGCCTGACGGCTTCAGCGCTGGACGGGAAACAGTCTTCGCATCAACGCACGGTAGCGTTCGTTACCACGCAGCCGCTCGAAGAACGGGTCCACGCCAACCCACATCAGACGGCTTGAACGGTCGCCGTAGGCACGATACAAATAGTCGAGAGCCGTCTCGTCCTCCCCCAATCCCAGGTGCACCATGGCGAAATCCACGGCCGAGATGTGGCGCTCGCGCGACAATTGGCGTAGGTCAGAGAGAACTTCCAAGGCCTCCTGTTTCCGCCCCAACCGCGCCAGCACGCGTCCGGTGTGACTTCGGGCGGCGGAGCTGCCGCCGGAGTACTTCCAGGACTCGCGATATTGCTCCAACGCTTGTTCGAACCGGCCCTCTCTTTCGTCCAGCGAACCCAGAACGAGCAAAGGAAGGTGGAAATGCGGCTCCAACTCGAGCGCGTGCCGGCAGTATTGGCGAGCTTCACCGGATCGTCCGGCGGCGTAACACGACCAGGCCGTGATGGCGAATGCGACGCTGAACAGCGGGTCCAACTCGCCCACGATGCGCATTTCCTCGAAGGCTTCCTCAAAACGCGCCTGCGGCACCAAACACGTTTGTGCAAACCATAGCCGTGCCTGCGCGTGGCCCGGCCGGCTCGCCAACACCAACCGGAATTCACGCTCCGCGCCGAGCCAGTCCAGATCGAAGACCGCCAACACGGCGCCCAGCGCGGTGCGCGCCTCGGCGTCCGACTTGTCGAGCCTCAACGCGCGGCGCGCCTCCTCGCGCGCCCTCGGCATCATCACCTTGGAGGCCCGATCTCCGTAAGCGCTCAACATCACGCACGCGGCAGCCAAGCCGGCTCGCGCGCCGGCAAACCGCGGGTTGGCACGTATCACTTCCTCGAAACACGCAACGGCATTCTCCAGCGCGGTGGCGGTCCGTTTGGTCAGGTGGTGCCGCCCACGCAGATACGTGTGGCACACCTCGGGACTGACATTGGGAACGCGGCATGTGAGAGTCGGTATCGGAACCGCCAGCGACGGCCGCAAGGCATCCAGAATGCTGTTGCGCAGATCCTCCCGCAACGGCAAAAGCGAGCCCGGTCCGCAATCGAATGTTTCGGTCCAAAGATAAGCACCGTCGGCGATTCGAACCAGGCGCAATCCGATGCGCACCGTCCCATCAGCCCTTTGCAGGTACCCTTCAATGGCGGCTTCCGCATCCAGTTCCTTGCCGATCCGCCGCAAATCGGCCACCTTGCCGCGGTATAGGCGTACGCTGTTCCAGGCCATTACTCGGAGATGCTCGAAGCGGACAAGGACTTCGATCAGCTCTTCAGCCAGCCCATCACAAAGAAGGCCGTCTTCCACGGTCCCGCTCAGATTGGCAAGCGGGAGCAGCACCAGCGAGCGTATGCCCGCGCCGGCCTTCTCCGCGTTACTGGAAGCGCCACCGGTGATTTCGAAAATGGGGACGTATCCACGCTCCGGGAATCGGATCTTGACGCACGGCGGCGACGTGGCCTTGCGGTAGTGCTGTTCCAGTTTCGCGCGCAAACGGTGCGCGTCCACTCTCACCACCGGGTCCAACCTCGGATCGAACGAAGTGGGCTTACCGAGCACTTCGACGCCCAGTGTGTACTCCTTGATCGGCAAGCCTGGCTTTTCGATGGCGTGCTCGACGCAATATGCCAGGAGCGCTTGCAGCCGCTTGGTCCGCTTGAAGGTTCCGCTCAAAAGGACCCGGCTCAGCTCCTCACGGATTTCCGCCGCCAGACTCTGTGTATTCGATGACACTCCACCTGCGAACGACGGTTGGTTCAGAAATTCGCTTCCCCCAATTCTCTCCAGAAATGCACAAATCGCCAAAAATCCCGATTTTCCCGGACAAGGCCGTGGAAAATCAAGTCAAGATTGAATTGTTTTAATAGAGTGAAGCGGCCGGCTAGCGGCTATCGCAGCTCGCGGATGTCGTCTACGACGTAGTCGGGCTCCCAACGCCGCAGCTCCGCGGCGTCTCCGTAGCCATACAGCACCGCGCAGATCTTGACCCCGGCGCGCCGTCCAGCTTCCATATCGGCCGGCGAATCGCCAACGAACAGGCAATCTTCCGGTCCCGCGCCGAGCGCGCGCAAGGAGGCAAGAACCACGTCGGGCGCAGGTTTGTGCGGAAAGCCGTCGGTGCCTTGGACGTGGTCGAAATACTGTATGAGCCCGAATTTCTCAAGCACGGCTTTCGTGGTGGGCGTGCCCTTGGTGGTGGCCGTGGACTTGCGCCCGCCGAGCGCCGCCAGCGTCTCCGCCACACCCGGATACGGCTTGGTCAAACGGTGCTCGCGCGCCGGATAAACCGTCCGGTATTTTTGGATCAGCTCGTCGTAAACCGAAGTGGGTTCGCCTGGAAACAGGTCCTGAAACAAGTCAAGAAGGTGCCGCCCGATGTAGCGCTTCAGGAAGTCGAAGGGCACATCCTTGCGGTCCGTGGTTGCCAGAACGTCCTGAATGGCGCCGCAAATATCGCCCGCCGATTCCAGCAACGTCCCGTCAACGTCAAACAGGTAGACAGGGAAAGCGGGGATCACGCCGGTTGCGGACGCTCGCCTTCCACGAGCCCCGTCACCCGCGGCGCGGATTCGGGCCGGATCACCTGTTGTTTATCACCGCCGCCGTCGGACTTCGGCGCATGAAAGCTGGGAAGCGGCTGGCCGTCGATCAAGAGCTTGATGTCGGAGCCGTCCAGAACTTCGCGTTCGAGCAGCGCCTCGGCAATGCGAACCAGCGCATCCGAGTGGCTGTCGATGATCGCCGCCGCGCGCTGGTAGCCTTCGTCCACCAGGCGCCGGACCTCTTCGTCGATCTTGACGGCGGTGTCCTCGCTATAGTCGCGGTGCTGCGCGATCTCGCGGCCCAGGAAGATCTGCTCTTCCTTCTTGCCGAAGCTCAGCGGTCCCAACCGGCTCATGCCCCACTCGCACACCATCTTATGCGCCAGTTCGGTGGCGCGTTCGATATCGTTGCCGGCGCCGGTCGTTAGTTTGTTCAGGAACTTGTCTTCGGCGATGCGGCCCGCCATCAGGTTGGCGAGTTGCGCTTCCAGGTATTCCTTGCTGTAGGAATGCTTGTCTTCGATGGGCAACTGCATGGTAACGCCCAACGCCATGCCGCGCGGAATGATGGAAACCTTGTGCACCGGGTCGGCGTTCGGAACCAGCGCGGCCACCAGCGCGTGTCCGGCTTCATGATAGGCCGTGCCCCGCTTTTCGTCGTCGCTGATGATCATCGACTTGCGCTCGGCGCCCATCATGACCTTGTCCTTGGCCACTTCAAAATCGAACATGGTGACGACCTTGCGGTTCTGCCGCGCCGCCACCAACGCCGCCTCGTTCACCAGGTTGGCCAGGTCCGCGCCCGCGAAGCCCGGCGTACCGCGCGCGATCACGCTCAAGTCCACGTCGTCCGATAGCGGCGTCTTCTTGGTGTGAACCTTCAGGATCAGTTCGCGGCCCTTCACGTCCGGACGCCCCACCACCACGCGCCGGTCGAAACGTCCAGGCCTGAGCAGCGCCGGATCCAGAACGTCCGGCCGGTTGGTGGCCGCCACCAGGATCACGCCCTCGTTCGATTCGAACCCGTCCATCTCCACCAGCAACTGGTTCAGCGTCTGTTCGCGCTCGTCGTGGCCGCCGCCTAAACCCGCGCCGCGATGACGGCCCACGGCATCGATTTCATCGATGAAGATGATGCACGGGGCGTTCTTCTTGCCTTGCTCGAACAGGTCGCGCACGCGGCTGGCGCCCACGCCCACAAACATCTCCACGAAGTCCGAACCGGAAATCGAAAAGAACGGCACGTTGGCTTCGCCCGCGATGGCGCGGGCCAGGAGCGTCTTGCCCGTACCGGGTGATCCGATCAGCAGCACGCCCTTCGGAATGCGGCCGCCCAACTTCTGGAACTTTTGGGGCTCGCGCAGGAATTCGATGATCTCCTGCAATTCTTCCTTGGCTTCATCGACTCCGGCCACATCCTTGAACGTCACCTTCTTCTGCTGCGAGGAATGCAGCCGCGCGCGGCTCTTGCCGAAACTCAATGCCTTGTTGCCGCCGCTCTGCATCTGACGCAGCATGAAGATCCACAAGCCACCCAGCAGGATGAAGGGCAGGAAGTTCACCAGAAGCGAAACCCAACCGCTCGAGTTCGCCTTCTTGATGTCCACCACAACGCCCTTCTCTCGCAGAACCTTGTAGATGTCCGGGTAGTTGTCGGGAATCTGCGCCCGCAGTGTGTCGGTCGACTCGCGGTAGGTGCCGTGGACTTCTCCGTCGGTGATGGTCACGGTCTTGACCTTCCCGGCGTCCACGTCGTTCAGAAAGCCGCTGAACGTGAGCTGCTGTTCGTTCTGCGTCTTTCCGGTGCGCACCACCGTCACTAGCAGTACGACCACACAGATCAGTACCACCCAGAAGATTGCCGTCTTGATATTTGAATTCATGCTCGACCTTTGCCGGCCTCGGCTCGCGTCACCCTACCTCAATTATAAAGACGTTCGTGGTTCGCTTGCAGATTCCTTATTCGTCGCTTTCCTCGCCGCGCGCCAATTCCCGCACCCGCAGGAGCCTGGTGCTGGTCCGATCGGGCGCGAAACGAGCATCCACACCAAACCGGCGGGTCCAGACGACCATGCCACCACAAGTAACCATCGGCCAAACCGCCCGATCCCAGCAGGGGACCCGCTCACGTTGAAACAAGTCCTTTATTTTCGATTCCTTACGATGACCCACGAGCATCATCGCGTCGCCCGGCCGCCAGGTGCGCACAGCGAGCGCGCCCCCAAGCCGGCCGGCATCCAACAGATCGCCATCCGCACAGGTAGCTGCTTCAGTCCAAACAACATGCGGCAGTTCGAGAGGTTTTTGAGCGGCCGAAGAAAGTCGCATGTGATCGAACGATCGCCAAACATCCAGCCCCGGCAGCAGCAACCGTCCATGCCCGGCGCGCTTTCGCGCCAGATCGAGCACGCGCTCGACGTGGTGAAACTCTACACGCGTCAAATCACCTTTGGCGATCTCGATGGCGTGCCGGATCAAGCGCCGTGCGGCGGCCGGAGCCAGTTCCGCCAACCAACGCGCCGAAACAAGGACGATCGAACCATCCACGCGGAGATGTTCGTCCGCCAGCCGGCGCACCTCGCCGGCCCAGTAGTCCTCCTCATCGCGCGCGAGCTCGCTCAATTGCACCAGCGCGGACGGGAGCGACGGATTCCATTCGCGTTCGAGCGCGGGAAGCAGGTCCAGGCGGATGCGGTTGCGCGCGAAACGGCGCTCGGCATTCGACGAGTCCTCGCGCCAGGCGATGCCGCGCGCCGCGAGCCACTCTCGGATTTCGGCGCGACGCAATTCGAGCAGCGGCCGCACGATGCCCTCCGGCGTCGTGGCGCGCATGCCGGCCAGCCCCGCCGTGCCCGATCCGCGCAGGAAGCGGAACAACACGGTTTCGGCCTGATCGTCCATGGTGTGGCCGGTGGCCACGCGAGCCACCACACCCGAGCGCAGTAGTTCGAAGTAGAATTCCCGCCGCGCTTGTCGCGCCGCCTGTTCCAGGTTGCCGCCGAGAGCACCCACATCCACTGCGCGCAGATCGCAAGGCAAGCCGGCTTCTTCGGCCAACCGCTGGACGAAAGCGGCATCGGCACTCGATTCCGCGCCGCGCAGCCCGTGGTCTAAATGCAGCACGCGCAAACGCAAGTTCCACCGCGGAGCCAACTCGATGAGCATTTTCAACAAGCACACTGAGTCCGCACCGCCCGATACCGCTACGCCCACGCGGCAATCCGGCGCGAACATGCGGTGCTGCAGAATCCACTCGGCGACGCGCTCGACCAAAGCCTGCTCCGGCACCTTCATTGTAAGGCGCGGGGCGATCGAACTCGAACATCACTTCCGGCTGATGGCGGATGTATAATTCCAACCGTCGGGAACCTCAAGAGGGCAATCGAGGAGGTGCGCCATGCGGCGATCCGGCTATTGGTTCGTCGTTGCCACGTTCCTTCCGGTATCGCTATGCGCCGCCGGAACCCAACTCACCGCTACGCGTGAATCTCTGCCATTGGTATTCGAACCGAATCGAGGACAGAGCGAGCCGCAGGTCAAATTCGTAAGTCGGCAGAGCCACTACACGCTCTACCTTGCGCCGGACCGGGCGGAATTCCTGGCGGCTGACGGCACACGGCTCCGCATGCGCCTGGAAGGAAGCGACCCGCGTGCCCGGCTGGAAGGCGCGGAGAAACTGCCGGGCAAGAGCTTCTATTACTACGGACGAGACCCGCGCCACTGGTTGACGGATGTACCGCACTACGCCCAGGTACGTTACCGCGGTGTCTACCCAGGCGTGGGTTTGGTCTTCCGCGGATCGGACGGCCAAATTGAGTACGACCTGGTGATCGCGCCGCAAGCCAACGTGAGCCGCGTGTGTCTGGCCTTCGATGGCGCGCGGAAACTCGCGCTGGAATCGAACGGTGATCTGCGCATCGAAACGCGCGGCGGCACGTTCCGGCACAAGAAGCCGGCGATCTATCAAGAAAAAGATGGGCGGCGCCACGCCATCGCCGGACGCTACGTGGTGGAAGGAACGCGCGTCCGCTTTGCGGTCGAAGGCTACGATCCCAGCGCGCAGTTAGTCATCGACCCCGCGATTGTCTACGCCACGTATTTCGGCGGAAGCGCCAATGACTATCCCGGGCGTTTGGCAACCGATTCGAGCGGCAACTTCTATTTCACCGGCACCACCAATTCGGCGGATTTTCCGCTCGCCCCTACTTCGTCGACCAATACGCCGCATGGCGGCACGGACGCATTCATCACCAAGCTGGACTCGAGCGGCAAGAACATCCTCTTTTCGATACGGCTAGGCGGCAGTCTGGACGACGCGGGGCGTGCCATCGCCGTCGATCCGTCGGGCAACATCTACCTGACCGGCAGCACGTACTCCACCGACTTCCCCATCCTGAACGCATATCAGCCCACCAACAAGGGCAGCCGCGACGCATTCATCGTCAAACTGAATTCGTCCGGTGCCGTGGTTTACTCCACCTATCTGGGAGGAAGCGCACGGCAGCGCAGCGGCATGCCGGCGGATGACCACGGCTACGGGATCGCCGCGGACAGCCAGGGTAATGCGTATGTCACCGGAGAGAGCCGCTCCACGGATTTCCCGGCAACGATCACGGGCCTGACAAACTCTCCTAACTGGGGCGAGGCTTTCGTGGCCGGGTTCGGACCCACGGGGGCACTGCTGTTCTCCAGCTTGATCGGAGGCAGTGACGCGGACACAGGTGACGCCATCGCGGTGGACAGCTCGGGCGCGGTGTGGGTGGGCGGCGGCACGCAGTCAATGAACATGCCGGTGACGGCCGGCGTCATCCAGAACAGTTTTGGAGGCGGATCGCTGGGAGGCGATGCGTGGATCGCCAAGATCAATCCGCTCGGCTCTTCGAGTAATTTCCTGTTGGCACTTACGTACCTCGGAGGTATGCGCGATGAGGAGCTTGCCGCCGTTAAGACGGATTCTTCGGGCAACATCTACTTGACTGGTACGACCTACTCACCGAACTTCCCAACAACCGCCGGCGCTTACCAAACCACGCAGATCAAGAGCGAAGGAGGCGACATGTGGGTCGCGAAGCTGAACTCCACGCTGACCGCCAAGGTATTCGCGACCTATGTGAGCTGGAGCGATAGCGAGCAGGCCGGAGGCATTGCGCTGGATTCCGAAGGGAATGTCTGGGTTGGCGGCTGGACTCGCACAGCCTACCTCACGCCAGCTTTTCTTTCGACCACCACGGACACGCTCCAAGCCGGTTACGGTGGTGGCGACGGCGACGCATTCCTCCTTGAACTAAATCCAAGTGGAACCACGGCGCTGTACTTTTCCTACATCGGCGGCAGCAAGAGCGATTCGCCTTTTGACCTGGCGTACGACGGCGCGGGCAACATGTATCTGCTGCTGCGTACGGAATCCACCAACATGCCGCTATCACAGGCGGCGCTACAGACCAGTCTGGCCGGCGGTGTGGATGCTTTCCTGCTGAAACTGGCACTGACGCCGCGAATCACGGCCGCGGGCATCTGCAATTCGGCCAGCTATGTATGCGGCAAGGTGGCGGCGGGCGAGATCGTAACTATCTGGGGCGCAAGCTTCGGCTCTCCGGGGCTCGTCGGAATGCAGGTCGCAAACGGCTTTGTTACGACCACACTCGACAACACCAAAATCTACTTCGACGGAACAACTGCGCCCATGATCTACGTCACTGGAGGCGCGGCGAGCGTGCTGAGCTGCGTGGTTCCCTACAGTGTCGCTGGAAAGAGTTCCACGCAGGTACAAGTGGAGTTCAAGGGACGCAAGAGTGCCGCCGTCGCCGTGCCAGTCGTGGACGCCGTGCCGGGCGTTTTCAGCATGAACCAGTCGGGCACGGGCCCCGGCGCTATTCTGAACTGGCCGGACTACACGGTCAACAGTTCTTCGAATCGGGTGGCCGCGGGTGGATACGCCATGGTGTTCGCCACCGGCGAAGGAAGAACCGACATCGCGCTGGATGGGCAGATCGTGCCGCTGGCCGGTCCGTATCCTCAACCCGTGGTGGGACCCTGGACCGCAACCGTCGGCGGCAAGAACGCGCCCGTCGTCTGGACCGGTAGCGCTCCGCAAAGTGTGGCCGGTCTGTTCCAGATCAACGTGCAGATTCCGCCGGATCTCACCGCCGGCACATACGAACTGGTCATCAAGTCCGGTTCCTTCGCCAGCCAGGCCGGACTGACGATCGCGGTGAAGTAGCGCGGCTGTCGTTGCATTCGCAACGGTCTGCGGCTATGGCATCCAGGTGACGATGCCCTGCGGCGGATGCGCCTGGTCCCACGCTTGAAACTCTTCCCAGTTCCGCACGCCGTCGCGAATCAC